>CANLGQ010000246.1 GCA_947490265.1 Pseudomonadota bacterium | reverse complement strand
GTTCGAGCTTGAAGTGGCGCATCGATCTGACCGGGGACGGGGACGTCGGCGGATTTGCCCTTCCGACGTTCCCAGCCGACCCTGCAGTCCAGGTGTACGAGGCGGACCACAGCCTCCGGGGAGCGGTGCAGGACGGGAGCTGGGTCGCGGTCGCGACGTTCGACCGCGCCGTCGTTCCCGGGCGCGCCGGTCGGATCGCGCTCCCGCCGCTGGAATTGGTGGTTTTTTCCCCGAGTAAGGGAAGTTTCGAGACACTTCGCGCGGAGATCCAACCGTTCGAGGTGGCGGCGGGCCGCGAGTCGGTAGGGGACCTCGAGTCGTTTGCGGCCCCTGGAGCCCCCTCGCCGCCGGTCGCGGCACCCGCAATTCGTCCGATCTACCGGTGGGGGCGAGATCACGCCGCACCCGTCGGGACGTTGCTTCCGTTCGCCCTTGTCGTGGCGGCAGGGCCGGGAGTGGGCATCGGGCTCCTTTCGGTGGTCGAGCGCTTCCGGAGTTGGAAGGAGCGGCGCCGGGTGCGCGCGCTTCGGCCTCCGACCGCCGCCGAGGCGCTCGGCCGTCTTCCCACGGAACCTGAGGCACGACTCGCGGCGCTCGACGCGGTGATTCGGCTGGCGTTGGCTGCCCGGGTGCAGGTCGAGGTGGTCGCCCTGGATCGCGCTGCGGCGCTGGCCTCGTTGCCCGACCCCCTTCGGGAACGGGTGGCCGAGGTCTCGCGGTTGCTCGACCGGGCGCGGTTTGCAGGGGACCCCAGCGACGATCTCCTCGCCGACGTGCGGGCTGTGGTCGCGCTGCTAGAAGGCTCGTCGTGATCGCGCTGCTCCTGGCACTGGGCTGCGGTGGCGCGCTGTCCTCCGGCGTCCTTGAGTTCGAACGGGGTGATCTTCCTGCGGCGACTGCGGCGTTCGAATCGGCGGCCGACTCGGGAGCGCCCTCGGGGGCGGTGTGGTTCGATCTGGGTACGACCTGGTACCTTCGCGGCGATCTCCCTCGGGCGGTCGCCTGCTGGCGTTCGGCGGCACGCCTCCGTCCGCGGGACGCGGCGGTCCAACACGATCTCGCGGTCGCGCGGGTTGGGCTCCCGGGCACGCCTCCGCCGGTGGGCGAGTCGCTGCCGTGGTTCCGCCTCGCGACGCCGGGTGAAGTAGGTCTTCTCGGATCCCTTTTCGCCGGCATGGGCTCGCTCCTTCTGGTGCGCGCTCGCCGGATCGCCGGCTCGGCGCGCGCGGGCGGTTTGTGGTGGGCGGTCGGGGTGGCGCTCGGGCTCCTCGGCATGCAGGGTGCTTACGTCGCAACCGAGCGGCCGGTGGCGGTCGTCCTGGACGGCGAGCTGAGGGCTCGGCTGCTCGCGGACCCGGCTTCGGCAGAGCGCTTTCGCCTTCCACCCGGTAGCGAGGTGAGGGTCGAGCAGCGGCTCGGAGACTGGGTGCTGGTGCGCGACGGGCGCGAACGGCGGGGCTGGGTCGCGGCAGCTGGGTTGCACCTGGTCGCCCCGGCCAGCCCCCCGCCGCGGAGACTTTCGGCGGACTCCGTCGCCCCGGACGCGGGTTAACAGGGCACGAGGAGGGTGGATGCGCCGGACTTCGCTGGGCTTGATTCTTGGGTGGATCGCCGTCGGAAGCTGTGCTGCGAGCTTGAAGAAGCTCACGACGGACGAGGTAGACGCACTGCACGCGCTGCAGCCGTTCATGAGCGACGACCAGGAAAAGGACTACGTAAAGTTCAAGACGTCTGACGAGCGATCCGCCTGGCTGAAAGAGCAGAAACTCCTGATGGGTGCCCAAACCGCCGACAACCTCCACGAGCTGTGGTACCGGTTCGACGCCGAGCAGCGCGCGTCGATCACCGAGGGCCGAGTCGAGATCGGGTGGACGCAGGACATGATGTTCATGGCGTGGGGCGAGCCAGTGAACCGGCAGCGGCTTACCGGTCGGCCGGCAACCCGTTCGGAGCTGTTCAATTATCGATTCGAGATCCTCGAAGACGGCTCGACCCTCGTGTGGGTGCCCGGTTCGAAGGCCAGCTACAAGTCCAACGACCACTATCAGATCAACGCCTACGTCGACGACGGCCGGGTGACCGAACTCGTCCGGCAGGCGGAGTGGGACTGAGGATCGAGCCGGCTCGCCGCCGGGACGCGCTCGGGCTCCTCGCCCTGCATCGCGCGGTGCTGGAGGAAGGCGAGTGGTTCGTAACCTCGATGGCTGAGTATCGTGGAACGCTGGCTTCGAAGGAGGCCGAGGTCGTCGAAGCGGCGTCGTCGGGCGACAGCCTCTTGTTGGTGGCGCGGTCCGCCGGGGCGTTGGTGGGGTGGGTCTCGTTGAGTGGAACCGGCCTTGCCCGGCACCGGCACGTGACGCGACTCGAGGTGATGGTGGGGCGGAGCGCGCGGGGGCAGGGCGTCGGCCGGCAACTCGTGGAGGCCGCCCTGGCGTGGGCGAGTGCCCATCCGGTGATCGCGAAGGTGTCGCTGGTGGTTTACGCGAAGAACGATGCCGCGATCGGGTTGTATCGGGCGCTGGGTTTCGCCGAAGAGGGACGGCGGGACCGGGAGTACCGGATGGAAGACGGCACCTGGCGCGACGACGTGTTGATGTGCCGTTGGGTGAAGGCCGGTGGATGAGGGTGGGATGCGGTCGAGAAGTCGGGGTGGCCGGATTCGAACCGGCGGCCCCCTGCTCCCAAAGCAGAGACTCGTGGTGCTGATACGCTGTGAATGGGCGATTATGTGGACTGGAGATGACAGGATCTGCTGGTTCGAGGGCGTCGTTGCTAGACTGTCCAGCAGATTCGATGGGAGGGCTCGTTGAAACTTCGGAATCGTCGGACGCGAGAGGACGACCCAACCGGTTCGCGTTGGCAAGTCGCCGCGCCTGTCGAGATCGGCGCTGCACGAGCGCTCGGGGTCGGTCACACCCGGAAGGGCTTTCGCCTTGCCGGCCCCAGCGTTCGACGGAAGGGGTCGCGACCGACTCTCGACTTTGGTAGGATAGAGCAATGAGGCAGGCGATGCGCTGCATGTTGTTGTGGACGCTGGCGGTCGGGTGCGGTGGTTCCGAGCGACCGCCGGGGCGGGACCCGGAAGGGACCGCCGAGCTCACGGAAACGGGTCTGGTAGCGGACACCGACACGCCACCGTCTACCAGCACGAACTCGACCGATGCGTGTGAGGCGGTTCCGGAACCGATCGGCGACCCAGCGACGGTACCGCTCGCGGGCGCGTGTGCGCCTGGCTCGAAGCTGGGCGAACTATCGGTCTGCCTCTGCGACCCCATCACACTCCTCACCGCTGACGTGAGGGAGAGCTCCATGCCCGGCGCTCTCCTCGAAGTTGTAGGTTCCGAGCGCGGTTGTACCCTTCTCAAGAGGAACAACCCCTTCTGTGACCCGCCGTGTGACGCTGGCGAGGCCTGCGAATTCGACGACGTTCAGATGGTTGATGCCGACGATCTCGGCGACTGCACAGCGCTTCCCGCCGTGCAGGACATCGGATGTGTCACCATAGGTGGGCTCCAGGAGGACTTGGTCCTATTCGGCCCGGATCCGCCTGCGGCGCTGCCTTATCCGCCTTTCTTGCCGGGCGCGCTCATCGAGCTTCAGACCCACGGAACCTCCTTCGGCAGCGACATCACCCTGCACGGGGTGGGACTCGAGCCGATCGATCTCGGCAGCGACTCCACCTGGGTGATCGCCGACCAGGTTGACCTGCCGATCACGTGGAGCGACCCCGGACAGGGCCTGCAGTCGACGGTTCAGGTGTGGTTGGACATCGACCTGGAGAGCAGCACACCAACCATCATGACCTGCGAGTTTCCGGACTCGGGTTCGGCGTTGCTTCCTGGTGGGCTCCTCCACGAGCTCATTGCGGCGGGCGTGAGCGGCTTCCCAGTGGCGACCGTCACCCGCCATACGGTGGACTCGACCGAGATCGTCCCCGGTGGATGTGTCGAATTCTCGATCCGCTCCACCGTGGCCGTGGATGTCTCCGTGAACCCCGCTGGTGGTTAGCCTCGGTGAAATGAATCCTTGCAACCGATGAAACCCGCTTTGCTCGTCCTCGCCTCGGCTTTTTTGGCTGGCTGCGGAGGACCGACTGCGCCCGCCGCCGAGAAGCCGGCCGGGTCGATCGTCGTCGTGCCGGAGGACGACGTCGACGGCGATGGATGGCCCAGCCCGGCGGACTGCGACGATGGGGACGCCACCGTACATCCCGGTGCTGTAGAGGCCTGGTACGACGGTGTCGACCAGGACTGTTCGGGCGGAAGCGACTTCGATCAAGATGGCGACGGCTCCGTGATCGATGCCGACTGCGATGACGGCGATGCATCGTCTCATCCCGGCCATGACCCCATCTGCGGGGACGGCGCCGACAACGACTGCGACGGGCTCGAAGAGTGCCTTCTGCTCGGCGAAGTAGATGTCACGGCGCAGGCCAAGGCCACCCTCGCCGGGTACATCGAACTCGCTGCTGCGGGAAACTACCTCGCGACGGGTGACGTCAACGCCGACGGCGAGGTGGACCTGCTGATCGGTGGTGGGAGGCCACTCCTGTCCTGGTTGATGCTAGGTCCGTTCGAAGGCGCCCTGAGCCTCTCCGATCACTCGGGCGAGTTCCAGGACAGCCTCCTGGTGACTCTGGCGGACGTTAACGGCGATGGCTTCGACGATGTGGTGACCTCGGCGGACCTCCTCTTCGCGGATCCCGACCCGGTCCGGATCTGGTTTGGCCCGGATCCGCAGCCCATGTCGCCGAACCTCGCGCTGTATCCGTTCGACGCCGCTACCCTCCTCGGCGCAAGCTTCCAGGACCTCGACGGCGACGGTGCAGTCGATGGCTTGATTTCCTCCGCTCACGGCGAACTCGACGCTTACGATCCGGACGACTCGGGCGGCCGCGGGATGGTGGCCATCACGTATGGCCCGATTGCGAATTCCCTCGGCTCGACCGACTTCGATGCGTACGTGATCCAGCCTGGGCTGCCCGGTCCCGCCGATGTTGCCGGGCTTGCGGCAGCCGACGGCGACCTGACTGGTGATGGCCTTCCCGAACTCCTCCTGTTCGATGACCTCGTTGAGAGCGGGCTCGTCCTGCCGACTCCGTTGCCAGCCATCTCGTTCACCACCGACGCCCAGTGGACGGTCCCGATGCAAGCCGACCACGTCTTCGCGATGAGCGCAGCGGGGGACCTCGACGACGATGGCGAACGCGATCTCGTCGCGGCACACTTCGACTCGGGAAACAGCGACAGCATGGTGGAGGTGTTCGCCGGCCCCTTGACCGCCGACGTCGGCCCGCTTCTCGACGCCCCGGCGTTCACTGTCGTCCTCCAAAATGTGCTTAGTACACCCTGGCCGAGTTGACGATCGCATCGCCAACAGCCGCGTCCCGGGTCGTGGTCGAGCTTGAAAAAGCGTAGCCTCTCTGACTCGACCTCCGCCTGACCGTAGCCGGTTCGAGTCGACTTTTCTCGGGTCATGAGCCGACC
>CANLGQ010000245.1 GCA_947490265.1 Pseudomonadota bacterium | reverse complement strand
TGCTCGACGGGTTCCGAGACCTCCTGCCTCGGGGCCGGGTTCCGGTGGGCCTCGTGCGGGTGAGCGTGGGGCCAGGCGAGGTGGACGTGAACGCCCATCCCGCCAAGGTGGAGGTGCGCTTTCGCGATCCGCGCGGGGTGACCGAAGCGGTGGTCGCCGCGGTGCGGTCCGCCCTCGAGGGGGTCGGGACGCGCGCCGTCGATCCGATCCGCGCGCGGGCGGCGCTGCGCACGGCTCCGGTGGACGAACCCGCTGGGACCCTGGCGCTGCCGTTGGCGCCGATCCGGGTCGAGGCCACGCCCGTCGTGCGACCCGCGCCGGCGAGGTTGCCCGCCCACCCCGACGACGATCCGCGGCCTTACTCCGAGCCGTGGCTGCCCGCCCCGCTCGTGGTCGCCGAAGCGGGGTTCGCCTGGCGATCCCTCCGGTCGCTCGGCGTCGTCGCCGGTCGCTGGCTCGTCTGCGATGCGGGGGCCGATCTGGTGCTGGTGGATCGGCTGGCGGTCGACCGCGAACGGCTCCGCGGCGCCCTCGCGCTCGGATGCCCGGCCCGGCACCTCGTGGCGCCGGTGCGCGTGCCGCTGTCCCCGGCGCGTCGCGAGGCCCTTCTCGGCGCCGCCGACGCCGTGGGACGGTGGGGCCTCCGCGTGGAGCCCGAGTCCGGGCGCGACGTCGTGGTGGGGGCGGTACCCGACGTTGCCGCTGCCCTCGACGTGGGGTTGCTGGCGCGCGAGATGCCCCTCCAGGAGCCGGAAATCGGTTTGTGGCTCGCGGAGCGGTGCGCGTCACCCGGCCCGAGCCCAACCCCCTACGAGCAGCGGGCAGCCCTCGTCGCGCTCGACGAAGCGGGCGTCCCGTTCGAGGCCGTGGCGCGCCGCGTCGACCCGTCGGCGCGCTGATCCCCCTCGGCGTCAGCCGACCTCGTACAGGTTGATGTACCGGTTTCCGAGGATGCTGATCCGCCCGAGGAGCGCGGCGGGTTCCGTCTTCTCCACCTGCTTGGCCCCCACCTCGGTGAGCAGGGTGCGGCCCCGGTGCGCCGAGAGGTTCATCATCCACCGAGCGAGGTAAAATGGGCCGGCCAGCTCCCATCCTTCCGAGGGTCGGCCGGTGTCGGCGTGCAAACGGGCCACGCCCGGGGCGATCCCGGCTGCGAGGCGGTAACCAACCTTGTGGGTCACCTTTCGCAAGGTTGCCGTCGTTCGGGTCGCGACGTCGATGGGGACTCTGAGGTCGCCGCCGGCGTCGATCCACAACACGAGCATGCTCCCGTCGGTCCGCTCCCACATCTCGCCGCCGGCTTCGCCGATGATCCCCGACCACTCCTGGGTGAGCGCGGCGAGCGAGGCCTTCGGCGAGGACAGCGAACGGGGAGGGGCGAGCGCCTCCACCGCCAGCACGACCACCGCCGTGGGTTGGCTCGCGCCGACCTCCGCGCGGCGACTGTCCGGCGTCTGACCATCGCTCTCGATCACGTTGCGCACGAAGGCGGCGAGGTCGTTGTTGGTCGCCCGGTGCCCCTCGCGCACCATGAGCACGCCGATCTCCTCCAGCATCTCGGCGGCCGACTGGAACCGGTTGTCGACGCTCTGGGCCAGCGCGCGCAGCAGGATCCCCTCGAGATCGGTGCTGATCTCCGGGCGATAGGTGCGCGGGGAGGGGACCTCGGCGCGCCGAACCCTGGCGATCGTCTCGTCGCGGGTCTTGGCCTTGAACAGGCGGCGGCCGGTCAGCAGTTCGTAGAGCACGATGCCGAGGGAGAACAGGTCGCTGCGCCCATCGAGCTCGGCGCCCTCCACCTGTTCCGGCGACATGTACGCGTACTTACCTCGGATCACCTCGTGGAGCGTCTCGGACTGGAACGCCGCCCGACTGATGCCGAAATCGGTGATCTTCACCTCGCCGGCATAGCTGACCAGCATGTTCTGGGGGCTGATGTCGCAGTGTACGATCCGCAGGGGAACGCCCTCTTCACTGAGACGCTCGTGTGCGAACTGGAGCGCCTTGAGGACCTCGCACAGGACGAACAGGGCGAGCGGGACCGGGAAGTTTCCGACCTTTCGCGCTTGGGTGAGCAGCCGGGCCAGATCGAGGCCGTGCACATACTCGAGCGCCATGTAGTAGCTGCCGTTGACCTCTCCGAGCTCGAACACCTGCACGATGTTGACGTGGAGGAGCTGGACGGCGATCTTCGCTTCGTCGATGAACAGGCGGACAAACTCGTCGTCCTTCGCCAGCGAATCGAGCACGCGCTTGATCACGAGGATCTTTTCGAAGCCGGCGAGGCCATAGGCCCGGGCGCGCCAGACCTCGGCCATGCCGCCGGTCGCGATCTTCTCGAGCAGGTGATACTCGCCGAACTGCTGGGGCTGAGACACGCGATCCCTCCGGCGCGACATCTTACGCCGGCGGGTCCATGGGGCGCTTCGACGAGTTGGTCGGCATCGTGGCCCGCCTCCGAGGGGAGGGAGGGTGTCCCTGGGATCGCGCCCAATCGCTCGAATCGATGCGGCCCTACCTGCTCGAGGAAACCTACGAAGTCTTGGACGCGATCGACCGGGGCGAGGAGCTTCAGGAGGAGCTCGGCGATCTGGCCTTCCAGGTGGTGTTCCTCGCGCGGCTCGCCGAGGAAGCAGGGCGGTTCGGGATGGACGACGTGCTGCAGCGCATCAACCGGAAGATGGTGGACCGCCATCCGCACGTCTTCGAAGCCGGAGCGGTGCGCACCGGAGACGAGGGCGACGTCGCCGCCTGGGAGGCGCGCAAAGCCCGGGAACGCGGCGGGGTGGGCTCGGCACTCGACGGGGTTCCCCCTGCGCTTCCGGCCCTCCTGCGGGCCCACCGGATCTCTGAGAAGGCCGGCGCCGTGGGCTTCGACTGGCCCGATGCGGCCGGGGTGCGCGCCAAGCTCACCGAGGAGGTCGCCGAGCTCGACCAGGCGATGGCCGGGGGAAATCCAATCGAGATCGCCGAGGAGCTCGGCGATGTGCTGTTCACTTTGGTGAACCTGGGGCGGCACCTGCCCACCGGCGCCGAGGACGCCCTGCGGATGGCAACCGCCCGGTTCGAGGCCAGATTTCGGGTGGTCGAGGCCGAGTTGGCCGCCCAGGGCCGCACGGTGTACGAGACCCCGGCCGACGAACTGGAGGCGCGCTGGCGGGCCGCGAAGCGCGCCGCACCCCTGAGCGGTGGTTAGGCTTCCGCCGAGGCGCCCGTGTGGAAGCTCTTCCTCCTGTTCACCGTCGTTCCGGCGATCGAGCTGTTCCTGCTCCTGCAGATGGGTAGTTTTCTGGGCCCGATGCCGACCTTCCTGTTCGTCCTCGGCACCGGGATCCTCGGCGCGTGGCTGGCGAAGCGCGAAGGTTTCGCCGTGTTGCGCCAGCTTCAGCAAGACCTCGGCAAAGGGCTTCCTCCGGCGACCCGGCTGGTCGAGGGGGCGCTGGTGCTCGCCGGCGGCATGCTGCTGATCACCCCGGGGGTGCTCACCGACTTGACCGGTATCCTCCTCCTGATGCCTCCGGTTCGGCGCTCCCTGGCGCCGCGGTTGGTCGCCCGCTTCGGGGGGATCGCGGTCGTTCGCAGCCCGATCCCGTCGCCGACCGGCAAACCATTCACCTCCAAATTCGATTCCTAGGACGCTTGCATGGAAGACGAGGAAGTCGCGCTCGACGAGCTCGCACGTCAGTTTCTCGCTGCGATGGCCGCGAAGGAGGCCGGGCGGGCCGACCACGCCGAGGAAGCGCTGCGGGCGATCCTCAAGTTCGAACCGAGGCTCCCCGAGCCGCGGCTCGAGCTCGCCCGGATCCTGCTCGACACCGACCGCGTGGCCGAGGCCGAGGACGAGGCCCGCGAGGGTCTCGACTGCCTGGAGCAGAGCGGGCCCTGGTCGGAAGACCTGGAGCCCGACCAGATCACCGCGCTGGGCAAGGCGCTCCTCGCGGATTGTCTCCGGCGTCAGGCCGAGGAAGACGACGTGATCTTTGGCGATCCCGAGCGGTTCAAGGCCCTGGTCACCGAGTCACGGGCGCTGTTCACCGAGGCCGCCCGACTCGACCCCTCCGATGAATATGCAAGCTATCACGCCTTCTTCATGGGCACGGGTCAGGTGGATCCCGACGCCGACCCCGAAGTGGCGCCGGGTCGCGAGCTGGATCCCGAGCCAGAACCCTGACGATCGCGTAAGCTGCGGGAAGGAGGTGTCCGTGCGTTTCCTCGTCCTGTTGCTGGGCGCGATGGCTTGTGACCCCGAGGGTGGCGACGGCGGCACGGACGACGTCCCGATGGAGGGGTCGATGGCGACGGAGACGACGAGCAGCGGCTGCCGGCGGGCTCCCACCACGTTGCCCGACAGCGGCGATACCGGACCGGCCATGGAAACCGGAGGATCCGGTAGTTACTACTATTATTCGGGCGGCTGCTAGGGCAGGAGGCGGATCGCTCGGAACCGCTGCCCCGCGAACGGCGCCAGGAGTTCGAGCATCTTGTCGTCGTCGCCGTGGGGCACCCCGGTCAGCGCTTTGCTGACCGTTCGAGGCAGGTGGAGGTCGCCGATCGGCACCGCGTCGGGGTCGCCGAGGCCGTGCCCGCGAAACATGCCGCGGGTCCACGGGCCGACCCCGTGGAGGTGGTCGAGGAGGGCGTCTGCGCCCTCCGGGTGATCGAAGAGCCGGTCGATCTTTCGCGCGACGAACGCCGCGTCCGAGATCGCGGCCGCGCGGCGCCGGTCGACCGCGTACGACCGGAACCAGGTCGCGAACGGGATCTTGCCGACGATCCCGGGCAGCGGCGCCAGGAGGAGCCCAAACGGCCCCGGCGCGGGTGTTCCGTAATCCCGGACGAGGTTTTTCCAGCTTCGGGCCGCGTCGGAAAACGCCACGCGCTGCTGGAGCACGATCCCGAACAGGAGCTCGGCGAGCCACGGCACGCGCGCGAGCCGCAGACCCGGCTTGGCCCGCGACCAACTGGCCAGCGTCGGGTTCGACAGCCACGCCCGCGGATCGCCGGCTCCGAGGATCGCCGGGAACGCCCGGAGGGCCGTCGCCGCCCCGGGTCCCCACGCAGATGCGTCGAAACCATTGGTTCGTGGCGTGATCCGCAGCGTAGCTGGACCCTCGGGGGTGTGCCAGGCCCGGAAGAACGCTTCGCCGTCCAGGCGGGTGGTCGGATTGTCGTTGCCGAACCGAGTGAGTCCCAGCGTGCGGTTCAGGCTGCAGTCGTCGAGGTCGAGCGAGGCCCAGGCTTCCAGCTTGCGGCTCCAGGCGGCGTGCGTATCCCACTAACATGCCCCTCTCCCCCGAAGCCTTCGAAGATCGCGTCCGCAGCGCCCGGGTGGTCGCCGTGCTCGGCGCTCACGTCGATCCCTCGCGGCCCGCTCACTACGTTCCTGCGGCGCTCTACCGGGCCGGCGTTCGCATCGTTCCCGTGAACCCCGCGTTCGCAGGCCAGTTCGTGCACGGGGCGCGGATCCTGGCGGGTCTCCACGAGATCCACGAAGCGGTCGACATCCTCGACGTGTTTCGCCCTCCCGCCGCCCTCC
>CANLGQ010000244.1 GCA_947490265.1 Pseudomonadota bacterium | reverse complement strand
GTTGAGGACGATGTTCTCTACGTCTTCCCCCACGTATCCGGCCTCGGTGAGGGTGGTTGCGTCAGCCATCACGAAGGGCACATCGAGAAAGCGGGCCAGGGTCTGGGCCAGCAGCGTCTTGCCCGTGCCAGTGGGCCCGATCAACAGCACGTTCGACTTCTGAACCTCGACGTCATTCTCCTTCGCCTCTGAGTGGAGCTCGAGCCGTTTGTAGTGATTATATACGGCGACCGCGAGTTTTCGCTTGGTCTCGTCCTGCCCGACCACGTATTGATCGAGGTAGCTCTTGATCTTCGCCGGGGCGGGGACCCCACTGTGTCCCCAGGCAACCGGCTTGCTGGAGCTGGTGTCGCGAATAATGCCCATGCAAAGTCGGATACAGGACGAGCAGATGTAGACGCCGTCGCCGGCGATGATCTTCTCCACGTCCCGCTGCGGCTTGTGGCAGAAGGAACAGGAGAGCGTGCTTGTGGAGCCGTACTTGTTGGCCAACTGTCCCTCCGCGCCGGCTGGGGAACCAGACGCTCGCACCTTCAAGCACTATAGGCAGGGAAGGATCGAGGGTCAATCGCCTCGTGCAGCGGACGAGGGCTATGATGGTTGTCGAGGACGGCGATGGCCGACGAGTACTACGCGATCCTGGGTATCGAGAAGAGCGCAGATGAGGTTGCGATCAAGAGGGCGTTCCGCGCGATCGCCAAGGAGTGCCACCCCGACGTCGCGGGAGCGGACCCGGACAAGGCCAATCGCTTCAAGATGGCGCGAGAAGCCTATGAAACGCTAGTCGACCCAGCACTTCGGGCTCGGTACGATCGCCCGCCGCGTCGAAGGGTGGAGCGCGAAGGGGGCCGGCACGGCTCTTTTTTCGACGCGATGTGGAAACGGACAGCGAGCGAGACCGATCATCCGCTGGGATCGGGGGGCGACGGCGTCCAGGGTCGCCCGCCCATTCCCGGAGCCCACGATGGCGGAGGGCAGCCCCGGGACAGTCGAGCGGGAGGTCGGGCCGACGGCGGAAACACAGTGGACCTGGACGATCTGTTCAGCGGGGGTTTCGGAACGCGCGAGAGGGCGGCGGGTCGGCCAAAAAAGAGCCGCAGAACCGTGGACATCGGCGAGGATCCGTCAGCGACGGCTAGCTGGCGGCCGGGGGGCGGCGTGGCACCTCCCTCCACCTCGGGCATGGCCTCGGACGATCCAAACGCCCCGCGCCGGGGAGACGACCTCGCCATGGAGGTGGAGATCCCGCTGGCGATCGCCGCGCGCGGGGGAACCTTCACGACCTCGTACTTCCGACTGGCTCGCAATCCACGGTGGGTCCCGAATGGAAACCAGCTCGAGGTCGCCGAGATCGAGGATGTGCTCGACCTGCGTGTGATCCGCGGAACCCGGGACGGCGAGGTGCTGCAGGAGCGCGGGAAGGGGAACGCGGGGACGAACTACGGTCCCTATGGGGATCTCTACGTGACGGTGCGGGTGGGTGCGGAGGACGGGGCGCCCTCGGAGGAACCCGCTGCCGAGCCGGTCGAGTGGGGCGATGAGGGGCACCCTCGGCTCGATGTCGGCGTGGGGGATGCGATCCTGGGGGGACGTGTGCTCCTCGAGACCCCGACCGGCCCCGTCACGCTGGTGATCCCACCCGGAACGTCTTCGGGAACGGTCATGCGTCTCGCCGGCAAGGACGAGGGCGGCGCAGATCTGCTGGTCGAGCTCCGGATCGTCGTCCCCCGGGTGATCGATGAGGACTCGCGGCGCCTGATCGAAGAATTCGCCAGGCGAAATCCATCGATCTGACCTGACCCGTCGCTGCGCCCGAGCGCCCTTTCGCCTAGGCGGTGGCGAACCCGAGGCGGTTCAGCTCGGCGATGAGCGCGTCGGCCGACTCGTCGACCGTCTGGCCGCTGTTGTCGAGCTTGACCTCTGGGCGTTCGGGTGCCTCATAAGGGGCCGAGATGCCGGTGAACTCGGGGATTTTGCCTTCGCGAGCCTTCTTGTAGAGGCCCTTTGGATCGCGCGACTCGCAGTCGGCGAGCGACGTGCACACATGCACTTCGACGAAGCGGCCGGCGGTTACGTGCTCGCGGACGTTGTCCCGATCGGTCCGATAGGGCGAGATGAACGCAGTGAGGACGACGATTCCGGCGTCGGCGAAGAGCTGGGCGACACAGCCCACCCGGCGAATGTTCTCGGTGCGATCGGCGGGGGAGAAGCCGAGATCCTTGTTCAAGCCCATTCGGAGGTTGTCGCCGTCGAGCACGTAGACGTGGACGCCGCGCTCGAGCAGCTTTTGCTCCACCCGGCGGGCGATCGTCGACTTGCCAGAGGCCGAGAGTCCGGTGAGCCACACGACCACGCCCTTCTGGCCGAGGGCCTGCTCGCGCTCGGCCTGCGAAACGTCGGCGCCGTGCCAGGTGATGTTCTTCGACTTCGGCTCGCTCATGGGATCCTCCGCGGGGGGCCGGCCGAGTATCCCGGGGTCCGAGGCCGGGCCAGCCACCGGTGTTAGCCTCGCGACGGGGGTGCGGATGACGACGATCGCGCTCGACGCGATGGGGGGTGACCATGGGCTCCTCGCCACGGTCGACGGGGCGGCCGACCTCTCCCGCGAGGACATCGACGTGCATGTGTTGCTGGTGGGCGACGTGCGGGCGATCGACGAGCGGCTGCGACACGTGCGGTACGACCCCCGTCGGCTCTCCGTGGTTTCGGCGAACGGCGCGGTGGGAATGGGGGATAGTCCGCGGGAAACGCTCGACCGCAACCCGGATTGCTCCGTGCTTGTCGCCGCGCGGCTCGTTCGCGACGGAGACGCCGCTGCGCTGGTGTCGGCCGGAAACACCGGCGCTACCATTCTCGCTGCGTCCGATACGTTTCAGCGATTGCCGGGGATCCGCCGTGGGGCCCTGGCCGCCGTGTATCCGACCGAGCTGCGACACGGGCCCCGGCAGGATCCCTTCGCGCTCATGCTCGACGTGGGCGCGACGCTCTCTGCCTCCGCAGACGACCTGGTGGGGTTCGCAGTGATGGGCAGCGCCTATTCGTCGATCGTCTCCGAAATCCTCGCGCCGCGCGTTGCGTTGCTCTCCAACGGAACCGAGCCCTCGAAGGGCACTCCGGCCATTGTCGAGGCGCATGCGCGCCTGACCGGCGCAGCGCTGGCCTTCGCCGGCAACGTGGAGGGGTTGGACATCCCGCGAGGAACGGTCGATGTGGTGGTTTGTGACGGCTTCCTCGGGAATGTGGTACTCAAGATGCTGGAAGGGGTGAGCGACGTGGTCAGAAACCTCGCGCGAGACGCTTCGGGACGCTCGCTTCAGTGGCGGGTGGGGCTCGCGATGCTGGGCGACGGGCTCAAGGAATTGCACGAGCGAACCGACTGGAAGCGCTATGGAGGCGCGCCGCTTCTCGGCTTTGACCGCCCGGTGTTGAAGGCACACGGCCGAAGCGAGGCCCGAGCGATCCGCAACGCGATCAAGGTCGCGACCAAGGCGGTCCAGGGCGATCTCACGGGTCGGATCCGCGACGGGCTTCGGTCGTGCGGGAGTGGGTCGTGACCTCGACACCCAGCCCATGGACCCGGGAGACCCGGGATCGGTGGTTCTATGGCGCCCTGTTTGCCTCGTTCCTCAGTTTGGTGTGGTTGTTCTCGGGCTATGCCGCCGTCCTGCTGTTCGCGTGCGTGTTCACGGTCGTCACATGGCCGGTTTTCGAGCGGGTTCTCAGCCTCACCGGCGGCAGGCGCGGGGTGGCTGCGGTCGCGACGGTTTCGCTGCTCGCTGTCGTTGTGCTGGGGCCACTCGGTTTCCTGGCCTACGCCTTCGCGATCGAGGCGGTCGCGGTCGTGCAGGCCGGCATCGATCTGGTGAAGTCCGGGGCCGCCGAGGAGTGGCTCGCCCAAGGCATGCTCGAGCCCCGCATCCTGCGGATCCGCCAGTGGCTCGAGCCGATGCTCCCAGAGGGCAGGGGCACCCTCGAGTCGCTCCTCGGCCCGCTCCGGGCGGGCGCGCTCGGCGCCCTGAACGCGATTGGGAAGGCGCTGCCCAGCCTGCTGAACGCGATCGTCGGGGGCGGAATCAACGCGGTGATCTTCCTCTTCACCACCGTCTCCCTCTTCATGGAGGGCCCCCGGGTCTTGGATCTCATCCGAAATTTGTCCCCCATGGACGATGCCTACGAGGACCGCCTCATCGGGGTCTTTCGGGAGTTCGCCCGCAACCTCGTGGTCGGCAGCCTGGCGACGTCGGCGATTCAGGGAGTGGTCGCCACGCTCGGGTACTGGATCGCCGGCGCCGACCGGGTCCTTTTCCTCGGGATCCTCACCTCGGTGTTCGGCTTCGTACCGATGGTGGGCACGCTCGTGGTGTGGCTGCCGACCGCGATTTACGTCGCGGTGCAGCATGGGCCTGAGTGGGGCGTGTTCGTCGCGGTCTGGAGCCTCGTCTTCACCGGTACGGTCGACAACCTCCTGAAGCCGCTCTTTCTGCGCGGATCATCCGACATCCACCCCCTCCTCATCTTCCTCTCGGTGTTCGGTGGCCTCGGGACCATGGGCTTGCCGGGACTCCTGATGGGGCCGATGTGTGTCGCCTTCTTCCTGGCCTTGTACCAGATCTACAGCGAGGATTACCTCGGCATCCCGCCGCCGCCGGTGCCCCCGGCCGTTCCCGGTCCCTTCGCTCGCCTCCTTGCCTGGGCCCGTCCGCCGCGGGCTCCGAGCTCGCCAGTGCCCGAACTGGCGCGCGTCGAGCACAAGCCGCGCTCGGACGCGTGAGTCAGCCGGCGCGCTGCTGGAATCGCTGACCCTCGAAGCGGAAGAGCAGTCGGCTTCCGCCCTCGAGCGTCCCTTTGTCGAGCCATCCGCGTCGCCAACGGCCGAGGGCCGGGTCACCGGCGAGGTCGGCTTCCGCGGCGAGCTCTCGCCCGTCGTCGAGGACCACCCGGCCCCGTGCGCGGACTCCGGCTGCCGACTGGGACAGTTGTGGGCATTGGGCGCTGCGGGGGTACGATGCGTCGGCCACGATGAGGGTGAACCCGTCGTCGTCGCGGACGAAGGAGGGCATGTCGCCATTCGGCGTGTGACCGACGACCACCTGCGCGAGGCCCCGATCGAGGAGGGCGCGGCGGATCCGGCCAGCGGGGAGGGCGGGGTTGTTGCCCTCGCTCGTGTTGCGGCCATAGACGATCGAGGCGGGGTGGGCCCGGCTGGGGAATTGAGGCATCTGGTAGGCAATGAGCGGCCACCAGAGCGGCGGATCTGAGGTCACACCCGCCGGATCCTCGTGGAAGGCTGCGAGTTGCCCTCGGTACCAGCGCTCGAGTTCGGCGTCCCAGGTCTCGAGGTCGGGAACGAGGGTGCCGTCGGGGAGCGACAGCCAGGCCAGATCGGGGACTTGGGCCTGATCCGATTCGGTGGACGGGTTGATCTGTCTTCGTAGTAGTCGCCGGGCGACTGAGCCCGGAGTGAGTACGGTAGCACGAGGTGCTGCCCCGAGGGGGGTCCAGGGGGGAGACTCGTACCCTGTGGATAGCTGTGGATGGT
>CANLGQ010000243.1 GCA_947490265.1 Pseudomonadota bacterium | reverse complement strand
TGCGCGAGGATTCGCGAGCCGATCAACATCCGGAATTCGTTCGCGGTGACCCCCATGTACACGCCGGTCCGGCGCGGCATGTCCTCGGGGCGCCGACCGGCGTCGTGGATCGCCTGGAGACCGGTCTCGATCGCCAGCCGCTGCTGCGGATCCATCACCTCGATCCGGCGCGGGGGTATGCCGAGCGCCAGACCCGGAAAACTGCGCACGTCAGAGAGGAAGGCCCCGGTCGGAGCGTAGGACTTGTCGTTCGACCGCTTATTGGAGTCGAAGAACGCCGCGGCGTCCCACCGGTCGGCGGGGACGGGTCCGAACGCATGCCGACCCGCGACGGTCAGGTCCCAATAGGCGTGCAAGTCCTCCGCGCCGGCGAAACGGCACGCCATCCCCACGATCGCGATCGGCATCGGGCTCAGGCTCCGGCGGAGCGGATCAGCTTCGCGAGGTCGCCGAGCGTCTGCACCTTCGCCAGCTCTTCGTCAGGGAACGTGGACGACACCTTGTCCTCGATCGCGCCCACCATCTCCATCGTGGCGATGGAGTCGAGGCCGAGCGACTCGATGGTTTGGTCCAGCTTGATCGCCGCGAAGTCGGCCTTGCGATTCGGAGCGACCGACGCGAGGGCATCCTGAATCATGGCTACGATCTGCGGGTCGTTCATCGGTTCCTCGGGGTTGGGAGCGGTCGCCGAACGCATTCCGCGGTTCGGCAAGCCTGCCTGTTAGCTCTTGACGCGCCCGGGGGCTCCCCGGGGCAATGGTTTTCGCCGGCGCGCCGCAGCGCGCATCAGCGGACGCCGACAACAGGAAGGAGGACGGCCAGTGCTTCGCAGTTCATGGGAGTTCTGATCCAGCCGTCCTAGAGGACCGCTGCCTTGGCCCGCGACCAGAGCGACTTCGCCACGTGGCGAGCGAGCGTCACCCGGCTGGCAGTTGCGCCAAACGTCCGGCTTCCCTCCGCGCCGAGCGCGCCCTCGAGGTACTGCTGCCGGGTCTTGCGGCGCTGCAGCTTGCCCGAGCTGGTCTTCGGCAGATCGCCGGCCCCGAGGCATACGACGTCGGCGACGGTGATCGCGAGCTCCTTTTGGACCTTCGCCTTGACCGCCACCGTCACGGCGTCCGAATCGGCGCCGTCCCGCGTCTCGAGCACGACCACGAGCTGCTCGCTCGACTCTCCCGGGACCGAGAAGGCCACCACGTTGCCCTTCCGCACCCCGTCCAGGTCGGCGATCTCCCATTCGACGGCCTGCGGATGCACGTTGCGGCCGTTGAGGATGATGAGGTCCTTGAGCCGGCCGGTCACGAAGACCTCGCGGTCCAGCACGAAACCCAGGTCGCCGGTTCGCAGCCAGCCGTCGGCGCGGAAGGCCTCGGCAGTGGCCGTGGGATTGCGGAAGTACCCCGCTGCGACCGACGGTCCGCGATGCCACAGCTCGCCTTCGCGGCCTTCGGGAAGGAGGTTGCCCTGTTCGTCGAACGCCGACACCTCGTGGCCGGAGAAGGGTGCACCGCACGAGACGTACTCGGAGGCCGGCCGGTCCTCGACCGGATCGGACACGGTGCCGGTCTGCTGGAACGTCTCGGCGTCCACAATCACCGTTCGCATCATGTCGTCGCACCGCTTCAGGGCGATCGCCAGCGTCGCCTCGGCCATTCCGTAGGCCGGCATGATCGCGTTGCGGGGCAACTTGCTGTGGGTTGCGAAGAGGTCCGCGAACTGCCGCATCGTCTCGGGGTGAATCGGCTCGGCTCCGCAGCCCAGGACCCGCAGGCAAGAGAGATCCCACCCGGCGAGATCCTCCGGCGTGACCCGCTTCATGGCCAGGGCGTAGGCAAAATTCGGCGCGAAGGTCGCCGTGCCTCGGTGGCGATGCATCGCGTCCATCCAGATCGAGGGCTTCTTGATGAAGCGCATCGTCGGGAGGTGCACCGAGCCGCACCCGTTGACCAGCGGCGCGATGACGAAGCCGATCAAGCCCATGTCGTGGTACAGCGGCAACCAGTGGATACCCTTCTCGTTTTTCTCGGGATCGAGGTGCAAACTCTCGCCGATGATGCCCTTGGCGTTCGCGATGAGGGACCCCTGGGTGACCACCACGCCCTTCGGGTCGGCGGTCGAGCCGGAGGTGTATTGGAGGAACGCGACGTCGGAAGGCGCGATCGCGGGGAGCGTTCCCCGAGTCGTGAGCCCGCGTAGCGACTCGATCGGCAACAGACGTTCCAGCGAAGGAACCGCGTCAACCAGGCTCCAGAGCACGTTTTGGAGGCGAGTGCTGGCGAAGACGACCCGGGCCTCCGCGCTGGCCAGCACCTTGGCCGTGCGCTCGTGGTACGCGTCGAGACTCGCGAAGGACATCGGCGGGTAGAGCGGCACCGGCACGATGCCCGAGCGCAGGGCGGCCAGGAAGGTCAGGACGAAGTCCTCGGGCTCGATGACGACCATGCCGAAGCGGTCGCCCTTCGCCAACCCAAGGTCGAACAGGGCGGTCGCCCGAACCGCCGTCTCGCGCTCCAGCTCGACGAACGTGAAGGCGGTCTCTTTCCCCGCTAGATCCTGAAACACCATGTCGTGCTCAGGGTAATACCGGCCGACTTCGGCGATCGCCTGCGCAACGGTGAGAAACTTCGGGAGCAAGTGGACCTCCGAGGAGACGCGCCCCGAGTAACCGAGGTGGGGGATTGTGCAAGGTGCGGTGATCCCGAATTCATGGCGTTGCTGCGGTAATGTAAACCGACTCGCTGGTCGGTTTTCCGGTCGAGGTTCTGACCGTGTGGTCGGATTGGTGCGGATCGGGTGCGGCTCGCGGTCGGATGGCATCGGGTTAGACGCCCGAGCGGAGGCGCAATGCGCGGCAAACGTGTGTACATCACCGGTGGTTCGAGCGGAATCGGTAGGGCGATGGCCGCCGAGGCGCTGCGGCGCGGGGCCGCCGGAGTGTGGATCTCAGCGCGCGGCGCGGAGCGACTCGAGGTGGCCCGTGCCGAGTTGAAGGCCCTGGCCCAGCCCGACCAGATCGTGGGTGCCACTGCCGTCGACGTGTCCGATCAAGCAGCGGTGAACGCGGCAGCAACCGAGATCCTCGCCGGTCTTGGGGGTCTCGACATGCTGATCAACAACGCCGGGGTGGCTCACGTCTGCAAGCTGGAGGACGCGACGCCCGACGAGTACCGGCGGATGATGGACATCAACTATTTCGGCACGGTGTGGACCACGCTCGCGTTCCTCCCACACTTTCGGCAGCAGCGGGCCGGGGCGATCGCGGCGGTCTCCTCGACCCTCGGCCAGATGGGACTGTATGGCTACTCCGCCTATTGCGCGAGTAAGTTCGCGGTGTCCGGCTTTTTCGATTGCGTGCGCCAGGACCTGCTGCCGTATGGCGTCTCGGTGACCGTCCTCTACCCGGCCGACGTCGACACCCCCCAACTCGCCGAGGAGAACCGGACGAAGCCTGCCGAGACCAAGGCGCTGGCGGGTACTGCGAGCCTTGCGCGGCCCGAGGATGTCGCGGCGGTGAGCCTCACGGCGATCGAGAGCGGGTCGTACCGGGTAGCTCCGGGCGCCGCCAATGCGGCAATTCTTCTGGCAAATCGCCTGCTTCCGGGCGTCACGCGGTGGTGGATCGACGGGGAATTGCGGCGTTTCTGGAAGCGGAACGCCTGATCCGACACGATCTCCTGCCACCGCGGCTACGCACCGTGCGTAATGCGGCGCGCACCTGGGAAGCGCGCGCGTTCGCGATTAGACTCCTCGAGGAGGCGCCGACATGACCGGGTGGATGTGGTTGCTCGGGCTCGGAGGCTGCCTTCCGCCCTTGGAGGACACGGGTACGTCGTCCGAAACACCGATGGAGTTTCGAGCCTTCTCGGCGACCTGTGCTGGCGAGGTCCTCTCCGTCCACGCGACCGTCGCGGGAGCCCCGGTGGGGAGTGCGCTCCTCGACCTGTGGGACAGCGGCGCCGCGTATGGGTGGAACGAGGAGCACCGCTTCGCGGTGGGCCAGGTGGTGACGGAGACGATCCCGTCGACTACCGGACAGCTGGGGGACACCGGCACTCCCCCGGCCGAGACCCGCAACGTCACCGAGCTCCAGATGGCGCTGACCTACACCTTCAGCCGAGACGCGGTGGGCGACACCGCACCGGGAGTGGGGACCACGTGGTTCTCGTGCCAGCCAGCGGGGCCGGTCGACATCGGGGTGATGACCTACGCTTTTCGGGTGTACGGGCTGGAGGGTGATTTGCAGGGGTGCATTGCGACAGGCTTCGATGCGCCCTCGATCCCCGCTGGGGTGTATGCGGTGACCAACGGCCCGCCCTCGAACGACGCAGAGTTGGCCCAATGCCAGGTGTACCCATTCTAGTTGTTTCCCTGACATCGGTCGCTTTGGCGAGTAGCTGCCCGAACTACGCTTATCCTGAGCCCTTCGAGGTGGTGGGAATGCCGCCCGAGGTGTCGGGCATCGCGGCGAGCCGCGTTCGCGAGGGGATCTTCTACGCCCATGCCGATCACGGGAATGCGGCCGAGCTGCACGCGTTCGAGCGCACCGGAACCTACGACGGCGTCCACCCCGTCAGCGGAGTGACCAACGGCGACTGGGAAGACATCGCCGCCGGCCCGTGCCCGGATGGGTCGCCGTGCCTGGTCCTGGGCGACATTGGCGACAACGACTTCGTCCGGCAGACGATTGCGGTGGTGCTCCTGCCCGAGCCGGGTGGGGCCGGCGAGGAGATCAGGCCGATCGGCGTCTTGGAGGCAGCCTATCCGGATGGACCCCACGACGCCGAGACGCTGCTTGTCCATCCCTGCGATGGCGCGATCTACGTCATCACCAAGGAAATCCCGGCCGGGGTCTACCGATTTCCCCCCGAGGCTGGCAAAGGCGTGGTCACCCTGGAGAAGGTAGCGTCCCTCGACGTCGCTCGGTGGATCGACGACCAGGGCGTGGTGATGGGGGCCGGACTGACGGGCGGGGACTGGGACGAGCACGGCGAGCGACTCGTGGTGCGGAGCAACCTAGCGGTCTGGGAGTGGACCACCGATCCGGCCGATCCCGATGGGCACTGGGACGTCGTGCCGCGGCTGCATCAGAACATCGACGAGCCGCTGGGAGAGGGCGTCGCATTTGCGGCCGATGCCGCGGTCGTCACCGTTTCCGAGGGCACCCCGATGGTGGGGCACGTCCTCGTGTGCGATCAGGTCGTGGAGCCCGAGCAGATCTGTACCTTCGAACCCATTTACGACACCCCTGGCTGCGGATGCGGCCACGCGCCGACCGGCGGCGCGGCGTGGCTGGTCGCGCTGCTGACGGGTCTCCGACGCCGCCGAGCCGATTCGCTTGGGGTCGAACACAGCGCTTGATCGGTGCCGGTTTCAGGCGCCGTGGGGTCTGGTGGGGCGGCGAAGCCAGCCTCCCACTAGTAGTCGCCCACAGGGGATCTGACTGGATCCCTCATGCAGCCTCCGTTTTGTTAGCCTGGGGAGCGTCGAGAGGGTACGCCCTGGCAAGTTTCTTTCGCGCGACCGCCACGTCGAACATCCAGTCGATGGTGGCCCTCTTCGCGTT
>CANLGQ010000242.1 GCA_947490265.1 Pseudomonadota bacterium | reverse complement strand
GTGCGGAAGTATGCCGCCCGCCGCGCCGAGCTGAAGCGCCTCTCGCGCACCAAGTCCCTCTCGGTGGAGGAGCGCCAGGCAGCGCGCCAGAAGCTCGCCGCGCTTCCTCGGAACTCGTCGCCGGTGCGCCTGCGCACCCGGTGCCAGATCACCGGCCGCCCGCGCGCCGTGTACAAGAAATTCATGCTCTCGCGCATCGCTTTCCGCGAGCTCGCCCTCGCCGGGCAGCTGCCGGGCGTGCACAAGGCGAGCTGGTAGCGCGAGCCGCTCAGACGGGGCGAACCGCCCCGTAGAGCGCGCCATGTCGTGACCACAGGTGGTCGAGCAGGTCGCTGACCGAGTCGCGCTCGCCCACCGCCCGCCGCACGAGCTCCGGCGCATCCCACACGTGCCCGTGCTGGTGGATGTTCTGCCGCAGCCAGGCGAGGATGCCGCCGAAACGCCCCTCGGCCACCTCGGACCAGAGGTCGGGCACTGCGCCTTCCAGCGCCCTCGCAAGCGAGGCTGCATACAAGTTACCCAACGTGTAGCTTGGAAAATACCCGAAGGCCCCACCGGACCAGTGCACGTCTTGGAGCACGCCCTCTCGGAACGTCTCCGGAACGACCCCTAGGTGCTCGCGGTACTTCTCGCGCCACGCCTCGGGGAGATCCGCGACACGAAGCTGGCGCTCGAACAGCGCAAGCTCGAGCTCGAACCGGATGATGATGTGCAGGTTGTACGTCACTTCGTCGGCGTGGATCCGGATCAGGCCCGGGGTGACGCGGTTCGCTTCGGCGTACAGCCAACGCGTGTCGGCTCCGAGCTCCGGAGCGACCGCCGCGAGCCGTCCCCCGAGCCAATCGAGGAACGGTCGGGAGCGCCCGACCCAGTTCTCCCAGAACCGAGACTGCGACTCGTGCAGCCCCATGCTCGCCGCGCCTTCCATCCCCCACCCGACCTTGTCGCGCGGCAGCCCCTGCTCGTACATCCCGTGCCCGGCCTCGTGGATGCTGCCGGAGAGCCCGCCGAGCAGGTCGCCCTCGTGCAGGTGGGTGGTGATCCGGACATCGCCGGTTCCGAGGGAGACCGTGAACGGGTGCTCGGCGAAGTCCAAGCGGCCGGCGGTGTAATCGTAGCCGAGCGCCGCAGTCACCTCGCGGTGGAGCGCCACCTGGTGGGCCTCGGCCAGCGAGAGGGGCCGGGCGCGGATCGGGGGGCGGGCGGCGATCGCTTCGAGCAGACCCCCGAGGCCCTGCTGAAGCCGGCCGAACACCCCGCGCAGGGAGGACACCGTGGTGCCGGGATCGAACTCCTGGAGCACCGCGTCATACGGATGGCCTGCCGAGTCGATGGCCGCCGCCCGCTCGAGGGAAACCTCGACCACCCGCTCGAGCACTGGCGCGAAGAGATCCCAGCGGTCGGCTTGCTTGGCCTGCACCCAGGCCCCGAAGGCCTCGGACTGGAGCGCGGCGAACCGCTCCACCAGCTCGGTCGGCACCCGCACCGCCCGGTCCACGGTGCGCCGTAGGTTCCGAACCCCGCCGGCCCGGATCGGGTCCAGCGGCGTCGCTTCGAGCGTGTCGAGCCAGGTGCGGACCCGGGGATCGATGGTCGCCCGGTGGGAGAGCCCGGTCAGGTGCGCGAGCTGGGCCCCCCGCGCCTCCGCACCACGCGCCGGGAGGTACGTCTGCTGGTCCCACGCCAGGACCGCCCGGGCGTTTTCGAGCAGCTCGATGTCCCCAAAGTGCCGGGTGAGCTCTGACCACGCGCCATCGGCACCCCCCATCGGCCCTCCAGGCCGGGGACCTTATCAGGCGAACAGCACCACGAGTCCGAGCAGGGCGAAGAAAGGGGTCGAGAAGCGTGTGCGCACAGCGGCACCTCCTGATGCACTCGACGCAAGTCGCCCGCAGGTGTTCGGTCGCGACCTGTCACGAATTGCTGTCCTCCTCCAGCGCGCGCAGGTCCCCTTCGATCTCGGCGATCGACCGCTTCGCCTCCGTGCCGGCAACGCCCGCGAGGGCGACCAAGCCCGCTCGCCACGCGATTTCGGCCTCGGGTGCGCGACCCATCGCGACCAGCAGGCGGCCGAGCCGCAGATGCCCGGCACCCGATCCCGGGTGCCGCTCCAGCAACCGCCGAAGCTGGATCTCGGCCGCGACCAGGTCGCCCGCCTTCTCGAGTTCGAGAGCGAGCGCATACGCCGCGAAGCGATCGTCGGGCTTCTCAGCCAACCAAGCGCGAAGGGTGGCGATGCGTTCCAAGTTTCCCCCGCGCCCGCGGCCGTGGTACGGTCCGGTCGGAGGGCGTTCATGGGCACCGAGGACGAAGACGACAAGGCGACCGAGTCCGGAGCGCCAGGCCGGGTCGGCGCCCCGCCGACAACGACCAAGTCGCCACCGTCGGACAAGGCCACGCCCAAGAAAAAGAAGAAGTAGGCCCGGCCGGTCAGCCGCGGCGCCAGTCTCCGTCGCGGAGCAGTTCGCAGGGACGATAGTCGGTCTTATAGGTGAGATGCCGACAATCCTTCACGTAGAGGCCCAGGTACAGGTACTCTCGTCCCGTCGCGCGGCACAGCTCGATCTCCTGGAGCACCGAGTACACGCCGGGCGACAACCGGGCGACCTCGGGATCCGGGTCGAAGTAGAAGTAGACGGAGCTCGCCGAGGTTCGGCCGAGGTCAACGATCCCCACGCCGATCAGGCGATCGCGCCACCAGTACCGCATCTCCACGGTGAGAAAGCACGAAGAGACGAGCCAAGCTGAATAACCGAGGGCGGTCATCGCGACGTCGTCGGGGTCCGCGAGGCCACGCGACTGCTTGTGGCGGTTGTAGAGGTCGAGCTTGACGTCGTTGACGGTCGGCGGCCCAATCTCGACGCGGGTGTCTGCGCCCCACTGGCGGACCACCCGGCGCTGGCTCCGGCTGGCCTCGAAGGTGGCCACGGGAACGCGGAGCCCCTCGCAGGCCCGGCAGGTCGGGCAGGCGGTGTGATACAGTGCGCCCCCGACGCGGCGTTCTGCACTTGCAAAGCGAGCATCCGTCTCGTCCAGGCTCAGCCTTCGATCCTGTCGATAGAGCGGCAGCCGCGCAACCCGACCCGGAAGGTAGGGACAGCTCTGGAGCCCGTCGTAGAGCAGCGTCTGCGCCATCGGTCCCCCTCTCTAGGCGCGCGCGCGGCCGGTGGCTACTGTCCCCCGCATGAGTGAGCGGCAGGTACGGGTAGTGGGATCGTGGGCGGACGTCCCGGCGACCGCATGGGACGACCTTGTTGGTGAGGGAAGCCCATTTCTCGAGCACGCCTTCTTGCTCACGGCCGAGGAGAGCGGCGCGGCAGTGCCGGCCATGGGCTGGCGGGCGCAGCCGATCACGGTGTGGGAGGGCGAGCAACTGGTCGGCGGCGCGCCCGCCTGGATCAAGGGCCACTCGATGGGCGAGTTCGTCTATGATCAGGGGTGGGCGGACGCGGCCCGGCGGGCAGGCATCCCGTACTATCCCAAGGTCATCGTGGCTCCCCCGTTCTCCCCGGTGACCGGTCAGCGGGTGCTGGCCCGGGATGCGGGGGCGCGGTCCGCCGTGCTCGCCGGGCTCGACGCGATCGGCCAGCACGCCGGTGGGATCCACATCCTGTTCGATGGCGAGACCGAAGCCGAGGCGCTGCGGGCCGACGGCTACTTCTCGCGGTGTCAATACCAGTTTCACTGGAAAAACGCTGGCTATCGGTCCTTCGACGACTTCCTTGCAGGGTTCAGAAGTGACGCTCGAAACAAGATCCGCCGCGAGCGAAAGTCCGTCTCAGGGCTGGACTTCACCGTCGAGATCGGTCCCTCTGGAGAGACCCTCGCGGCGCTCCACCGCTTCTACCAGCACACTGCGGCCCAGTTCGGTCCGTGGGGTCATGTGTATCTTTCGGAGCCGGCGTTCCGTCAGCTCGGCCAGCGTTGGGGCCACCGACTCCATGCGGTCGTGGCCCGCGAGGGCGATCGCATCGTGGGCGGCGCCCTGAACGTGCTCAAAGGCGACCGGCTCTACGGAAGATACTGGGGCTGCGACGACCAGATCCCGTTCCTCCACTTCGAGGTCTGCTACTATCGGGCGATCGACTGGTGTATCGCCCACGGCATCGCGGTCTTCGAGCCCGGACACGGTGGGGAACACAAGTACCGGAGGGGTTTCTCTCCGACCGTCACCTGGTCGAGCCACCGACTGCGGGACCCTCGCCTGCACGACGCGCTCGAGCGGTGGAGCGCCAAAGAAGCTGAGGCCATCGCGGCCCAGGTCGACGCCCTCCGGCAGGTCGGCCCCTTCAGGTGAGCAGGTCGGGGGCGTTCTCGGCGAAGAACTCGAGCTTCTTGAGCTCCGCGGAGGGCTTGGACACGAGCGTCCAGGCCGCGGTCATGCCCGCCAGGTACGTCGGGATCAACACGATCAGCGGCAGCAAGCAGACACACAGGCTCAGCACGGTCGCGAAGACGTAGACGAGCTGCAGCACGAACAGGGTGAGCCGTGCCCCGTTCGTGCGCTCCCACGCCTCGGTGAGCACATCGACCGGTCCGATCGGCTCCAGTGCCGCGATGACCGGCACGAGTTGGAGAAACTGAGTGGCGTACACCCAGGTCGGGGTGGCCAGCAGGAGCCAAACCACCCCGAGCGCGAACGGCAGCGCGATCTGTCCCGACGACGGGTCGGTGACGAACCAGTAGAGCGCATACCCGAAGGCTGCGAGCCCCGGTCCGAAGAGAACGAGCCCGCCCAGGACCACGGCGAAGCCGACGAGGAGCATGGCGATGAGCACGTTCAAGCCGGCGCGCCAACTGGTGAAGACCGTCCCGATGTCGGCCTCGCCTTCCAAAAAGAATCGCTGAAAGGCAACCATCACCCCGGCCGTGCAGAACTGCACAGCCACGCTGGCGACGAGGCCGAGGGCCATGCCCCCGAAGGCGAAACCCAGTTGTAGCACCTCATTTCCGTCGGGCAGCAAAGAACTGAACTGCTGCACCAATTGGGGCACGACCTGCAACGCGAACAGGGCCCCCCCCGCGGCCAACGCCAGCCCCGGCTGGCGCTGAACCGCCGACCAACCGAGCCGAAACACCACATCCACAGAAAACGCCTGGTTGACGGGGATCGCTTCCGCCACCTGGACCGGTTCGGCTTCCGCGCGCTGGGGTTCCCACACATCCGACATGCTGGCCTCGGTCTGCCGGGTGCGTAGCATGAAAGCACGCGGCAACCACGTCGCGCAGGTGGTCAAATGGTTCAGATCGAGTATTGCCAGGTTTGAAACTATCGTCCACGTGCCGCCCGGGTGGCGGCCGATCTGAAGCGACAGCTCGGCGTGGAGGCCGAGCTGGTCCCGGGGCGTCGCGGCGTCTTTTCCATTCGGGTCGCCGGACGGGTCGTCGCCAGCAAGACCGATCGGTTTCCTACGGACGAGGAGGCGGTGGCGGCAGTTCGGACTGCGCTCGCTGCCGCGTCGCCCGGATAACGGCCTGATAGGCCTGGAGTTCATCGTCAATGTCGGCCAGGAGGCGCTCGTGCGCGGCGTCGAGCACGCGGCGGGACGGGAGGAACCAGAAGCGCGGGCCGGCGCTCGGGGCGGTTGGCC
>CANLGQ010000241.1 GCA_947490265.1 Pseudomonadota bacterium | reverse complement strand
TTCCTCGACCGGGCCCACTTCCTCAGGGAGGACGAGTCGGTCCGGGACGCGCTTTTTCGGCTTCTGGAAGCCATCCCCTGTTCGGGGAAGCAGGTTCACGACGCGAACATTGCCGCGACCATGGTGGCCCACCGGGTGGGAGTCCTCGTCACCCTCAACCCTCGAGACTTCGAGCGGTTCGTGCCGTCCATCCTCCTGCACGAGATCGCACCGCGGTGAGCGGCTTTGAAGTACGCTGCCGCCGGGGGCTCGGATGAGCGGACGCGAGGGGCGCACCAAAGCGCTGGCCGGACTCGCCGCGCCCAACGCGGGGGCGCAGCACGCCGCGAAGGTGGGGTTCGGCCTGATGGTCACCGCATTGGGGCTGTGTGGGGGCCTGTGCGCCGGCCTTTCGGGCGCCAGCGCGTTCCTCCAGAACCCGCTCGTCGGACTCTTGTCGGCGTTCACGGCGATGTTGTTTGCCCTGCCTTACCTGCTCGCCATCCTGTGGATCGATCGCAACGAGCGAGAGCCCTGGTGGCTCGTCCTCGGCGCTCTGGCGTGGGGCGCGATCTTCGCGACCGGCTGGTCCATTCTGGTCAATGACGTCTTCATCGGCGTGGCGTTCGAGGTGGTCGGCGATGCCGCACTCGCGCACCAGCTGGGGGCTTCGCTGTCGGCGCCGTTCATCGAGGAGGCCACGAAGGGCCTGGCGATCGCGTCCATCTACGTCTTGTTTCGCCGGCACTTCGACAATGTGCTCGACGGGGTGGTCTACGGTGCCCTGGTCGGCCTCGGCTTCGCCGTCTTCGAGAACTTCCTCTACTACGCGCACACCCAGGAGATCGGCGGCGTTCTCGTGCTCACCCTGGTGCGGGGCGTGATCACGGCGGTCGGCTCCCACCCGGCCTTTACCGCGCTGACCGGCGTGGGCTTCGGTTTGGCGCGCGTGCTCCGCCGCGGGGTGTTGCGTTGGCTGCTTCCGCCGTTGTTTCTGGGCCTCGCCATGTTTGCGCACTTCTCGTGGAACACCTTCACCGGCCTCTTCATGACGAACGACGCCGTAGCGAACTTGTTCCTTTCGCTGCCGCTCGCGGTCCTGGTGCTCCAGCTCCCGAACGTGGGCCTGCTCCTGTTGTTGAGCTGCCTCGCGCTGCGGCACGAGCGAACGCTGATCCGAAAGTACCTCCAGAGTGAGTCGGTGCTCCAACCCGGGGAGATCGACCGATTGGGGTCGGCGTGGCGTCGGGGATGGCACGCGATCCGCCTGCTGCTGCGGCTGGAGTTTCGGGCGTGGTGGCGAACGCGCACCCGCAAGCAGTTGCTGGTGAAGCTCGCCTTCGAGCGGTGGCACATGGACGAGGAAGCCGAGGGCGATCCGGCCACGGCCCGCGAACACGCCCAGGCCGTTCAGGCCCTTCGCGAGCAACTCGGTTCCGCTCGGTGAAATGCCGGCCGCTCAATCCCCTCGGCGCTCGCGGCTGTCGTTGACCAGCCTGCTCCGGTGTTGTAGAACCCGGACCGATGAGCATTGTGTCCCGCTTGATCACCCTGGTGGCCGTTCCGCTTGCGGTGCTCATTGGCCTGGGCGTGGGCGCCACGGTCCAGCTCGGCCGGATCGAGGAGCGTAGCCGGTTCGTCGCGGAGACGCAGGTCGGGAGCCTCTCGGCGCTGGGGAGCATCTGCCGCCGGTTTCCCGAGATGCGGGTGATCGTGCGGGGCCCGTTCCTGACCGAGGACCGAGCGCAGCAGGCGCAGTTTCGGGCGGCGCTCGAGGCGGGCGATGTGGAGCTCACCCGCGAACTCGACGTGTACGCCGACACGCTGGTCTCGGACGACAAGGACCGGCGATTTTTGGCTTCGTTTCGGGCCGCGAAGGTGGAGTTTTTCGACGGTGCCCGGACCGCGATGGACCTCGTTGCAGCGGGGCGACGCGAGGAGGCGAGCGCGCTCCTGCTCGGCGATCTGGCCGACGTTGCAGTTCGCATCAACGACGTGTCGGACGAGTGGATCCGGCACAACGAAACGCTGGCTTCCGAGGCCGGCCGGGCGTCCGTCCAGGCGATCGAGCAGTCGCGCCGGAATTTGGCGATCGCCATCGGGCTGGCCTTGGCCCTGACCTCCGCGCTGGGCGTGCATACCGGCCTCCGGATCGCCAACCCGATTCGAGGCCTGCGGCGCGCGGTCGAGGCCATCGCCGCCGGCGACTATGCGGTGGCGGTTCCCTCCACCCAGGCTCGTGATGAGACGGGCGACCTCGCGCGGTCGATCGAGATCCTCAAGCAGGGCGCCGCGTCGATGGATGCGCAGCGCTGGGTGAAGGCGCAGACCGCGGAGATCCTCGGGGCCGTGCAGCGCGCCGAGACGACGGAGGTGTTCGCGTCGAACGTGCTCTCCTTCCTGGTGCCGATGCTCGACGGCGGGTATGGCGCCTTCTACCTCCTCGACGCGCAAACGGGGCGCTTCGGCTGGGCGGGTGGCTACGGCGCGGAAGCGGGCGGCCGGGGCGCGAGCTTCGAGGCAGGTGAGGGGCTCTCCGGGCAGGTAGCGGTCGACGGGAAGATGCGCGTCCTGTCCGACGTGCCGGGGGATTACGTGCGAATCACCTCCGCGCTCGGCGAGGCCCGCGTGGGTGCCCTCGTCGTCCTTCCGGTCGCGGTCGGGGAGCGCGTGGTCGCGGTGGTGGAGATCGCCGCATTCCGAGTGCCGAGCGCCAAAGAGCGCGGTCTGCTGGCCGATGTCGCACCGATCCTCGCGCTCAACCTCGAGGTCCTACAGCGAAACCTCGGGACGCAGGCCCTCCTCGAGAAAACCCGCGAACAGGCCGACGCGCTCGCGACCCGCGAGAGGGACCTGCGCCAGGTGAACGTCCAGTCCGACAGCGCGCTCGAGCTGACGCAGTCGGGCTACTGGCACGTCCCGCTCGACGGATCGGGGGGGTACACGTTGTCTGCCCGGTCGGTGGCGATCTTCGGTGTCCCGGCGCGGCCGGACCATCGCTACCGCCTCGGGGAGTGGTTCGAGAGCGCGAGAGCGGGCGACGCGGCGGCGGCCGAGCGGCGGCGCGACGCGTTCGAGGCCGCGGTGAACGGCACGGTCGGCCAGTACGAGGCGACCTACGCGGTTCGGCGCCCCGCGGACGGGAAGGTCATCTGGGTGCACGACCTCGGCAGCATCGTCCGCGATCCGGAGGGCAGGGCGCTCGAGGTGTTCGGCGTCTCTCAGGACGTGTCCGCCTTCAAGCGGCTCGAGGGGGATCTGCTCGGCGCCAAGGACGCGGCCGAGTCCGCGACGCGCACGAAGTCCGACTTCCTCGCGAACATGAGCCATGAGATCCGGACGCCGATGAACGCGGTGATCGGGCTCGCCCACCTCGCGCTCAAGACCCAACTCACGTCGAAGCAGCGCGACTACCTCTCGAAGATCCACAACGCCGGGACGTCACTCCTCGGGATCATCAACGACATCCTCGACTTCAGCAAGATCGAGGCGGGGCGGCTCGATATCGAGCGAACTGAGCTCGACCTCGACAAGGTGATGAGCGGCGTCACGACGTTGGTCGGGCAGAAGGCGCACGACAAGGGCCTCGAGCTGCTGGTGGGCGTCGCGGCCGACGTGCCGAACGACCTCGTGGGCGACCCGCTGCGGCTCGGGCAGGTGATCACCAACCTCGTCAGCAACGCCGTGAAGTTCACCGATCGGGGCGAGGTCCGCGTCCGCGTCACGGCGGTTGAGAAGACCGGCGAGAAGGTGAAGCTCCGCTTCTCGGTCGAGGACACGGGGATGGGCATGACCCGCGAGCAGTCGGCGCGGCTCTTCCAGCCTTTCACGCAGGCCGACACCTCGACGACGCGCAAGCACGGCGGCACGGGGCTCGGGCTCACGATCTCGAAGCGGATCGTCGAGCTCATGGGCGGCCAGATCGGCCTCGAGAGCGAGCCGGGGGTCGGCACCACCTTCTACTTCTCGGTTTGGCTGGGCGTCGACACGGCGCGAGGCAAGCGTGGGATTCTGCCCACTGAGATGTCGCACCTGCGGGCCCTCGTCGTAGACGACAACCCGGCGGCGCGCGAGATCCTCTCCGACGCCCTGCACGGGGTCGTGGCGCGGGTGGACGTGGTCACCTCGGGCGAGGAGGCGCTCGCCGCGGTCGAGGCACAGGACGCGACAGAACCCTTCGACGTGGTCTTCATGGACTGGCGCATGCCGGGCATGGACGGGCTGACGGCGACGGCGCGGATCAAGGACCATCCAACCCTCGTGAACACGCCGCACGTGATCATGGTCACGGCCTTCGGGCGCGACGAGGTGCGCGAGGAGGCCGAAAAACTGGCGGTGGACGCCTTCCTGCTCAAGCCGGTGACGCGTTCCATGGTCGTCGACTCGCTGGTGGCGATCTTCGCGCCGGCGGCGGCGGAGATCGCGCAGGCCAGCGCTGCGGCGACCGGGGCGGGCCTGCGCCTCGACGGCGCGCGCATCCTGCTCGCCGAAGACAACGCGATCAACCAGCAGATCGCCGTGGAGCTACTCGAAGGGGTCGGCGCGAAGGTCACCGTCGCGGACAATGGCCGAATCGCCGTCGAGGTGCTCGAGAGGGAGGCGGATCGCGAGGCCTATCACCTCGTGCTCATGGACCTTCAGATGCCCGAGATGGACGGGCACCAGGCGACGGCGCGGATCCGATCGGACCCGCGCTGGGGGGACCTGCCGATCATCGCCATGACCGCCCACGCCACGCTCGAGGAGCGCCAGCGCTGTCTCGACGAGGGCATGGTGGACCATGTGTCGAAGCCGATCGATCCCGACGTCCTGTTCCGCACGGTGCGGAAGTACTTCGTCCCGACCGCCGCGATCGCCGCCCCCCCGCCACCCGCCGCCCCCCCCCCGGCGGCCGGGCCCGACCTCCCTGCGCTCCCCGGCCTCGATGCCCGGGACGGCCTCGCGCGGCTCGCGGGGAACCGAAAGCTCTACGACAAGCTCCTCCTCCAGTTCGCCGTCGAGCAGCGAGAGGCGGCCTCACGGGTCGGGTCCCTCCTCGCGGCCGGGGACCGTGCCGGCGCCGAGCGGCTCGCGCACACGGTGAAGGGCGTCGCGGGGAACCTCGGGGCGAAGGAGATCCAGGCGGCCGCCGCCAAGCTCGAGCACGCGCTGTCGACGCAGGGGCCCCCCGCCGAGGTGGAGGCCCTCCGCGCCGACTTCGGCCGCTGGCTCGAGGCGCTGCTCGTCCCGCTCGCGGCCACCCTCGCCCCGGTGCCCGCGCGCCCGCCCGTCGCCTCGGGTGCGGCGCCGGTCGACCCGACGCGCGCGGCGGCCGTCCTCGAGCAGATCCGGAAGCAGCTCTCTGAGTTCGACGCCGCAGCGGCCGACGCCGTCCAGGCGAACCGCGACCTCCTGGCCGCGCTGCTGCCGCCCGGGGGGCTCGAGGCGCTGGAGAAGGCCGTCGAGAGCTATGCCTTCGATGAGGCGCAGGCCGAGCTCGACCGGGCCTCGCTCACCGGCCACCCAGGCTCCTAAGTACACCCTGGCCGAGTTGACGATCGCATCGCCAACAGCCGCGTCCCGGGTCGTGGTCGAGCTTGAAAAAGCGTAGCCTCTCTGACTCGACCTCCGCCTGACCGTAGCCGGTTC
>CANLGQ010000240.1 GCA_947490265.1 Pseudomonadota bacterium | reverse complement strand
GGCTACCCTCACCCGGAGCGGAGGCGCACATGAGGTCGTGGTGGCTCGGTCCCCTGGTGCTGGCGGCGGCGTGCAGTGACGGCGCGGACGATACCGCCGCCGGGGTAGCGCCTCCGCTGCCGGAGTTCGGCGCCAACCCGACGCCGACCGTACTCAGCAGCCGCGCCGACGGCTTGGACGTTCCGCGCGATCTCGCCTTCCACCCCGATCGCCCCGACGAGCTGTGGGTCGCGAACCAGGGCGACGACAGCATGGTGCTGTACTTCGGGCCGGGCACCGGCACCCAGACCGCGGAGAAGCGGGTCGACGTCTACGCGAACCACTTCATGGAAGAGGTGAGCTCGATCGCGTTCGGCGCCCCCGACAACACCGCCGACGACCACGAGATCAGCACGGTCGGCACCTGCCAGGAGTCGCGCAACACCTACAACGACACCGCTCCGCCCAACGACTTCATGGGCCCGGCGCTGTGGCCGGCCGACCTCGACCTCTTCGCCGAGGTCGCGCAGACTGGCTTCCTCCTCGGATCCCACCTCGACATGCTCCACCAGTCGCCGATGTGTATGGGGATCGCCCACATCGTCGGCAACAAGTACTGGGTTTTCGACGGCCAGAACGCGGCGCTCACCTGGTACGATTTCCAGGTTCCGCACGGGTACGGCGAGGACGATCACAGCGACGGCCTGATCCGGCGGTACAGCGACGTGGTGCTCACCCGGGTGCCCGACGTGCCGGGGCATATCGACACCGACGGGAGCGGGCGGGTGTTCGTGGCCGACACCGGCACCGGGCGGATCTTGCGCGTCGACCCCGAGCCGGCCGCGGAGGTCGGGTCGCTCTCCCAATTCTTCGAGCCGCTCGACGAATTCACCGAATACCGCGGCGCGATCGTCGACGAGTTGGTGACCGGCCTCGACGAACCGTCGGGCATCGCCTTCGTCGACGGACGCCTGTACGTGTCCGACCACGGCAGCGGCGACCTCATCGCGTTCGACGCCGAGACCGGGGCCGAGCTGGGCCGCGTGGCCGTGGGCGCCGGGGTGATGGGGATCGCGCTCGGGCCCGACGGCCGGATCTGGTACGCGAACGGCGAGGCCGACGAGGTCGGCCAGATCGTCAACGAGTAGGCCCTACTTGGCCGCCATCGCGCCCGCGGAGAGCTCGCGGGCGCAGAGCTCCGCGAGGGCGCCCATCCCGCGCACGCCGGCGTGGTCCTCGACCGTGCCGTTGTAGTTCGAATTCGCGTTGACGTCGTAGGTGTAGCGGCGCCCGTGCGCGTCTTCGACGAACTCGATCCCCGCGACGTCGAGCCCGTGACGCGCGCAGTAGCTGAGGTAGCGGCGAACCAGCGGGTCGTCGGCGGTGACGTCGGTGCGCTGGGAGAACTTGCCCTTTCCACCGACCGGGCAGAACTGGCTGTCGGCCTGGCACGCGTCGGCGGGGCAGAGCTCGAAGCCCCCCACGGTGCTGCTCTGGAGCGCGTAGAGGAACTGGCCGTCGACGATCTCCACCCGGGTGATGAACGGGCTGGCGGGCTCGATGTAGCGCTGGAGCAGCGTCACCCCGTCGGGGGAGTCGGGCAGGAGGCCTGCCGCGAGGTGGGCCTCGAACGCGGGGAGATCGCGGAAGAGCGAGACCCCGAGGCCCTTTCCACCCTGGTTGTGCTTGGTGACGAAGGGGGCGCCGAGTTGCCGCGCGGCCTCGAGCAGGCCGTCGCCGCCGACCACCGCGAGGGTGTCGGGGGTGGCGATGCCGTGGGCGCGGAGCGTCCAGTCCTGGCGAACCTTGCTGACCTCGAGGGCGAAGGCCGAGGACCCGTTGATCACCCGGCGACCGCTGGCCTCGAGCCAGGCGAGCAGCTCGGCGACGTAGCGCACGCCGCCTTGGTGCCCGCGGGTGTGGGCCGACGGGCTCATCCGGTTGACGAAGACGCCGTCGGGGGCGGGCCGCGTCAGGTCCAAGGTCCCGCCTTCGACGAACCACGGGCGGAAGGGAACTCCGCGCGCGGCCAGGGCGTCGGCCAGGGGGGGAAGCCAGGCTTCGTTCTCGTAGAGGACATGCACGATGGTCATCTCAGCTCCTGCGAAAAGGCCTCGCCGGAGAGAGAGAGATCCCCCGGCGCGAGGCCGGGGGTCGTGGGAGGTCAGTCCGCGCGCACCCCGGCCGGCATACAGCAGCAGCAGCAGCAGGCGCGGGTGGACACGGGGGAGCCTCCGTCCCTCGGGTTGTAGCGCGTCGGGCGGCGTGCGTCACTCCCGCGGGGCTGCCGTCAGCGGAGCGCCAGCACGAACAACCCGACATAGAGGCCGCCGAGTTCGATCATCCGCACGTGGCGGGTCTCCCAGCGATCCACCGCGCGCAGCGCCCGGTTGAAGTCGCCGCGGCGCTGGGCCAGCACCACGAGACGCGCGCCGGGCTCGGCCCGATCGGCCGCGCCTTCGAGAAAGGCCCGGTACAAGCTACCGAGGTCCGCGTCGCCCGCCAGGCGATGGCCGAATGGCGGGTTGGTCACCAGCAGGTCGAAGGTGTGGTCGGGCCAGACTTGGCCCAATCGGCGGGCGTCGCCCTCGCGGATCTCCGCGCGATCTCCGAGGTTTTGTCGCGCCCCGGTTGCGGTTCGGGCCTCCCGATCGCTGCCGAAGAGCCCCACCTGGGGCCAGCGCGCCGCCGCCTCGGAGAGGATCGTGCCCGCCCCGACGAACGGATCGAGCAGCCGCGTCGGTGGCGCGTCGAGGTGGGCGAGGGCCAGCATCGCCCACGCCACGTTCGCCCGAAGCGAGGTGTGCGGCCGATAGACACCGGGTCGCCGGGACAGCGACCGTCCGGTAAGCTGCACGCCCACCTGGGCCCGGTCCCCGCGCACGTCGCAGCGGACCTCGACGTCCATCCCCTTGAGCCGGACCGCGCGAGGCAGCGCGTCGCGTACCCCGGCGCCGGCCTCCCGCTCGACCTGCTCGCTGGTGAACGGGTGGTCGCCGCTTCGGGCGCAGGTGACGCGGAAGGTGGCCTCCACCGGGCCGAACTCGGGGATCGCGGGGGCGATCTCCGCGATCGCGGACCGGATCGCCCGCAGGGGCTCGGCATCGGGCACGGCAAACTCGGCGATCGGCCGGACGATGTGGTGGATCGATCGCATCCGGAGGGCGGATCCGAGGAGGTCGCCTTCGCCTTCGACCCGGAGGTGGCCGGCGCGCCCGTCCGGCCGAAGGACACCGGCGACGGTTGGCCCGGCCAGTTCCCGCAGCTCGTCGAGCGCGACGTCCTCGAGGCCGGGATCCGTGGTCAGCGACAGGTGCTGGAGGCGCATCAGTCGCACGCCCCCGCGTCGCACACCCCGGAGAGACACCCGGCGTTGTCGCTGCAGGCCCCCCCGGCGGGGACGTCGACCTCGATCCGCACGAAGAACGGGGGGTCGGCCGCGATGAGTGTGGTGCCCCACAACAGGTGCCCGGCCGGCCCGCTCGCGAGGATCGGGGCCGCGGTCGGCGCCCCCACGACGGGGATCCGCTCGCCGGCGAGGCCGTCGGCCTCCATCCGCACCAGGTAGGGCACGTCGGCGTCGATCAGCGCCACCACGAAGGTGGCGCCAGTGTGGGCGACGCCGGCCAGGATCCCGGGTCCGAGGTCGATCGGATCCGCGTCGAGCAGCCCGACCCCGTGTTGAACGCGTTCCGCGCGGACGCTCCACGCCCCGAGCGGGAGCCCGGAGTCGCCGTTCGGCTCGTAGTGCGATTCCGCCGCCAAGGAGATCCCGTTGGGACCCGCGGCGAGGCGCATGCCCGGGGTGGGGATCAGGGACTCGGCGGCCTGGGTCGGATCGTCGGGCAACCACGCGAGCCCGCTCGGCTCCGAGCCCCCGCCGAGTGCCAGCAGCGTGCGGTCGCCGTCGCGGACCGCGTCGAGTGGGCGGCGGGACTCCCCGGCCCCGATCGGGGCGATCGGGGCGGTGGCGCCCGCGGCGTCGAACGACAGGCGGAGCGTCTCGCCGGTGGCGAGCCAATGGGCGTCCTTCAGGGCCACGACGCAGGCCCCGACCCCGTCACACGCGCCTTGCAGATCGCCCGGCCAGCCGAGCCCTTCGCCAACCCGGTGCGAGACCGGGGGGATGGGCCCGGCCACCGGAACGCGGAGCACGTCGAGCGTCGCGACGAGGTCGTAGTAGTCCTGGTTCGTCACCGCCACGACCGCGTACTCGCTCCCGGTCCACAGCCCCCGGTAGTGCTGCGCGAACGGCGTGATCGGCACCGAAGCGGGATCGGCGAGGTTGCCGTTCGACGCTACGCGCTGGACCTGAAGACGATAGCCTGTTGGATTGCTCAAGATCAGCCAGCCAGAGGGGCTTCCGACGAGCTGGCGGAGGGCGTCGACCGTCGTCGGCCCGGAGACCCACAGGTCGAGGGGCGCGCCTGAGTCGGCGGGGGGGACCGGCGGGGAACCGGAGTCGCCCGCGGGGGGCGGCGGCGCACCGAGGCACGAGAACAGAAGTGCGGCAACCAAGGCGAAGCCTCCGCCTCCGGTGTGATATCCCTCGAAGCGGATTCCTTCCCGTGCGTGGCGGCCCCGAATCGAGCGGCCGAGGTGCGGCCTGGAGCGGGTCCCCGAAGGGAACCGCCGTCTCGTGTATGCTTCAACCCATCTGGCGGAGCGGTTTGGTGCGATCGGTTGCCGGCGATGCGCGGACCCCGCGGTGTGTCCTGGCTTCTTCGCCGACCGATCGTCTGGACGGAGGGCAGTCGCAGCGCATTCCCCGCCGGCGTGGGGGGATCCCGTTGCCCGCTTCGACCCGCCTCCCTCGGCGCATCGGCGCGAAGGCCCGCGCCACCCTCGAGGCCCCATGACCTCCCACGTCCTCCTCCTCACCGACATCGTCGACAGCACAAAGCTGACCGAGCACCTGGGTGACGCGGCGATGGCCGCACTCTGGACCCGTCACGACCGCCTCGCCCGCGATCTCCTCGTCCACCACGACGGGAAGGAGATCGATCGGACGGACGGGTTCCTGCTCCTGTTTCCTGCGGTCGCCGCTGCGGTGGCTTACGGGCTCGCCTATCACCGGGCGATCCGACCGCTCGAACTCGTGGCCCGGGTCGGCATCCACGTCGGTTCGGTCGTTCTCCTCGAGAACTCGGCGGCCGACCGGGCGCGGGGAGCGAAGCCCGCGGAGATCGAGGGTCTCGCGAAGCCGGTCGCTGCCCGGGTCATGGCGCTGGCCCAGGGCGGCCAGACGCTGCTGACGGCGGACGCGCGGGCGGTGCTGGGCGGGACCTCGTTGCGCGTCGAGTCTCACGGCCACTGGCGCGTAAAGGGCGTGGCCGAGCCGATGGAGATCTTCGAGGTCGGCGGGGCGGACGCTCCTTTCGCGCCGCCGCCCGACGGCGAGAAGGCCTACCGGGTGGTCCTCGACGGAGATCACTGGCTCCCCGTCAAGGCGGTTCGGCACAACCTCCCCCACGAGCGCGACGTTTTCGTGGGGCGCGATGCGGATCTGCAGGTGCTGGCGGGGCGGCTCGACGAGGGTGCGTCGCTGGTGACCGTGCTCGGGATGGGCGGGTCGGGGAAGACGCGGCTCGTGACCCGGTACGGATGGTCCTGGCTCGGAGATTGGCCGGGTGGCGTCTGGTTCTGCGGGCTGTCG
>CANLGQ010000239.1 GCA_947490265.1 Pseudomonadota bacterium | reverse complement strand
TCGACGCCGCGCTCGCGGATCGCCTCGACGATTGATCGCGAAAACGGTTGACGCCACCGGAGAGCCGAGGCACAGTATTGACGCTATACAAAGTCCCGGCCGCCTCTGCGACCCGGGACTTCTGTATTTTTGGGGTTAGCCGAGCGTCGCGGAGAAGTCGGCCACCGCGAGGATCGCGCCGACCGCGACCGTCGCGGCAAAGTCCACCCCAGCGCCCGCGAGGCAGCCGCCGGCCGTGCCGAGCACGCCGCGCACCGTGTCCCGGAATCCCGACCGGACGGTCAGGATGCCGACCGCGAGCGCCCCCAACACCGCGAAGGTGAGGCTCGCCCCCGGCACGGGCACGAGCGCACCCAGCGCCGCGCCCAGCGCCGCGCCAGTGGCGGTGCCGGCGGAGCCCTCCACCGCGCGATTCCCGGTCACCGGCGACGCGAGCTGAGCCGCCGCCGCGACCGCGACTACGCCGGCGGCGAGCGCGAGTCCGGAGGGTCCGACCACCTCAAAGTCGGTCAGCCCAGCGAAGGCCACGAGGCCCAGCAGCGCGATCGCGCAGCCAGGAAAACCAGGCACCACCGCAGCGATCCCGCCGAGAACCAACCCAGATAGGGCCGCCGCCCAGGCGAGCGCGAGCGTCAACAGGGGGCCAAACGAAGGGGGCGAAACCGCGTTACCAGACCAGCCACTTTGGAAACCTCCCGGATGTTGTACCGCGATCTCGAACTCGATGCCTTCCAGACGAAGGCGATCCAGGCGTTGGGGGCCGGGCGCAGCGTGCTCGTGTCCGCGCCGACCGGCACCGGGAAGACCGTGGTGGCCGACTGGATCGTCGACCAGGCCCTCTCGTCTGGGCGCCGGGTGGTCTACACCGCCCCGGTCAAGGCCCTCTCCAACCAGAAGTTTCGCGATTACATCCGCCTGCACGGCGCCGAGAAGGTCGGTCTCGTCACCGGCGACCTCGTGATCCGGCGCGACGCCCCGTGCCTCGTGATGACGACCGAGATCCTTCGAAACATGCTGCTCTCCGGTGAGAACCTCGACGATCTGGCGGCGGTGGTCCTCGACGAGATCCACTTCCTCGACGATCGCGAGCGCGGCACGACGTGGGAGGAGGTGCTCATCTACCTCCCCCAACACGTGCTGATCGTCGGCCTCTCGGCCACGCTGGCCAACCTTCAAGAATTCTCCGCCTGGCTCGAGTTCGTCCGCAACCAGCCGGTCGAGGTGGTCGTCGAGACGAAGCGGGCCGTTCCCCTCACCTTCCACTTGTTCTCCGAGCGCACCGGATTGGTCACCGCCGACGACTACGACGCGCGCTTCCGTAAGGATGGCGGTCGAACGTTCGCCGACACCCGCGGCAACCGAAAAGGGAGGAGCCGAGGCCGGGATCGGGGAGGCTCCTCGCGGCGCACGAGCCACCTCGACGTGTTCCGGGCGCTCGAGGACGAAAACCTACTCCCTTACTTGTACTTTGTCTTCTCGAGGCGGGACACCGAGGTCCACGCCCGCGCGCTGGCGCAGTGGCTGAACCGCACGCTCCTGACGCCAGAGGAGTCCGATCGCCTCGACGCCTGGCTCCGCAGAGCCGCCGCCGAAATCGGCCCCGCTTTGGATTCCGACGTCCGCTCGCTCTATTCGAAGGGCATCGCGTTTCACCACGCCGGCCTGCACGTCTCGCTGAAGGCCCTGGTCGAGCAGCTCTACGAGGCGAAGCTCGTGAAGGTGCTGTACTGCACGTCCACCTTTGCCCTGGGCATCAACATGCCCGCCAGAACCGTTGTTTTTGACGGGCTCAAGAAGTTCGACGGACGGACGATGTCGCCGCTCCCCACCCGAGGGTTCATGCAGAAGGCGGGTCGAGCCGGCCGCCGGGGAATGGACCAGGAAGGCCACGTCGTCGTGCGCATGGACTTCGAGGAGTACGGCGAACTCCGCCCGATGCTCGACACCTATCGGCGCGGAGCCTACGAGCCGGTGCGGTCGAGCTTCAACCTGTCCTGGAACTCGGTGGTCAACCTGCTCCACCGCCACCCGCCGGACCGGATCCGCGAGATCCTCGACAAGAGCTTCCTGGCCTGGCACCTCGCTCGGAAGGCGGAGGAGCAGCGCCGGGTCGCCGACGAGGTGGGAGGCAAGAGCGCGGCCCGGCTCGCCGCCCGCGCCAGCCGGGCCGGCAGTCGGTGCTGGGACGAATTCGACCGCAAGGTCGTCTGGCTCCAGCGGGTTGGCTACCTCGACGACGAGCTCAGCTTCAACGCCGGCGCGAGGGTGTTGCAGCACATCCAGATCGCCGAGATCCCGATGACCGAGCTGGTCTTGAGCGGCGTCCTTGAAGGACTCAGCCCCGCGCGGCTGTTCGGCGTGCTCTGCGCGCTCACGAACGAGCTGCCGCGCCACGCCGAGCGCAACTTTCGGCTTCGCTCCGAAGATCGCGCGCTCGTGTCGCAAGTGGCTCAGGTGCTCGGCCATCAGGCGGTTCGAGAGGGGAACGAGCTTGCTGCGACCGAGACCACGTGGGACCCCGACCTACTCCAACTCGGCCGCGCCTGGGCCGAGGGGACGAAGCTCGAGGAGGTCCTCCTGATGATCCGAAGCGAGACGGACATCTCGGGCGACCTGATCACCGGCTTCCGACGGGCCAAAGACCTCGTTGGTCAGCTCGTCGAGGTCTATCGCCAGGGCGGGCACCCCGATCTCGCCGACACGCTGCGGGAGCTCGTCCGCACCGTTAGCCGGGATGAAGTGGAGGTAGTGGACTAGGTCCACCGCTGGTCTTTGGAAGCTGAAGGAGGAAGCGGCTTCCCTTCCCGACCGCGCTCTCGAGCGACAGCCGGCCGTTGGTCGCCAGCGCGAGGTGCTTCACGATGGCGAGACCGAGGCCGGTGCCGCCGGCCCGCCGGCTGCGCGCCTCGTCCACCCTGAAAAAGCGCTCGTAGATGCGCTCCTGGTGAACCGGATCGATGCCGATCCCGTCGTCCTCCACTTCCACGACCGGGGCGCCGGCACCCCACCGCGCGCGGACGGTGACGCGACCGCCGACGTTGGTGTAGTTGACTGCGTTGGAGGCCAGATTGCTCACGATGGTCGCCAACGCCTCCTCGTGGACGAACCCCTCGAGCTCCGGATCGCACTCGATGGCGAACACCTGCTGCTTGGCCCGCGCGTTGTCGAAAGTCGTCACCGTCGCCTCCACCAGAATCGGCCGAAGTGGCAACTTTTCGAGTGGCAGATCGTTTCTCCGGGCCTCGATCCGGTGCAGCTTCAGCAGGTCCTCGAACAGGTTGGCCAGGCGACGACTGTTGCGCTCCACCGCCTCGAGCAACGGGGCGAGATCGGGCGGGAGGCGCTCAGCCTCGGCCATCAGGGTCTCGACGTAGCCCATGACCGCGGTCACCGGGGTGCGCAGTTCGTGGGACACGTTGGCGACAAAATCGGTCCGCGACCGCTCGGCCTCCCGGTACCCGGTGACGTCGTTCACGACCACCATCGCCGATCCGCCGAGGGGAAACGACCGAACGAGCAGGTCGGTCGTGCCGAAGGCGCACCGGTGCTCGCGGGGGGTGCCGGCCAGGGCGGCCTCGACCGCGTCTTCCAGCTCGGCGAGGCGGATGACTTCGACCGGCGTGCGGCCGATCGGGTCGTCGGGCACCCGCAGCATCTGCCGGAGCGCGGGGTTGGCATAGCGGATCCGGCCATCTCGACCGACCGCGAGCAAGCCGTTCGGGGTGACTTCGACCATCTCCCGGACCATCGCGAGCTCGGCGGAGACGGCAGCCCGCTCGGCCTCCGCCGCGGCGAGACGCGAGGGCACATCGCGCTGCGAGGGCTCGGGGCGCGCGAGGGGCGGTTCCACGTCGAGCCGGTGGATCGCGAGGCCGACAGCGAGCGCGACCCCCGCCTGGATCGACAAGAGCCCCCACGGAAAAAGGCCGGTGTCGAAGGAAATCCAACCCGCGCCCGCCAGCAGAACGGCGAGGGCGCCGAGCGCCGGCCAAAGCAGCCGGGGGGGGGTCACTCGCTCCTCCCCGCCGTGAAGCGGTAGCCGACCCCCCGCACGGTCTCGAGGTTGCCGGAAGCCGAGCCGAGCTTCTCCCGAAGCCGTTTGATGTGCGTGTCCACCGTGCGGGTGTTCAGGTCCGGGGGCATGTCCCAGACCTCTTGGAGCAGCATGCCCCGCGTGAGCACCCGGCCCGGGCGCTGAGCCAACGCATCGAGCAGCCGGAACTCGGTGGCGGTGAGCCCGACCTCCTCCCCATCCACGAACACCCGGTGCCCGGCGGCGTCGATCGACAGCGCCCCGAACTGACGGCGATCCTGGGGCGGCTCGTCGGGTGGCGGGGGGGTGACGCCGCGGCGCAACACGGCGCGCACCCGCAAGACGAACTCGCGCATGGAGAACGACGATTTGACGACGTAGTCGTCGGCACCGACCTCGAACCCCACGACCCGGTCGATCTCCTCGCCCCGGGCGGTGAGCATGATCACCGGCACGCCCTTCAGGTCGGGCATCGCGCGCAATCGGCGACAGACTTCGGTTCCAGAGAGATCCGGCAGCATGAGGTCCAGCACGACGAGCGACGGCGGCGTCCGCGCCGCGGCCTCCAGGGCTTCGGTTCCGCTCGCGGCGAGGGCGGTCTGGAATCCCTCCCGGCGCAAGTGAATATCGAGCAACGTCCGGAGATCGTCCTCGTCATCCACGATTAGGATCGGTCCACCGGTCATGCGGAGCCCCCGCTTCGCGCTATCCCGCTCGACACCCATGCGCAGGGTGCAGGCCTCGTGGCAGACTTGGGGGTACGCTCCGCTCTCCGAGGGCTCGACATGATTGCGCTGTTCGCGGCCGTTGCTTCCGCGGCGACCTACGACCCCGACCTCAAGTGGCGCACCCTCCGCACCGAGCACTTCGAGATCCATTTCCACCAGGGGTGCGAGCAGGTCGCCGACGAATTGTCCCAGGCGGCGGAGTCCATCTACGACACGATGACCGAGGAGCTCGCTTGGGTCCCGCGCCGGAGGACGCAGGTCGTGCTGGTCGATCGCACCGACAGCGCGAACGGCTTCGCCGGGGTGATCCCCTACAACGCCATCACCATGTACGTGACGGCACCCCAGGAGGATAGCAACCTCAACCTCTATGAGGACTGGTCGGACGCGATCCTCACCCACGAGCTCACCCATGTGCTGCACATGGACACCCACCACGCGATCGTTTCGGCGGCGCGCAAGCTGGTCGGGCGGGCCGCCACCACCAACGACGTCTCCCCGGGCTGGATCATCGAGGGTTTCGCCACGTTCCAAGAGACCCGGCACACCCAAGGGGGCCGCGGGCGGTCCGCCCTCGCCGAGATGCTCCTCCGCACGTCCGCCCTCGAGAATGACTGGCCGCCGCTCGGCAACATGGATGGCTTCCAGATCGATCCGCCCTCCGGAAACCTGCGCTACATTTATGGTCAGGACTTCATCCAGTGGATCGCCGACCACCGCGGGGAAGACGTCTGGACGCGCTGGGTCCACCTCTACGGCGGACACGTCCCGTTCCTCCTGCCCACGCGAAAGGCCTTCGGTCAGAGCCTTCAATCGCTCTATGACGCGTGGACTGCGGAGCGCGCCGCCGACTATGCGGCGGTGGCGGCCGGAGTGCGTTCCGAGGGCGAGACGCACAGTCGCACCCTCAGCGCCGACCC
>CANLGQ010000238.1 GCA_947490265.1 Pseudomonadota bacterium | reverse complement strand
GGCTTCACCTGAAGTGCTCCTGGATATCTCGTGGCCTTTGAATACAACCACAAGATATCCAGCACTTCAGGGCTTTTCAAGCCATCTTTTCACGTTCCTTAATAACTCTCCCGCTCAGACCGAGGCTGCGCGCTTGGTCAAGGGCTAGAGTGGGGTCGCGACGTCTTCCTCGCTACCATCCCCGTCGCCGATGTCGTCGGAAACGTGGCGTTCGAAGGGTCGGGATGCCCATGATGCCTACGCTCTTGTTCGCTTTGGCGTGCAGCCGCGCGACCACCCCCGACGCCCCGATGCCGAGTTCGGTCCCCCCGATCCCCCACATGTGGATCAATGAGCTGATGGCCTTGAACGAATCGGCTTGGCGGGCCAATGACGGGTCGTTCCCGGATTGGGTCGAGCTGTGGAACGGCTGCACCGGTGCCATCGATCTCGGCCGCGTGACACTCGAGGACAGCTCGGGCGAAGCGTGGCGTGGCGCGCCGGGCAGAGTTCTCGAAGCGGGTGGGCGGGTGTTGATTGTGGCCGACGGCACGGGGATCGATGGGCATGCCCCGTTCGAGATCTCTTCCGCCACGGACAGGCTGATCCTCCGCGCCGCCGGCGTCGAGATGGACCGCGTCGACGTCGTTGGCCTCGGCGCCGATCTGGCCTGGGCCTCCGCGCCAGACGGAGGGTTTCGCGTGTCGACCGGCCGCAGCACGCCGGGGGAGCCGAATCTGGCGGCGCCCGGTCGCGCGAATGACGCGTCGGACGTGCTGTTCGGTGACGACGAGGTCCAGTCGTTCGCGATCGAGGTTTCTCCGGGAGACGAACCGGCGTTGAATGTGAAGGACGGACCAGGCGTTCCCGGGACACTGACGTTCGAGGGAATCGACTTCGAGGTGACCGTGCGGCTCAAGGGCGGCGGCTCGTTCGAGCCACTCGAGGGAAAGCCGGCGTTCAGCATTGATCTGAACGACCGCGTTCCCGATCAGCGGCTGCGCGGTCTGGAGCAGATCACGCTGAACAACGGGCTGCACGACCCCACGTTCGTGCGCGAGTCGCTCGCCTACGAGGTGTTCGCCGCCGCCGGGATCCCCGCCCCGCGGGTCGGCTGGGCCTCCGTGACATACAATGGCGCAGACTTCGGTCTGTACGTTCATGTGGAGTCGGTCGACGATCGGTTCCTCCACCGTTGGTACGCGGATTCGAGTGGCATGTTGCTGGAAGGCAGCCGCGGGGGCGACTTTGGTGGCGACACCTCGCTCCTCGAACTCGACGAAGGCTCTCGCGACGAGGTCTTTCTCACTGAGCTCGCCGCCGTCCTCGCCGACTGGGACGCCGCCGAGCCCGGGACAGGCCTCGACGCGCTCGTCGATCTCGACGCGTTTACGACCTACGCCGCCGTGGAGGCCGTGACCATGCACTGGGACGGCTACCAATTGCCGAACAACTACTACGCATGGCTCGATCCACGGACCGGAAGGCTCGGCTTTCTCCCGCACGGCACCGACTGGACATGGATGCTGGAGCGGCAAATTTACAACGGCGAAGGCGACGTCTTTCAAATGTGTTTGGCCATGGACAGCTGCCGGAACCAGTACCTTGATGCACTGCTCGTCGTGTCCGATATGGTGGACGCGCTGGATTTGGAGAGCACCTTCAACGCGCGGTCGGCGTGGCTCGCGCCGGTCATCGCCGCAGACACCCGCGACCGTACGAGCGACGACGAGGTCGAGCGGAACCTAGTCGGCACCCTGGAGAACCTGCGGACCCGCACTTCGTTCGTGCGACTGGGGGTCGAACAAGTGCGCTAGAGGGCGCGGACGGCCGGCGGATCCGCTGGGTGCGGGGCACTTTGGGGGATCGAGCGCGGTCCGCGGCGGCGACACCGAGGTTCCCGGGGAGGTTCGCGCCTACGGCGACGGCCGGTCCAGCTACCAGGCCCTCCGAGGCGGCGCCCGAAGGCGGAGTCGTTCCCGAGCGGCCGCTTGGGATCCCGCCCTCGTTCCGGGTAACCAGGCTACCGGCGCAGGTGCAGGATGGCTTCCTTCGCGGCGGAGGTGCCGAGCAATCCATCGAGCTTGCCCTGTCGGTCGAGCCCGGAAAGTTCGCTGTAGCCACCGATGGAGGCCCCGTTGATGAAGATCTGCGGGACGGTGAGTTGTCCCGACACTTCACTCAACCACAGGCGCAGATCATCGGACGCGTCGGCGCGGATCTCCTCGAATGTGACGCCTTTTTTCTCGAGCAAACGCTTTGCGGCCAGGCAGTAGCCGCACACGCTCGTGGTGTAGATGGCGACGTGGGCGCGGGAGGGGGACGACATCGCCTCCCTATACCGCACCCTGCGGCGCTTGGGGGAAGAGAACAACGCCCGTGATCGGCCGGTCGCCCTCAGTCGTTGGGGGCGCCGGCGGCGATCCAGGTTCGGATCCGGGAGAGGTCCGACGCGCTGAGCGGCGCCCCAACGGGCATCGGGCCCCCCACGATGTCGGCGGCGCCGTCCAGCTTTTTGACCAGGTAGCTCCCGTCGGGATCTCCCGGAATCACCAGGATGTCGCCCGGCGAGATCGACGAGGGGGCCTCGACCAGCGCCGCGTAGGCTCCTTCAGCGGTGATCGTGAGCCCGCCGGTCCCCGAGCCGTGACAAGTGGAAAAGCCACAGGTGGGCAGGAGGATCTCGTCGCGGATCGCCGAAAAGGAGGTGTCGCCCGCCGGTGCGCCGCTGTCCGCCGGATCACCGGTGCAGGCCGCCAGGGCGATCAGGGGGTAGCGTCGCAAATCCACGGCGTCTTTCCGGGGTAGTACATTCCGAAGGTTGCGCACATCTCCTCGGGGAACGCGAGCGTGTCGTCGGTGTCGTTCTCCCAGCTGCACGTGGTCTTGAACGTGTCGCCGGCGGCCACCGGGAACTCCCCCATGGCGTAGTTGTTGTAGAGCGGCGCGTCGCGATATTCGGTGTCCCAAACCGGGATATCGTAGATACGACTCGTCGCACCTCCCGCGGGCGTGTGGTCGACCGAGTAGGCCGTGCCCCACTCGTGCATGTGCCCGCCGAGGAACAGCAGGTTCACGTCGGTGTCCCAGGTGCAATCGAAGTCGATGGACAGCGTTCCGCCGGCGGGGATCGGATGGTCGGTGTTCACGTAGACGAAGGGTGCGACCCAGGTTTCGACGTCGGCTTCGGGGATGGTCGCGAACTGGATGGCGTCCTTCACCCGGATCCGGTCGGTGGTGGTGTTCACGTAGTGGGACTGAATGATGATTCGCGTCCCCGTCGACAGGTACGCGGCCTGGCCGTCGGGCAGGGTGATCCCGCTCACGTCGCCCCCGACCATGATCGGCTGGACGTCGACCATGGTCTCGGTCGACGCCCCGCTGCAATCGACGGTCGCCCCGTCGGGCTGGTCGAGCGGACTCATGGTGGTCTCGTTCAAGGTGACGTGGTGACCGAAGGGGGACTGCCAGCCGTATTGGGCGTGCAGGCCGATCGTCGGGCCGGTGTAGGTGTCGAAGGTGCAGAACATGACGTCGGACTGCGGCTCGACGATCAGTTCGGGGGTCACCCACTCGAGCCCGCCCGTGGGGGCCGCCGGGAATTCGGTCACGAAGTCGACGACCTCCGGCTCGTTGCTCGACGGGTCGGTCGTGGGTTCGGAACACGCGGCGAAGAGGGCGAACGCGAACATGGCGGCCTCAGGGGTTGAGGAGGGAGAAGAGCACGGTGGCCGGCGTCTCGGCGTCGGCCTCGACCTGGAACTTGTTCTGACCGGGAAGGGTGACCGGATCACCCGAGTCGGGGGAGTAGTCGGTGTGGTTGGCGTCGGTGTCGAGGAAGCCCAGGATCACCACGATGTCCACCGGGAGTTCATCGGTGACGAGCACCGGCCCTACCGGTCCGCCGCTGGAGCCGAGGTCGAGCACGATCTCGAGGTCGCCGAGGGCGGTCGCCCCTTCGATGGGTCCGAAGGAGTTGACCTCGTCGTTCCGGTAGATCGAGCCATAGAACGTGCCCGCCGCGGTCTCGGGGGGATCGAGGACTTCGATCAACTCGGCGGAGATCTGGAACGACAGCGCGAGCGTGCCGGAGAACGGCCCGGTGTCGGTGAGGCTCGCGCTCCCGTCGTCGGTGGGTTCGCCGCCGCCGCATGCTGCCAGGACCCACCAAAACATCGGCACCCCACGCTCGCGGCCCCCTATCCTGTGGGGAGGAAACGGGGAGGGGTCGCGCCCAATGCGGCTGTCGGGCGCGGCGCGTCGGCCACGAGGCGGAAGCTGATGAAGCTGTAGCGGAAGTCGGGTTGGAGGCCGGCGCGGTTCGCGCAGCGAAGGTCGTCCGCGTCGTCGCCCCAGGTGCCGCCGCGGATCACCAGCTGGCCCGCGTCGAAGTGCGACGAGGTGAGCTCGCGCATTCCCCCGGCCATGTCGCAGATCCCATACACCGACACGTCGACCGGGTAATCGCCCACCGGATGCGGACGCGGCGCGCCCTCCCGCGAGCGGCGCATGTGCGCGAAGGTCGGATCGAAGCCGGATCCCCACGGGAACACCCGGCCGTCCACGCCCCGGGCGGCTTTCTCCCATTCCTCCTCGGTCGGGAGCCGCACAACGCGGCCCTCGCGGCGAGAGAGCCACGCGGCGTACGCGGTGATGTCGTCCAGGTTCACCGAGAAGATCGGCCAGTTCGGATCCCACCCGTCGGGCAGTCGCCAGCGGCCGCCGTCCCGGGTGAAGTGCCGGCGGCCGGTTGCCCCGAAGAGACCCGACTCCGCGGGCACATGGCCGAGGGCCTCCTCTGGCGGGAGATCGTCGAGGAAATCGAGCCAGTCGCGGGTGCGCACGCAGGTGGTCTGCACGAACAGGTCGGGCAGCCACGGGCGGCAGGCCTGCAGCGCCTGGCGGGCCCCGGGATCGCCGCCGAGCTGAAAGCGGCCCGCGGGCACCGCCACCCACCCGTCCCCGATTTGATCGGCGGTGTAGAGCTGCACCGACGCGGCGTGGTGCTCCTGTCGATCCAGGGCGACCGGGAGCCGCGCCGTGACGAATCCGGGCGCCGAGACGTCGACGAGCCACGACCCGGGGGCGAGCGCCTCCTCGGTGAGGGGGAGCGCGCGCTCGGACACCGGGAGGGGGATCAGCCGACGACCGCGCTCCGCGAACCGCGAGATCCGCGCGATCGCGCCCGGAACCTCGCAGGACAGGTCGAGCGAGGCGGACCCGTCGAGTGCGGCGACCAGCGGGCCGCGATCGTGCCGGCGCACCCAGCGCTCCGCTACCCGCGCTGCGATTGGATCGGCCCGTTGTTCGGCCTCGTTCAGCCGCTCCCACCAGAGCTGCGCGAGTACCTGTCGCGCCTCGTCTCCTGCGGGGTGGTCCTCGGGCGCCAGCGTCAGCACCTTCGTTGCGGCCTCCGTGGCCTCCATCCAAGCGTACGCACGCTCCAGCGCGAGCTCCTGCACGCGATCCTCAGCCGCCCACAGTCCCGCTTTCAGGGCGACCGGGGCCGGACCGGGGACGCGAGCCGCCTGTGCGGCGACGGCGTTGGTTTCGTCGCGAACCTGCGTTCCGAGCTGCCGGTACCGGGCCGAGGCCTCGCGGGCGCTCCGCACCAGGGCCAAGGCATCCGAGATCCGCCGATCGAGCACGGCGCGGCCCGATCGCACCGCGGCCAGCCGGGCCCGCAGCGCCGCGGGATTCGGTCGGCGCTCCGGGTCGGGGTCGAG
>CANLGQ010000237.1 GCA_947490265.1 Pseudomonadota bacterium | reverse complement strand
GCGGTGCCGCTCAAGCTTGCGACCCCCCACCTCCTGGCGTCTCAGGTCGAGGATTTGACCGGTTTTCGATGGGAATACACCGGATGGGACATGCTCGAGAGCGACCAGGTCGGGTTCCTGACCCTCGCTGGGGGGGCGGATGGTGTTTTCACGACCCGAAACGCCACCACGACCAATCCAACGTTGCTCTTGGTGCAGGAGCGCCTCGCCGAAGCCGCCGCCTCGTTCGTCGTCGCCAACGATCAGGCGGATCTCGACCACGCCCGGCTCTTTCACCACGTCGACTTCACCGAGACGCCCGACACGGGGGGCGCGGCCATGGCGGCGCAGGTCCAGGAACTCCATCTCCGGGTCTTCGGAACCCGCGTGTCGGCGGACGGGGAGGAGGTGAACGCAAACCTCGCCCTCTGGTCCGACCTGTATGCGGTCACCGGGGAGGCAAACGCGGCATGGACCGGCCTATTGAGCGCGTTACTTCGCGATCCTGATTTCGTGTTGTACTAGGGAGGCGCGATGTTTTCACGCAGGGAGATCCTCTCCGGCACGTCGATGGCCGGCGTCCTTGCCGCGCTCGGCGCGTCCCGGTCCGCTCACGCGCTGACGGGAAGCCACCGCAAGTTCGTGTTCGTGTTCAACCCCGGGGGCTGGGACCCCACGCGGGTGTTCGTAGACGGCTTCGACTTGCCGATCGACATGGAGGCCGACGCCGAGCGCGGCGCCGCGGGCGGGATCTCGTTCGTCGATCACGCGCTCCGACCGTCGGTACGCGCCTTCTTCGAGGCCCATCACGCCAAAACCCTGGTCCTGAATGGGATCCTGGTGCGGTCCATCGCCCATGAGATCTGCACCATGATCGCGTTGACCGGCACGACGTCGGGGTTGGCGCCGGACTGGCCGGCAATTCTCGCCGCGGAACAGCGCCGGGATTTCGTCCTCCCCCACCTCGTTCTCGGGGGCCCGTCGTTCCCCGGCGCGCTCGGGGTGGCGGTGAGCCGCACGGGCTCGAGTGGCCAGCTCGAAGCTCTCGTTTCCGGCGCCGCGCTCGACATGTCGGAGCTTCCGGTCGGCGGAATCGATCGGGTCTCGGAGAACCTGGTCGACCAGTACTTGGCCCGCCGGGCCGAGGCGCGGGCGAACAGCGCGAAGGGGGCCATCGACGCACAGCTCCTGGCGGACTTCCGGGACGCCGGAGGTCAACTCGGCACCCTCAAGGACCTCAGGTACGGGATGGACTTCACCGGCGGCTCCACCCTCCAAGAGCAGGCTGTCGTCGCCGCTGATGCGTTAGCCCAGGGGGTGAGCCGATGCGCAACCCTCGCGCACCCGGGCCCCTTCGGCGGAACGTGGGACACCCACGCGAACAACGACGTGCTCCAGGCCCCGCTATGGGAGGGCCTGTTCGCCGGCCTCGCGCAGCTCCTGATCGAGCTTGGCGCGCGCCCCGGAAGCAACGGCGGCACGCTCGCCGACGAGACGGTGGTGGTGGTGCTGTCGGAAATGGGCCGGACCCCGCTGCTCAATGGGTTGGCAGGGAAGGACCATTGGCCGTACACCTCGGCGATGATCATCGGACCGGGCGTCACCGGCGACCGGGTGGTCGGCGGCCTCGACGAGACGTACTACGGATTGGGAGTCGATCCGGCCTCTGGGGAAATCGCCCCCTCTGCACCGCTCCTGTCGTCAGAGGTGCTGGGCGCCACGATCCTTCAGCTCGCCGACATCGACCCGGGACCTTTCGTATCAGGCGTCGCACCGCTCTCTGGCGTCCTTTCGTGAAGCACGCGGGACTTGCCGGGCTGCTCTTCGCCGCCTGCACCGTGGACGACAGCACGGGGTTGGGTGACTCCGGACTGCACGAGGAACCCTGTGTGGACGCGCCCGCGGCCACCTGGGACAGTTTCGGCCGAGGCTTTTTCACCCAACACTGTACGGTTTGCCATGCTGCCGACAGCCCGGACCGGCACGGGGCCCCCCCCGGCGTGACGTTCGACAGCGAGGCTGAGGTGGTCGCCCTCCGCGACCGGATCCTCGATCGCGCAACGGGCGACGAGCCCACGATGCCACCCACCGGTGGCGTTTCGGAAGACGACCGTTTCCTCCTAGAGAGGTACCTCCACTGCGGGAACTGATCCGTCCGAGGGCTGGCGTGGGGTGACTCATCGTGTAGGATCCGGGACTCCGGAGTCCACGATGGCCAACCAAGTCCGAAAAATAGGTTTGTCCCTGGGTGCAGACATCTGCTGGCCCGCCTCGTTCGAAGCAATCCTGCGCCGACTCGACCTGGACCTGCCGATCGGCAACGACCGCGTGCGCTTCGAGGTGGAGCGCGTCACGGTCGAGCCCTTCGATCTCGCCTACAAGCCGAAGTACGACGTAGTCCTCGACCGCTTGACGCACTGGTTCCAAACGAGCCGCGAGTGGATCAAGAAGATCGCCGTGATGGACGACGTGTACGTTCTCAACAACCCCTGGTCGATCCAGGCGAACGAGAAGCACACCTCCTATGCAGCGATGATGCGACTCGGGTTGCCCATCCCAAAGACCTGGATGCTTCCCCCGAAAGAGTACGAGACCGACGGCGACTGGCAGGTCACGGTTCAACGCTACAACCGTCTCTTCAGCCTCTCGGAAGTTGGAAAGAACGTCGGATATCCGGCATTTCTCAAACCGTATGACGGCGGCGGCTGGGTTGGTGTGACCCACGTGAAGAACGACCAGGAGCTGTCCCGGGCCTACGACAAGTCGGGGAAGCGGGTCCAGCACCTTCAGGCCGCGGTCAAGGACTGGGACCTGTTCATCCGCGCCATCGGCGTCGGACCGCAAGTGAACATCGTGAAATACGACCCGGACAAGCCTCTTCATGACCGATACCAGGTCGCGTTCGACTTCCTACCCGCCGACCAATGGCGCGACGCCGCCCGCACCTGTCGCACCATCAACTGCTTCTTCGGCTGGGATTTCAACAGTTGCGAGATGCTGCGCGCAGCGGAGACCCTCCATCCCATCGACTTCGCGAACGCATGTCCCGACAGCCAGGTCACGAGCCTGCACTACCACTTCCCGTGGCTCGTGAAAGCGTTGCTTCGATGGACTATTTTCTGCGCCGCCACCCGCAGGAAGCCAGTCCTCAACCTGAACTGGCAGCCCTTCTTCGATGCGCGCGACCCCGACATGACGCTGAGCGAGCAGCTCGAGCGGTACGATGCGATCGCGCACACCCACTTCGACGCGGATCGCTTCGAGGAATTCAACGCTACCTACCTGGGTGACCTCGACGCTGTCGCCCACGAGTTCTTCGGAACGGAAGAGTTCCGCGGCATCACGCGTCAGAAGGTCGCCGCCCTGTTCCCGAAGCACGAGATCGAGGAGTTCACCGATCACTTCTTCGCCATGGTCCAATTCTGGCGAAAAACGGAGCGCGATCGCACTGCGAAGCAGTAACGGGGTCGAACACACAGCTTGGCCGTGCTACAGGGCGGCGTCGCATGGGAACGCCTGATCGGCCGGTCCCTCGCCGGGAGCCTCGTCCGTGTCCCACGCTCGCTTCACCGCTCGACTCCTCGCCGTAGCGAGCCTCGTCGCTCCCGCCGCGTCTTCTGCCGCTGATGTCGAATTCGAGGGCTGGTACCGCGCCCGGATGCGGCTCTACGACACACTCAGCATCGACCGCGCGAGCGCCGACAGTGAGGGCCTGTCCTGGTTTGCGCGCCACCGACTCTGGCTTCGCCCTCGGTTTCTGGTCACCGACGACGTCTCCCTGACCGCTGACATCCGGGCGCTCGACGGGGTAGGGTTCGGCGACCAACCCGGGGTGTACGTCAATCCGGTCCAGACGGCGCCGCCCAACTACGACGAGCGCGCCCTCACCGTTCCGACCTCGACCACCGACGCCGACACCGCGCTTGGGGACATCACGCTCTGGCGAGCCTGGGGCGAGGCCCGCACGCCCATCGGCCGCTTCTCCTTCGGCAGGATGCCGCTCCATTGGGGCGCCGGGATCTGGCTCAACGACGGACTGTGCGCGGATTGCGACTTCGGCGACACCACCGACCGGATCGCCTGGGAATACCTGGTTCAGGATCAGGTGTGGGTGAGCGGCGCAGTCGACTTCGACAGCGAGGGCTTTCTCGCCGAAGGCGACGATACAACCGCCTACGATGTCGCCTTCGCCTACCGAAACGAAAAGGTAGAAACTGGACTTTGGGCGACATGGACCCGGGCACCGATCCGCACGTACAATCTGGTGTCGATCGACGCGACCTTCGACGCCGAGATGGGCAACATCCGTGCGGCTGCCGAAGTGATCGGCCAGATCGGTGGCGGAAACCTCGAGGAAGACGTCAACGACGTCTCGATCGCCGCCGTCGGCGCGGTCGTGGATCTCTCCCTCGATGTCGCCCCGTGGACAGCGCGGGCCCAAGCCGGGCTCGCGACCGGGGACAACGACATCACCGACAACCGCCTGCACGCCTTCACCTTCGACCGGGACTACTCGATCGGCCTCGCCTTGTTCGAGCAGCCGATGCCCACTCTGGCCGCAGCCGTGGCGAACGAGGCGAACGGCGGTCGGAGTACGGAACTCGCCCTCACGGGGGAGGCGATCTCGAACGCCATGTTCCTCAAGCCAACGGTGGCACGCGAGTTGGTGAAAGGCCTCTCGTTGGAGCAGGCTTGGGTCGGTGCACGCGTCGCAAAGGTGCCCGACAGCTTCGGCGCGCGGCGGAGCTACGGAATGGAGTTCGACACCACGGTTCGCTATACCGGCGTCGAGCACTTCGACGCATCGGCCTCCTTCCTCGCCTTCCTCCCAGGAAGCTACTACCGCGAGTACACAGATGCGACACGCGAAGGCGGTTTCTCGGGAACCGTGTTTGGCGCGCAATTGCACCTTCGCGTCGACTTCTGAGGTCCAGGGTTGCACGGGATTCATACCGCTCTAGTCACCCCCTTCACCTCCGGTGGAGGCCTGGACCTGCCCGCCTACGAGCGCCTGTGCGCTCGGCAGATCGACGGCGGCATCCACGGCCTCGTTGCGTGCGGAACCACCGGTGAGTCGCCCACCCTCGCCGACGAGGAGTGGTCTGCCGTGGTCGAGGCCACTCGTCGCGTCGCAGCCGGGCGCGTGCCGGTCACCGCCGGAATCGGCACCAACTGCACGCGAACCTCGGTCGACAAAGCGCGGGCCGCCAAGGAGCTGGGTGCCGACGCCGGGCTGCTGGTTTTCCCTTACTACAACAAGCCGAATCCGGCGGGGCTCCGAGCCCACATCCAGCAGGTCGCCGCAGTCGGCTTGCCGTTGGTGCTGTACCACGTGCCAGGTCGCACCGCCCAAACCCTGCCCGTGGCGCTGTTGGCTGAACTCGCCGCCTACGAGGGCGTCGTCGCGGTAAAGGAAGCGACCGGAGACCTCCGCTACGGGGGGGATCTCATCGCCAAAATTGCCACCCCGGTTCTCTCCGGCGACGACTTCACGTTCCTCTCGCTCCTGGCGCTCGGCGGCACCGGCTGCATCTCGGTGCTCTCCAACGTGGCGCCCTCTCAAACCGTCGCAATCTACGATCGGTTTTGCGCCGGCGACGTCCAGGAGGCGATGTTGGGGATGGGCCGACTCTGGGACCTCGTGGGTTTCCTGTTCAGCGATACCAACCCGGTTCCCTGCAAGGCTGCCCTCGCCGAACTCGGCTTGTGCGGCCCCGACCCTCGCCTGCCCCTGGCGCCCTGGTCCGGGCCTTCTCCGCGGGCACTTCTCGACGCCGCGCTGGGCTGACG
>CANLGQ010000236.1 GCA_947490265.1 Pseudomonadota bacterium | reverse complement strand
TGGGGGGTCGCAAGCTTGAGCGGCACCGCTTCGGCGGGGAGATCCGCGGCGGCAGCCGCTCGGTATTCAGGGCTCTCCACGACCGACCGGATGAGGGCGCGGAGTTTCAACCCGGAGGAGAGCAGGGCCTCGCGATGTTCGACGAGCTGATCGAAGTCCCCCAGCGTCGCGTCGCGCCGGAGGAGCCCCTCGGTCACCCGCTGCGCGAGGCACTCCGGGAAGCGGTTGTCCCCCGCCACCTGCCAGCCGAGATCGGCGAGTGAGCTCCCAGGATCGCCATAGTAGGCCGGCGGCGTGCCGAGCATGTCGGCCCATTCCTGTTCCCGCGCCGGGTGGTACATCGACATCTCTGCGACGGTCTGCCCATACCACCAAAACCCATAGAAGTAGGCAGCGAACGGGTCGAGGCTGCTGTGGCAGTTCACACATCCGGGGTTCGCTTTGAGCGCATCGGTCAGAGCCGCCTCGTCGAGGAGGTTCACGTTGCGGTCGAAGTCGATCGGGCGGGTGAGGTAGTCGTGGCACAGTAGGATTCGGCTGGTTGCATTGGCCCGCTTTCGGTTCGCGTTGCTGTCGCTCGACTGGTACCGCCACCAGAGGCCGTTGGTCGCCAGGACGCCGGCGGCCGGCCGGCCGTCGGTATAGTGGGCGACCTTCCAACCAGTTTCTCCGGGCGGATAGTCGAGGGGGTAGATCGAGGCGAGCACCTCGTCGGCCATCGTCCAGTCGCCGGTGACGATGTCGGTCGCCGGGAGATCGTTCATCGCGACATAGGCGACGATCCGCAGCGGCTCCTCGCCGATCGACCGAAGCAACTCCTCGGCCGGGTACATCACCTCGAGACCCGAGAAATCGACGATGTAGTTCTCGGTGCGGGTGAGGTAGACCTCCGCGAACAGGTCGATGACGCGCTCTTCGAACCGAGGATCCTGCAGGAACTGCTCGATGAGCACGTCTACAGCGCCGGGGTCGGCCTCGACCCGCGCGATCTCGCCCTCTGAAGGCCGAACGCCCCGAAGGTCGAGCGACAGGCGGGTGAGCAACGCGGGAGCACCGAGCTCCGGGATGCGAACCTCGGCCACAGGTTTCACGGCGGGTTCGGGCGCTTCGGCCCCGCAACCCGCAAAGAGCAGTCCCAGGGTCACCACGGGACACCGTCCCAACCGAGTGCGCTCGTGACGTCGATACACGCCTGCCCGATCGCCGCGCCTTCGAAGAAGACGTTGGCGCAGCCGTCGCACTCCGCTTCGTCGGCGACGGTGTACGACGTCGCTCCGTGGAAGATGAGGTCGTACCAGCCTCCATCGCCCGCGCGAATCGCCATGGAGCCCCCGGGCTCCTCGGGACACGTCGTTCCGGTGCCGGCGTTGCTCAGCTCGAGGTCGGCAAAGCTCGCAGCCCAGCCGACCTCACCGAAGCCAGAGTATCCTCCGTCAATGTACAGATACTTTGCGTCGAAGGTCGGGTAGGTGGTCGCGTAGAGGAAGAGGTCAGGATCCCCCCCGTCGCCGGCGAGCCATGTGCCGGCACTCGCATCCCCATCGTACGAGAACGTGCCACTGACCGAACTCTGGAACAACTGGGCAAGGCCGTCGCTGGTCACGCCCTCGAGCCAAAGCGCCGATCCCGACAGCTCGAGGAGGGAGGTCGCGTCTTCGACGGTTCCCCCGCCATACACCTGCCAATAGCTGTAGGTGATGTCATAGGAGGGGTCGTAATAGTCCTCTTCAAAGTACGCGAATGCGTACCCCGAGAAAGTCGTGCCCAAGGAGGAGGTGCAGGCGTCATACCAGTAGGTGCCGTAGTCGTTCGCGTAGTAGTCGGGGCACGCGCCCTCCTGCCCGACCATGGCCGCGTCGTAGGCCGCCTGCACCGGGCGCCCGTTGAAGGCCCGCACGCCGTCGAGGGCGGCTTGTGCCGCGGCTGCCACCTCCCCCAAGTCCGCCGTTGGCTCCGGCGCATCGGCCTCTGGCGCGATGTACGGGCTCGGTGCTTCGCCGTCGGTGGGTGGCGTGTTGCTGGGGCTCCGTCCGCCCTCGGGGTCGTCCGAGCCGCAAGCCCAACCCATCAGGAGCGCTGGAAGCCACGCACGTCTGGACATGTACTCTCCGGTTGCACGAGACGGTGCCGGTCCGACCCGGTTCGTTCACTGGATTGTACCAGCTAGCGGGAACCCCATCGAGCCGTCATTCGTCGGACCCCCGACCTCAGTCGTAGTACATCCAGAGATGGCCGGGAAACAGCGATGTCAAGCCATCTCGTAGCCGATCTCGCCACGCGATCCAGTTGTGGCCATCCTGCGACTCCACGAAGCGGATGTCGAGCCCATGGTCCTGCAGCAGGGCACGAAGACTGCGGTTGAACCAGATGAGGCTCTCGAACGTGCCGCAGGACATGAAGAGTCGGGCCTGGATGCGGGCCGGGTCACTCCGGAGCTGGTTGACGAACTCGACCACCGGGTCGAAGAGCGGCCCACGGTCGTGCCGTCCGATGTCGGTGTGGACGAACGATCCGCTCTGGAGCAGGAGCTTTCCGAACACGCCAGGCCGGGCCCACGCCGCATACAAGCTGCTCACCCCCCCGAAGCTCGCCCCCATCAGCCCGACGTTGTCGGCGCCGTCGAGGATCCGGTACTCGGCCTTCATCGTCGGTAGCAGCTCATCCACGAGGAAGACGGGTTGTTTTGGGTTTGCGCCGTACTCTCGATTGCGGTCCACCCCGCTCGTGAACGCGACGAGCAGCGGTGCAACTTCGTGGCGCTGGATCAAGTTGTCGAGGACCGGGATCATGTTGGCGAAGCGGATGTAGTCCCGTCCGTCGTGGCAGATCAGGAGCGGGTACTTCTTGTGGGGCTTGTACTCACTCGGGCGGTAGACGGTGACTTCGCGTCCCTCTCCATAGACCGCGGACTTCACGGTGAGCGTAACGAGCGAGCCCGGTCGGGTGACGGCGTCGGCCGAGACCCAGAGCGGCGGGGCATAGCCAGGCATGGTGACGACGCTGTTGCTACCGAACGGGTCGAACGCGCGATGCAGGTTCAGCGGGTCGCGGATCCACAAGCGTTGACCCAGGCGAACCAGCTCCAGCTTGTACTCGACGCGCGCCCGGTGGGGGAGTTCGAGCGGCAGGTACCAGGCCGCGGTAGAGCCGAGCGGAATGAACGACTGGCGGCTTTCTAGGCCGAAAACCCAGTTCATGAGCGAGACGCTCTCGAAGGGTCTCTCGTCCCAGAAAAAGAAGATGGCGGTGTCACCGTCGAACAAAGGGAAGCTATTCGTAGCGATAAACGCCCGTATTTCGTCCACGGCCCGTGCGGGGGAAGCCTCGCAGCGTGCCCTGAGATCGTGGATCCGTTTCAAGCCGGGCCCTCCAACGGGCGCGCGAGCGGTCGCACGTCGCCGTCGGGCCACAGCCACACCGCGCTGCCAGGCGGGCCGCGGTTCAGCCAACGGTCCCCGTTTCGCACCAACCAGGCTCCGTTTTCGAGTCCAAGGCACGCATCTGGGGCGAACCGGGTGGCCAGCAGCGACACGCGTCGGCGGTCGGACAGGGTGAGGCGCTCGCGGCAGTGGGGGAGGAGGACCACGGAGTCCGCCATTTCGAAGCCGCGATCGAGGAGCTCCGGATGTCCGGCCCCATCGGGCGGATCGTCATAGAACAGCACGATCCGATCGGTGAGGCACATGGCGCCCGCCGACCAGGCGATCACCGAAGTCCCGCGCGCCACGGCCTGGTGGAGCAGCGGACGCAGTCCGAAGAACTCGAGCCGGTTCCGGAGCACCGCGACGTGTCCGCCAGCGACGAGGATGGCCCGGGACCCGGCGAATGCCTCGGCCACGCGCTGGTGGATCGCGGCCACCGCCGGGTGCTCCCAGGGGCGGAGAACCTCAGGGTGCTGGCGGGAGATCACCGCCGCGTGGTCGAGCAGTTGCTGGTCGAGCTCGCGCAGGTGATCGAGGGACCACTGGAATTGGGGACGAGCAATCTCTGATCCAGCAGATACGCGGTCCATCATCTGGCGGAGCGCGTCGATCGCGGGGAGCAGGCGCAAGCGGTGCAAGGCCTTCAGCTCGAGCACCTTGGCCTGCCTCAAGCGCCAGGCGTTCGCCAGCGCGGGCTGGCTGGTCATGAGTTCGTCGAACCAGCGGTAAATCGGGAGGTGCAGTGCCGAAGACCCGGCCACGCGCTGCAGGCTCTCGACCTCCCCTTCATCGTGGCGCCAACCGGCAGTAATCAACACCACCGGACCGTCGCCGGGAACGGTACCGAGCGCTTCCGAGAGGTTCTGGCTCGGCCGCTGTGGCCCGAGGAGGAGGAGCGACCCGACCATGGCGGGCAGGGTAACGCGCCGTCGGGTTGTGGGTCACCCAGGCCGGGTGCACATCGACGCAGCAGCCAGCTAGGGCGGCTCCATCCCGGGCGCGAACGAACTCACGGTCCCGAGCGGGACGCTCGTCCGCGCTGGACAGCTCGTCGTCGCCGACGGGACGCTCGTGGCGGAAAAGAACGTTGGCTTCGGCTATGAATTTGCGGTCCGACTCGAGGACGCGATCTCTACCCCGGAGTGACCAAGAGGTCGGTGATCAGCGGGAGATGGTCGGACCAGCGGCCACCGGCCGGGTCCACTCGGTGCTCCAGCACCTGAATGCCGCTCCCACGAAACATCCAGTCGAGCTGCCGATCCGGTTGGTTGGATCCCCACGGGATCCAGCTGCGCCACCGGTGGTCGCCCAGCGTTTCCGGGGTCTCGGCCGTCGCGAAGCGGTCCGTCAACGCCCGGATTGGCGACTCCGCTTCGGGATAGAGCGCGGCGTCGGCACCGAGGCGAGAGGGGCGATCCCCGGGGGGCAGGGTGTTGAAGTCCCCGGCCATGGCCCACCTGCCTTGGTTGCGCTCGGCCGCATCCCCCGCGGACACACAGCGCGCGATCTGCTGTCCCAGGCTGCCGTCTCCATAGGAGAATGCCGATAAGTGCGTGTTGAACACCCGTAGCGGTGCACCGGACTCGGTCGCCAGATCGACCTCGAGGAGGATCCGGCGGAGGTTGAATCGTCGGCGCAACCAGGTCTCGCGGAGCAGGGGGAGGTTCCAGCGCGCTGCGCGGGTAGCCTGGAACGCCGAGAGAACCGAGAGGTGCATATCGACGCGTCCGAGTTGGGCGTCGAAGGGAAACGGCACCCAGTTCACGCGGTGGTAGGGCGCAGAGAGAGCGAGGGGCAAGCCAACTGCCCGTGCCAACGCCTCGTGCTGGTCGATTCGGACAGTCCGGTCAGCGGATCGGTCGACCTCCTGGAGGAGGACGAGGTCCGGAGACCAGGCCCGGATCAGGGCACCGACTCCGGCGAGGGCCTCCTCCACCTCGACGCGGTCGACCCGCACATCCGCCCCGCCGTCATAGAAAAACCGCCGACCGCGTCCACCGCAGTACTGGATGTTCCAACACAACATGCGGAAGCGATGCCCCAGGGCGATCCGACGTCCCTCCTGGGACGGGAGGGCCAACTCGCCCTCCGGGGGAGGCGGCTGAAGGAGCGAGAGCGCGCCACGGGCGTATCCAAGCGCCCCGCGGGCAGTCCGGAAACGACGCATCGTGACCATCCCGTCGTTGGACCGTGCAAGGGTTGTGCGCACTGTAGCGTAGTCGCTGTGACGGTCCACCGGGGAGGGACGATGAGGCTGGCTACCGTTCGCGGAATCCCGATCCGGCTGCACTGGTCGTTCTTCGTGCTCGTTCTTGGGTTGTCCTGGGTGGGCTGGCAGGCCGGGGCGCTCAGGGGCGTCTTGTCCACGCTGGGGGTCG
>CANLGQ010000235.1 GCA_947490265.1 Pseudomonadota bacterium | reverse complement strand
GAGCCGTGGACGTGGGGGTCGCCGAGCACAAAACCCGGGTGGGCGTAGGCCGAGGGCAGGGCCGCGCTGACCTCGGTGCGCTCGCCGGCCCGCACGGTGATCTCCGCCTGGTAGACCTCGGCGGTGATCCCGCGCCAGGCGACGAGCGAATACGTCCCCGGCTCGAGGGGGAACGCCACCTCCCCGTCGCGCGCCCAGGCCAGCGCGGCGTATCCGTAGGGGCGGTCTCGAAACAGCGCGGGATCGAGGGCCGAGTCGCCGCCCCCGAGGACGCGCACCTCGAAGTGTTCGGCATCCGGACAGGACACCACGACCGTACCCGCCTCCCCGAGCTCGAGTCCGGTGGTGCTCGTGCCTCGCCCGACCGCGCGCGGCGTCGGCACCGGCGCGCCGGTCCACGACGCCAGCACGCCGCTCTGGACGGACGCCGCCGCGTACGGGGACCATCGGCCCGCGCCTTCCGGCAGGTCGAACCACAGGCCGCGCCCGCGCCCGTCCACCGCGAGACCCACCTCGGCCCCCGCGGGGGTCTGGGCGGAAAACGACCCGTCCTCCCGGGTCACCGCCACCGTATAGGGCGCGCCGTCTACCGAGATCGTCACCCGAGCGCCGGGAACCGGCCCGTCGGGCGCGGTGACGACGCCGTCGGTGGAGGCGAAGCCCGAGCCGGAGATTGCGGCGAGCGCATCGGTGATCTCCGCGAGGTCGCGCCCCACGCCGTAGTAGCGCACGAAGGTCGCGGATCCTCCCGCGGGGAGGTTCACCGACGCCCCGAAGCCGGCGGCGAGTTGCGCGCTCGAGAGGAGCAGATCGAGCCCGCCGCCCGACAGCGTCTGCCCCGGCTCGGCCACGAGCGCGTAGGCCACGTCGCCGTCGGCCGCCAGGTAGCCCTTCCACGGCGTCGGAACCGGGTTCGGCGCAGCGAGGCCGACGCCGGGGTCCCAGGCGTCGAGCACCTCGAAGCCGCCCATGATGAGGTCGCCCGGCAGCACGTCGGCGGTGATCTCCCCGCCCGACATCGTCGTCCGAACCTCGACGAGCACGCTGTCGGCGGCGAGCGTGTACTCAGTGCGGATCCGGAGCCCGAGGGCCGGGATGAAGCCCGGCGCTTCGAGCGCGCCGGTGATCAGCGCGAGCGGCACCTCGTAGCCCTCGAGGGCGACCCGCGCGGTGCCCGACTCCACGCCGTCGTCCACGATCTCCACGGTATCGGCCGCCATCAGGCGCCCGATGCCGGCCATCGCCCCCCAGTCGTCGACCGCGTCGCGACCGGGTTGCCCGTCAGGGCGCACGACGTCGGCGTCGAGCACCCCCGCCGGGCTTGGGATGTAGTACGAGCCGTTGTCGCGGGTGCCCTGGATCACGAGCTGGATCCGGCTGTTGTACAGCTTGACGTCCCCCACCCGCCCCTCGGCGGAGATCCCGCCGAACAGCGCGTCCTCGCTCGAGATCACCCCGGCCCGAGCCTCTCCGGGCCCGAGCGGCGACGTCACGTCGATCGCCGCGACCGAATTCGGTGGAGGATCCTCGTGCCCGCACGCGAAAAGAGCGATCAGAGCGAGCATGACGACCTCCGCCCTCCCGCTGTAACCGTCCCGTCACCCAGCAGCCGCCGCGAGGAGCCACGGCTCGAGGCTCGTGGTGTCGTAGGCGCCGGCGAGGAAGGCGTCCCACTGGAGGATCCGCTTGTGAAGCTCGAGGTTGGTGACGACCCCCTCGACCGTCGTCGCGGCGAGCGCGAGGCGCATCCGCTCGATGGCCTCCGGCCGGTCGCGACCCCAGGCGATGATCTTGGCGACCATCGAGTCGTAATTCGGCGGGATCCGGTCTCCGGCGGCCAGATGGGTGTCGACCCGGATCCCCTCCCCCGACGGGAGCACCAGGGCGGTGACCCGCCCGGGCGACGGCCGGAAGCCCTGATCCGGGTCCTCGGCGTTGATCCGCACCTCCAGGCTGTGTCCGACCGGGCGGATCGCGTCTTGGTCGAGCGGCAGGGCCTCCCCCGCAGCGACCCGGAACATCCACTCGACGAGATCGACGCCGGTGCGGACCTCGGTGACGGGGTGCTCCACCTGCAGCCGCGTGTTCATCTCCATGAACCACAGGTTTCCGTCTGCGTCGAGCAACATCTCGACGGTGCCCGCGCTCCGATAGTTGTACTGCCCGAGCGCGCCAGTGACCCGCGCCAGCACCTGGTCGCGCACCTCGTCCTTCAGCGCCGGCGACGGGCTCTCCTCCAGCACCTTCTGGTGTCGGCGCTGGAGCGAGCACTCCCGCTCGCCAAAGTGGACGCATCCCCCTCGGCCATCGCCGACGACCTGCACCTCCACGTGGCGTCCTCCCACGATCCGCCGCTCGAGGTACATGCGCCCATCTCCGAACGCCGCGACCGCCTCGGCGGTGGCGTTTGCGAACGCTTCGGCGAGCTCCTCGGGGCGGTCCACGCGCCGCATCCCCTTGCCTCCCCCTCCCGCGACCGCCTTGAGGAGGATCGGATAGCCGATGGCTTCGGCGACCCGCGCGGCCTCGTCGCCGCTCGAAACCGGGGCGTCGCTCCCCGGAATGATCGGCATTCCCAGCGACTTCATGGTCGCCCGGGCCAGGCTCTTGTCCCCCATCGCCCGGAGCTGCCCGGCGGTCGGCCCCACGAACGCCAACCCAGCGGCCTCGGCCCGTTGCGCAAAGCTGGCGTTCTCCGATAGGAAACCCCAACCTGGGTGGACCGCGCTGCACCGAGTGCGCGTTGCTGCGGTCAGGATCGCGCCGACGTCGAGGTACGACGCCGCCGATCTCGCCGGTCCGACCAGCACGACCTCGTCGGCGGTCTGAAGCCAGGCCGCGTCGCGATCCGCGGCCGAAGCGACCGCCACAACGCCGATCCCCATCCGACGGCAGGTGCGGGCGATGCGCGCCGCCACCTCGCCTCGGTTCGCGATGAGCACTCGGCGAAACATCCGACCTCCGTCCGGTGTAAGAAACCCCAACGGGCTGGCGTTGTCCAGGCGCTCGGAGGTCGCGATGGTCGGATGGCTGGCAGTGACGGGGTTGGCCCTCGCAAACGGGTACAAGGAGGAGGCCGAACAGGCCATGGGCCTCTCGTTCGACATGGACGAGGTGGAGAACCGCGTGAAGCGGAAGGACGCGCCGCGCAGCCCGGCGGCGGCGGCGCCCCCCGTGAGTCAAATGACCCCCGCGGAGCAATACGAGCTGCAAGCGAGCTATGCGCCCGCGCGGCTCCCACTCGAGCCCAACTCGAAGCTCGACGGCGTCGTCGTGTACCGCGACCGGGCGCTGGTCACCCGGTCGCGCAAGGTCGAGGTGCCGGCAGGGGGTTCGGAGATCGAGTTCAGTGGCCTCCCGTGGGCCTTGGCCGCGGAGAGTCTGCAGGCGACCGCCAGCGGCGCGGCGATCGTGAGCGTCGAGCTCGAGAGCGGGACCGAGGTCGAGGAAGGCGAGCGGACCGAGGCGATCCGCAACGAGCTCGAGGGACTGACCGGTGAACTCGGACAGATCCGCGACCGGATCGAGGCGCTCCTGGCTCAGCGGGCCTACCTCCGCACCACGCTGCTGAGCCCCTCCGCTGAGAAAACGGCTCCCGGACTCGATCAGGTCAAGGGCACTCTCACCTATGTCGGCGAAGCGGAGCGCCAGATCGCCGCCCAGCTCCGAACCGAACAGGAGAAAGCCGAGAAGCTCGACGAGAAGATGTCCCCGCTGCTCTCGAAGCTCGACGATCCTTTCGCGACGGGGCGGACCGTCCGCGTGGAGATCCGGGCCGACAAGGGCGTCTCCTCGCAGATCGAACTCACCTACCAAGTGTGGGGGGCGAGCTGGTCACCGGCTTACAACGCCCGGCTCGACGAGTCTACCTCGAAGGTGACGCTCGAGTACTACGGCGTGGTAACGCAGGGCACCGGAGAAGGCTGGACCGACGCCCGTCTTGCGCTGTCGACCGCCAACCCGGCGATCTCGGGAGACCTCCCGGTGCTAGAGACCTGGTGGCTCGGAAGCGGGGCGTCGATGGCGGCGAACCTCTCGAACGGAGAGGGCTACTACGACCAGCTCGACAACCGCGCGCAGAACCCGACCCCGCTCCTCGAGAGCGCCGTGGAGGGCACGCTCGCCACCACCCGCAGCGGCGGCGCGGTGGTCTTTCCAGTCGACGGCCGGCGGACGATCTCCGGCGACGGAAGCCCCCAGCGCATCCAGATCGGGAGCCAGACCTTCGGCGCGCTCATCGAGCTCTCGGCGGTTCCGAAGCTGGTACCCGAGGTCTATCGGCGGGCGCGGCTCAAGTACGAGGGCGCGGCACCGCTGCTGCCCGGTCCGGTCGCGACCTTCGCCGGGGCCGACTACGTGGGCGACGGGTCGATCGCCACGGTGGTCCCCGGCGAGGAGCTGAAGCTCGCGGTGGGTACCGACGATCAGTTCAAGGTCGAGCGAAACCTGGTGAACCGAACGATTGAGCAGGTCGGCGGCAAGAAAGCCGTCCGCTACACGTTCGTGTACCGGATCGCGGTGTCGAACTTCAGCGGCAAGGCTCAGACGGTGCTCGTGAGCGACCAGATCCCGGTCTCGCAGCGGGAGAAGGTGGTGGTGGAGCTGGTCGGCGCGACCGAGCCGCGGGTCGAGCTGCCCGACGACCCGGCTGGGCTGCTGCGCTGGAGCCTCGCGCTCGCCGCCGACGAGAAGAAGACGATCGACCTGTCCTACAGCGTCACGTTCCCCCGGGAGGAGGAGGACGCGGTGCGCTACGAGCTCGATCAGGCCTACTGAAGTGGGGGAGGAGGGACTCGAACCCTCACTCCTTGCGGGAATCCGATTTTGAGTCGAACGCGTCTACCAATTCCGCCACACCCCCAGAAAAGCTACCAGCGCCGAATGGAGGCCCACCGACCGGCGCTGCCCCGAATCCGACCCGCGGTCTTGAGCTCGCGCAGCACCGAGAGGACGTCGGCCGGAACCATGGTTGGAAAGAGCTCTTTCGCCCGGTACTTGACGCCAGCCAGGAGCACCGGCTCCGACAGGCCCGCCTCGGGCGCCTCGGCGACCCGCTCGAGCACGAGGTCGGTGATCCACTGACGGCGCTCGGTGTCCGCGCTCGACACGGCCTTCAGGCGCGGGGTCGGCGCAGCGCGCTCGGCCCGCGGCACCCGCTCGCGGGGAGAGGAGGACGAGTTGGCTGGCGGCGGGTGGTGCACGGTGACCACCTTGGTGTGCGCCGCGCCCAGCGCGAACGGAATGGGCTCGTCGGCCGACCAGGAGGTCAGCACCGCATGGGTGCGCTCCGGCGCCCGCTCGGTACCCCGCTCGGACTCCCGGGCGATCCAGCCCCGGAAGGTCTCGGGCACCTGCCCGCCCCCGAAGGCAGCGAATTCCTCGAGGAAGTCGAGCCACGGGCGCCCGCCGGGGATGTCCGCGATCTCCCCGGACACCCGCTGAACGAACGCTACCAGCGCGCTTTTCAGCGTGCGTGGGGCCTCGGGCAGCTCGTGGAGCGCGACGAGGTCGAGCGCGTTCGCCGGCTCGATCTGCGCCAGCGGCCGGCGGAGTAGGTCTTGAGATTGCACCTCGAGCATCGTGGGATCTTGCCCGCGAAGGGTGAGGAGCGGAGTGCGACGGCGAAGCGGGGTGGGTTCCATGGTCCCGACAGGGTAACGGGGACCGGGCGGGGCGGCACCCCGCGGGAGGCACCCGATGCGCATCACGAGGGTCTACACCGGGGTGGGGGATCGCGGGCGAACGCGGCTCGTCGGCGGAGCCGAGGTCGACAAAGACGACCTTCGGATCGAGGCCTACGGCACGGTC
>CANLGQ010000234.1 GCA_947490265.1 Pseudomonadota bacterium | reverse complement strand
CGTGGGTGGTCAGCGAGGGCGCGTATGTGCTCGACACCACCAGCGCTGCCGATCCCGGGCTCATCACCGTGACCGGGGCGGCCGGCGGAAACGTGGCGTTTACCGCACCGTAAACGGGCGGGTGATCCAGGCCATGCCGCCGCGCCGGTCGCGCACCACGGCGTAGAGGGTCCCGCTCGTTCCGCTGCGCGGCGCGACCCAGTTCACGTCGAGGTACGGGTGGAGCGTCAAATTCTGGAGCAGTTCGCCGTCGGTGCAATACCAGTTGACGTAGGGCTCCTCGGTCCGCCACTCCTCGGTCCCCTCCGAGTTGACGAACAGGTACTGCTCGACCAGGCTCTCCGCGACCGTCGTGGCGAAGCCGTACGTCTGGCCGGCCTCGACGGTGAGGATGGCCCCCTCGGGGGTGTCGATCCCATCCACCGCCCACCGCGAGAGCAGCGGGTTCCGGTTCGGGGTTCGGGCCTCGGAGATGATGAGCCGCTTGTAGGCGGCCTCGACCTCGCCGAAGTCGATCGCTTCGGGGGCGGTTTCGGGGTCGAGGTATTCGGGGGGAAACGCCGTCACCTGCACCAGTTGATACAGGCCCTCGGCGCGGTCTTCCGCCGCCAGGGTGTCGAGCGCGTCATCGGGCACGGTGTAGAGCGGTTCCAGGAACGGCTCGAAGCCGATGAGCCCGAGCGCCGCCAGGGCCTCGGGATCGGTGGGGTCGATGCCCGACGGATCGGGGAGGGTGCAGCCGAAGCCGATTCCGCCGTCGTCGGTGGGCGGGCAGGTGAACCAGGCGATCCCGTAGTCGCCGTCGGTGCCCGGTTGCGGCACGAGCGCGTTGAACGAGACGGTGGCGCCCGGCGAAGCCTCTGGTGGATTCGCCTGAACGGCGAGGACCCGCACACGGTCCACCAGCCACTCGTCGGGCAGGTCGCGGGCCCGCGGCGATTGGTTCGAGCCGATCACGCAGTGGGTGGTCAACAGGGCGAGCCAGATCCGCTTCATGGCCAGAACTTCGCCTCGACACCGACATTCGGGATGAAAGGTAAACCCCGCACGTAAGCGTATTCCGAGTAGTCGTAGGCAAACAGGGTGAGCTCGGGGTTCACCCCGCGCACCACGTTGAGCAGGTCGACGTAGGTCTCGAGTTGCCACCGCTTGAACGTGAACAGCTTGTCGAACCGGACGCTGGTCTGGAAGTAGGCCGGCAGCCGGGCGTCGTTGTAGTCCTGCACGCTGAACCCGACGTAGAACGCGCCATCGGCGTCGTAGACTCCGGTGTCCTGATAGGTCGTGGGGTTGCCGGTCACGTACTGCACCTGGGCCGACACGCCGAAGTCGTGCGGGAGATCGTAGCCGGCCTGGGCCGAGAGGATGTGCGTCTGATCGAAGTCGAAGCGGTACCAGCAGGGCCCGTACCCGAACAGATCGCCGCTTGCACCCGTGTCCGGCTCAACCCCGACGTCGGCACAGGTGTCGCTGTCGCGTCGGCTCGCATGGGAGAGCGTATAGCTGACCCAGCCGAAGAGCCGATTCACCGGTTCGTGTCGGAGGATCACCTCCAGCCCGTAGGCTCGGCCATCTCCTCCGTTGAGGTACGGGTTGCTCCCGAACCCGGTCCACGCCTCGTCGAAGATGAGCAGGTCTCGCATGTCCTTGTAGAACACCTCGAGGTCATAGTGGATCGCCGGTGAGATCCGATGTTCCAAGCCGATCGAGCTGGTCAGCGCGCGCTCATAGGTGACGTTCGACTCGGTCCCGACCCCGATGATCTCCTGCGGCTGCGGCGGTTGGTGGTACAGCCCGACCACGCCCTTCACGGTCAGGGGGTCGGAGAGCTGGTACCGAGTGGCTAGCCGAGGGTCCACTGCCAGGATCGTGGACGGGGGGAGCGCCTCGTCGGTCCCGGTGATCGTGCCCGACGTCACCGTGGTGACGATGTTGCCGCGGATCCCTGGGGTGATCAGCCACTTGTCTCGATCGTCGAGGGGCCGGAGGTTGATCCGAAGGAAGGGGTCGGGGCTCCAGATCGTGCCGTGCCCGTCGAACCCGACGGGCTCTCGCTCGGAGAGGGGATCGTCGAAATTGTCGAACCGAACCGCGCTCTCGAAGTTGAACGCCCACCACGCGCCGAGGAAGTCGATCCCCGGGACGACCTCGACCGCCGGGGTCGCTTCCCAGGCGAGCTCGCTCCGGATTTGGCCGAGCACGTTCTGGTTGTCGAGCAGGAATTCGCTGCCAAGGCCAAAGTACGTGGTGTCTCTGCCGAGGGCGGGTGTGAAGCGGAGGGTCAGGCTCTCGCTGAGATCGCGTTCGACCTGGAAGATCACCCGATGGGAGTTGTATTGGGTGCGCAGATCGCCCTGGGTGTCTTGATCGGAGCCCTGGGCCACGTCGTCCGGCGTGCCAATGGTCAGCACATCGTCGAAACCGTACACGAAAAGGCTGGTGTTTCGGTCAGCTTCGGTGGGGAGCACCCACTTGACCTGGTAGTCCCAGTACCGCGGCTTGAACACGTAGTCGCCGGTGATGAACAGCGGCAGCAGCGCTTCGATGTAGCTCCGGCGGACGCCGATGGCGACACCGTGCTTCTTCCCTTCTTTCCCTATTTTCCCCTCGAAGTACACGTTGCTGTCGAGGATGTCGGTGCCCCAGATCAGCTTTGGCTGATCGGAGAACGCCCGCCGGGTGCGGACATCGACCACGCCACCCATGGAGCGACCGTACTGCACCCCGTAGCCACCGGGGAGGTAGTCCACCGCCTCGACCAGATCCGGGGCGATGACCGAGGTAGTGCCGGTGAGATGGTAGATCAGGGGGATCCGAATCCCGTCGATGTAGACCCCGGAATCCTCTGGGTTTGAGCCGCGGATCACGAGGAGCCCGGTGCCGAAGGGGGAGCGCGCGGCCCCCGGGAGGGTCTGCACCACCTTGACCGGATCGCCGAACGTGCCGGGGATCCGACGCACTTCCTCGATCGTCAGCGTCCTGCGGGTGACCTCCTCCTTGGGCGGCGCGTAGACCGCCACCAACTCGTTCTCCCGGTAGGACTCGGAGCGGAGCCAGAGCTTGGCCTCGGTGAGTTCGCCCTCGACGAATGCCAGCGTGCGCGTCTCCGTCACGTGCCCGGTATGGAGCAGCCGGACTGGGACCTCCCCCGCTGGGACGCCCCGAACTTCGAAGTGCCCGGCCTCGTCGGTGGTGCCGATGAGGTCGCCCACCGCCACGGTCACGCCGGCGATCGGGGCGCCGGTGCCCATCTCCCGCACCGTGCCTTCGAAGTTCACCGCCTTCGGGGCCTCGGGGACCGGCTCGGGGGCGGCCAATTCGAACCCGTAGGTGAACTCGAAGACCACGGCGATCGGGCCGATCTCGGTGCGCGCTGGAACCCACTTCATGGCGAGGACCGCATCGACGGCAGCCTCGTCGAAGCCGTGCCCGGCAGGCTCCACCACTTCGACCGACAGCACCTCGCCCGCGTCGGACAGCTCGATCTTCAGCTTGACCTTGGCTTCCAGCCCGCCTTCCAGGGCTTCTGCCGGGTAGGGGGCCTCGACATAGGTCGCGATCTCCGGCATCGCCACCACGACGGGCTCAGGGGTCGGGGGTGCGGGCTCCGGCTGTTGCGCGAGGGCCAAGGACAGAAACAAGAGGATCATTGGGGTGTCTTCTGGAATCGACAGGCGTAGGGGACGCCGCGGACGACGGCGACGGAGCCGTCGCGCCCGCCCGGCTTCCAACGGCTCGAGCGCATCGCGGCGACACAGGCCTTGTCTGCGGCGGCGCTCAGGCTGGAGACGACCTCGAGGTCGATGACCCTCCCCTCGGCGTCGATCGTCAACAGCAGCTCGACGGTGCCCTCGAGACCGGCCGCGATCACCTCGTCGGGCACGGTGAGGGTGGGCTTGTACCGGAGCTTCGGCGCCTCGGTGACCATCGCGTATTGCACGGGTTCGGCAGCGTCGTCGAGGCCCATCCGCTCTTCCGTAGCGGCGATCGCGGTCGTGGTTCCGGCCCGCGCCGTTCCCGCCCCGGTGCCGGCCAGGAAGCTGTCGTTCGAGAGGCCCTGAATGGCCTTGGGAACTGGCTTCGCGGTGGGCGGGGGCGGCGGTGCGGGGACGGGGGGAGGCGGCACGTAGTCCACCACTTCGGGTGGTTTCTCGGGCTCGGGCTCGGGCTCGGGCGGCGGCGGTGGCGGTTCAGGGGCCGGCGCGACCTCGCTGATCGCCATCTCCATCCACACGAGCTGTTCCCGCTGGCGGGGCTGGATCTGGTTCGCTCCTTCGGCCAGCGCGATGTGAGCGGTGATCGAGCACAACACGAGAAAACCGAGGAGTGCCCACTCGCGCGCTGGCCGGCGGTCGAGCACGTCGGCGCGCATCAGGGCACGCCCTGGCCGTTCCCCAGCGTGGCCGGATCGGGCGGAAGGGCGTTCGTTTTGTCGATCTGGAAGTGGTACTTCCCGATGTGCTCGGTGCGGATCAGGTCGAGAAGCCAAACCACCCGACCCCACGCTACCGTCTTGTCGGCCGCGATCAAGCACTCGACCTGAGCGCCAGGCTGCGCTTGTGCCGCGCGGAGCTTCGCGCTGAGCGCAGTGCCCGTCGTCTCCGTGCCGTCGAGCAGCAGCCGACCGTCGGCGAGGAGCGTGATGCCGAACGAGGACTCGTTCGTGCCCTCGCCCGTTGCTGCCTCGGGGAGATCAGCGTTGATCGCGGCGATAGTCGTTGCCGTGACCATGAAGATGATGAGCACGACGAGGATGATGTCGACGAACGGGGTGATGTTGATGTCCGCGATCACGTCGTGATCGCCGGCCCCGTCGCCGATTCGGCTACCCATGCGTCGGACCCAGCCGGGCCAAGAGCAGGCTCGCCAGGCTGTCCGAGCGGTTTACCCGCGAACGGACCCAACGGGCGAACACGTTGTACAGGACCACCGCCGGGATCGCGACGATGAGCCCGACCGCGGTGGCCACGAGCGCCTCGGAGATGCCCGCCATCACCGCCGACTGGGCTTCGCTCGCGTGCTGAGCGAGGTCGTGTAGCGCGCGGATGACCCCGAGCACCGTTCCGAACAAGCCGACGAACGGCGCATTGCTCCCGACCGTGGCGAGGAGCGCGAGGCCGCGCTCCATCCGCATCTTCTCGGCCGTGGTGACCCCGGCCATCGCCTTCTCCGCGGCGTGGGCGCCGAGCGGCGCTACCTCGAGTCCAGCGGATAGAATCCTAGCTTCGAAGCCTGGAAGTCCCTTCAGCGTGGCGCCGAGGGCGGCCCGGTCGCCGCCTTCGAGAAAGGCGTTGACCGCGCGCTGGAGGCGCACCGGATCGCTGCCGTCGCGAAACAGGTAGATCGCGCGCTCGAGGCTGACCGCCACGCACGCCACCGACAGGGCCACCAGCACCCAGAGCACCCAGCCCGCGCCGAGCAGCGCGAACCGCAACATCCCGTCCTCGAGCAACGGACCTCCAGTCGGCGTGCCTACCTACCCGCCCGCCCCGACTTCGGGAAGAGGGCAGCGGAGGGACGGAGCGGACCCCGGCGCCTCGCCCGCACCGGCCGGAAGTCGGTGGAGGAACGACTGGGCCACCGGGGAATCGAGGAAGAGCGCCGCGTCGCGTCGGTTACCGAACAAGAAGGGGTGCCCCTCCCACACCACCGCCGGGGCTCCGCGCCCCGCATCGAGAAACGGCCGGGCCACCTCGGGATCGTCGATGGCCCACGTGCCCCCGCTCGGGGGACCGGGTTCGAACGGCCTGGACGGTGGAAGCGGGAAGCGCTGCTGGTCGCGCCGGTGGCGGAGCGCGGTGTTGATTCCGGCGAGCAGCGCTTCGGCGGTGGCCGGCT
>CANLGQ010000233.1 GCA_947490265.1 Pseudomonadota bacterium | reverse complement strand
TCGGGCGTCGTCCCTGCCGTCACGGGCAACTCCCTGTGGGCGCTGCAGCTCTCTGCGCGACTCCTCGACGCCGGCGTCAACGTGCAACCGATCGTCTACCCGGCGGTTGCAGATGATGCCGCTCGGTTGCGATTCTTCCTCTCGAGCACCCACACCGAAGCGGAGCTCCTGGCGTCCGCAGCCAAGGTGGCTGACTCACTCGCAGCGGTGAAAGCGGCGTTTCCGATCCCAGGGCGCAAAGAGTAGGGCGGCCAACCCCAGCCACGCTCCGCCAGAAACGGTCGAGCAACCCGTTTCGCCCCGGCCTTGCGAGGGCTCTCCCGCGGCGGGCGGGTCGGCCGGATCCGGACCCGGAGAGAACGGGTTCTTCGGATCGGTCCCGGCGGCGATCTCCTCTCCGTCGAGGAGCCCGTCGCCATCGCTATCGGCCTCGAGGGGGTCGGTGTGGGTGACGGAGAGTTCCTCACCGTCGGAGAGGCCGTCGCGGTCGCTATCGGCGACGAGCGGATCGGTCTCCCACACCTCGGACTCCTCGAAGTCGGTGAGGCCATCGTCGTCGGTATCGGGATCCAGCGGATCGGTTTCGGACTCCGCCGCGTCTCCGAGGCCATCCCGATCGGTGTCGAACGACAGGGGATCGGTGCCCATCGACACCTCGTCGCCGTCGCCGAGCCCATCCCCGTCGGTGTCCGCCCGCGCGGGATCGGTGAGGCGCACCGCGACCTCCTCCCCATCGGCGAGTAGCGCGAACGCGGTCCTCCGCTCTCGCAATTCTTGACGACGCCCGGTTCGACCGGTGATGGTGCATGGCAGGGGGAAGGATGAACCGCTTGCTCGTACTGGCGCTGCTCGGCATGGCGGCCTGTAGCAACGATTACACGTTCCCCGGAGGGGAAGTCGAGTTCGAGAGCGCTGATCCCGGCGATGTCGGCACCTGGTTGTCGCTCGACACGTCGCCCGACGGACTCGAGATGACGATGGCGTACTACGACCGCGTTCAGGGCGCGCTGATGTATGCGGTCGGTACATCGACGGCTTCCGGCGGGTGGACCTGGACTTACGAGAAGGTCGACGGCTGGGCGGGGAGCAACGGGTTGGACCCGGGCGATCGCGGAAAATATGCCAGCCAGCGAACCGCCCCAGATGGCACGGTTTGGCTGGCCTATGCCGATGCCAACGGGGGTCTGTGGGTCGGCCATCGAACCGGCGGACCGGTGTGGGTGGTAGAGCAGGCCGACAGCGTGGGGGGCGCCTGGGCGTCGCTAGCCTTGGACGCGGCGGGAAACCCGGTGATCGCGCACCAGGATCCCACCAAGGGCACGCTGCGCGTCACGCGGCGAAGCGACAACGCGTGGACGACCGAAGAGGCCTTCCTGGGCCAGCTCTTCAACGGAACCGACGCCGACGGCAACCCGGTACTCCGGCCAGCGGCAGCCGGGCAGTTTGCCGATCTCGAGATCTCCGACGGGGGCGAGCGCGTCGCGTTCTACGACGGCGCCTGGCAGGAGTTGGTGTTGATCGAAGGCGGCGAAGGGGCCTGGCAGAGTTCGGTGGTCGACGGGGCCAGCGCGACGGCGGCGGGCCACGTCGAGAACGCCGGTGCGTGGCCGCAGGTCGTCGTCGTGGGGGGCGAGGTTCGCATCGCCTATCAGGACGTGGGAACGCAGAATCTGCGGTACGCGACCCGCTCGGGCACCGACTGGAAGCTCGAGACGGTCGACCCCACCGCTTGGCGCGGCGCCGACACCGTGCTGTTCGAGCGCAACGGTCAGCCGGCGATCGTCTACCAGGATGGCTACGACACCAACCAGATCCTCGCCGAGAAGCAGGCCAACGGTTCGTGGAAGATCACCAAACTCGCGGGCGACGAGGGCGCGGTAGGCTTCCACAATGAGGTGGTCGCCATCGGCGGGAAGACCTGGGTGGGGTCCTATGACTTCACGCACCACGGGCTCGTCCTGCTCGCCCTGGAGTAGCGTGCTGCGGTTCACGACGGCCCTTCTTGCCCTCTGCCTCTGCGGATCCGCGAGCGCCGGTGTGGTAACGGTCGACGTGCTCGACGTCGGTCAGGGCGACGCGATCCTGATCCGCGGCGGGGGAAAGACCATCCTCATCGACGCCGGCGACCGGACGGCCGATCCGGTCGAACAGCTGCGGCGCCTTGGGGTCACCCGTTTCGACCTGGTGGTCGCGACCCATCCGCACGCGGATCACATCGGGCGCATGGCCGACGTGCTGCGCTCGTTCGAAGTCGCCTTGTATCTCGATAATGGGCTCCCACACACTACGGCGACCTATCAGGCCACGATGGCGACGATCGCCGAACGGTCGATCCCCTATCGGACGGCGGAGCGGGGAACCAAGATCTCGCTCGGTGAAGAGGCCATGTTCACCGTGTTGTTTCCCGACTCCGGGGGGATGCTCACCGAGACGCGTTCCGACCTGAACAGCAACTCGGTGGTGATGCGGCTCGATCATGGGGAGAACTGCTTTCTGTTCACAGGCGATGCCGAGGAGCCGACGGAGGAGCGGCTCGTGGGCGACGGCCTCGGGCCGTGCGAGGTGCTCAAGGTCGCTCACCACGGCTCGAACCACAGCTCGACCGACGCCTTCCTCGACCGTGTTCAGCCAACCTACGCCCTGATCTCGGTCGGCACTTCGAACCGCTACAGTCATCCAGGACCTGAGACGCTGGGCCGGCTCTCCGCACACGGTTCCATGATCTACCGAACCGATCTCTCGGGCGACCTCCGCGTGATCTCGGACGGGGCCCGCATCGAGGTGTTGGAGGGCACGATCGAGGAACTCGACGGAGTCGAGGTCGTCACCGGACCGCCCCCCGTGCCGCCCAAGGCGAGCCCGAGCGACAAGGCTGTGCCCCAGAAGGCCACCGTCCGTGCCGAGCCCGGGTCGGCCCCGAGCGCGAAAGCCCTGCGCAAGGCTGACAAACAGGCCAGGAAGCAGGCTCGCCGCGCCGAACGCGGCACTGCCGGGAGCGTGTACTGATGGCCCGGGTCGTCGTTGATCGGATCGAAGGAGACCGCGTGATCCTCGAGGTGGACGGACTGCCGGCTGAGATCGCAGCGGCCGACGCGCCCTCGGCACTCGCCGAAGGGACGGTGTGGGAAGTCGCCACCTGGCCCACCGGTCCCTGGACCCGCCTGCAGGCCGATTCGAGCGCCGCCGAGGCGCTGCTCGCACGGCTCAGGAAGGCGACTCCCCAAGCCGGTGACATCGACCTCTGATTGCCCCCCGGAATGTCGCCCGGTCGCCACGGGTCCGCGGTAGACTGCCCCCGGAGGATCGATGGCCTGGCTGCTCTTCCTGCTTGGTTTCTTATGCGCCCCCCTCGCCTGGGGAGGCGGCATCGACCTGAACACCGCCACGCTCGTGGAGCTCGACACCCTGCCGGGCATCGGACCGGCGAAGGCCCAGGCGATCCTGGACTGGCGCCACCAAAACGGCTCGTTCAAGACGGTGGACCAACTCGAAGACGTCCCCGGGATCGGGCCCGCGACGCTGGCGCAGGTGCGCGACCTCGTGACGATCGGCGGCGGCACAGCGGCAAGCGAGCCCGCACCCGCACCCGCACCCGCACCCGCACCCGTATCCGCGCCCACCCCATCGCCCACGCCGCCTGCAGTCGCCTCGGGCAGGGTGAACATCAACACGGCGAGCGCAGCCGAACTGGAGAACCTCCCGGGGATCGGGCCGTCGAAGGCAACCGCGATCGTCGATGATCGCACGGCGAACGGGGCGTTTGGTTCGTGTCAGGACCTGGGTCGGGTGGCCGGAATCGGGCCAGCGACCATCGCCAACCTCGGAGCGGCCTGCGTCACGCAATAGGGGGCGTTTTCAGCTTCTATTGCTTGTCGAGCTCGCTCACGAGCCACCGAAAGGTCTCTTCGGCATCGGTGTCGATGAACGGGTAACCGCTCACGGTGAGCTTGCGCGGGACGGCCCGGAGCGAAGCCAGGAAGAGCTCATCGGCGAGGTCGCCCAACGCCCCCCGCAACGCCCACTTCGGCGCGTGCGTGATCACTGGGCGGTGGAGCACGCGCCCGAGCGCCTTGCACCACTCCTTGTTCCGAATCGCGATCGGCACCGTGCCGCTAAAACCGCCCGTGCAGTCCGGATGGTCGGTTAGCCAGAGCATCGCGCCGACGCAGTCCCGGATGCTGATCCACGAGGTGAACTGTCTGCCGTTGCCGATCCACCCGCCCACGTACCGAAACGGCTTGACCATCAGGGGGAACACGCCCCCCTCCGGCGACAGGACCAGGCTCATCCGAAGCACCGCCGCGCGCGCCCCGAACGTCGAGGCCGAGAGGTGGGCCGTTTCCCACGCCTGTGAAAGTTCTGATAGAAAGCCTGTTCCTGGAGAATCGTCGTCGTCTACGAGGTCCTCCCCCCGATCCCCAAAATAGCCGAGCCCGCCCGTTCCAACGAAAACCGGCGGCGGCGATGCCAAGCTCGCAAGCGCGGCGACCAGTGTGTTCGTGGCGTCGACCCGACTCTCCCAAAGCACCTTGCGGCGCGCCTTGGTCCACGGGCGGTCGGCAATGGGCGCGCCAGCGAGATTGAGGACCGCATCGAGACCCTCGAGATCCGCTATCGCCGGGATCCCGCGGGTCGGGTCCCATTGAAGCTTCCCTTCGCCGGGAGGCCCCCGCGTCAGCAGGAGCACGTCGTCGCCCCGCGCCAGCAGCGCGCGGCGGACCGCCGTCCCGATCATGCCAGTGCCGCCTACCAACAGAAACCGCAGGTCGCCTCCTCTTTTTCGATCACCGGACGAATCAAGCGAGGAGTACGGACAGGAGCCGCTCGACCGCGCGCCCGAACGGCGGCGCAACGAGCCAGCCCAGGTTGAAACGGGACTGCCAGTACACCGCCTTCGGGTGACTGAGGGCCTGGAACCCCTCGAACCCGTGGTATCGACCGAGACCCGAGGGTCCGGTGCCGCCGAACGGGAGGTCGTCTTGCGCGATGTGCAGCATCGTGTCGTTCACGGTGACACCGCCAGCATGGGTGCGCAGAAGCAGGTCTTCCACGCGGTTTCGGTCGTCGTCGAACACATACATGGCGAGCGGGCGCGGACGCTGCTGGACCCACGCGACGGCGGCGGCGCGGTCGGGCACGCCCACGATGGGCAGGATGGGGCCGAAGATTTCGTCCTGCATCACGGCCATTTCGTCAGTCGGCCTGAGCACCACATGGGGAGCGAGGCGCCGGTCGTCGAGGGCCTCGGACGCCGGGTTGATGGCGCGGACCTCAGCACCCCGCGCCGTGGCGTCGGCGAGGAGCGCGCGGAGGCGTGAAAGGTGCCGATCATTGATGATCGACGTATAATCACTGTTATTCGCCAGCGTCGGATAGAGTGCGGCTACGGCCGCCGCATACGCGTCGGCGAAGGCCGCCTCCTGGCCGGCGGCCACGAGGACGTAGTCGGGCGCAATGCACGTCTGACCGGCGTTGAGGAGCTTCCCATAGGCGATCCGCGCCGCGGCGCGGGCAAGGTCGTAGGAGGGATCCACGATCACCGGAGACTTTCCGCCGAGTTCGAGCGTGACCGGCACCAAATTCTCAGCCGCCGCCCTCATCACCAGCCGGCCGACCGACGTGCTGCCCGTAAAGACCAGGTGATCGAACTTCAGTCTGGAAAATGCCGCGCCCACGCCAGCATCGCCCAGCACGACGCCGACGCGATCCGACCCGAAGGCCGTTTGGAGCAAGCGTGCAAGCAACGCGCTCGTGGCCGGGGTGAGCTCGCTCGGCTTGAGCAGGACCCGGTTCCCCGCGGCGAGCGCGGTCGCCAGCGGCACCATCCCGAGCAGGAACGGGTAGTTCCAGGGACTGATGATCCCCACCACCCCCGCGGGCTGGTAC
>CANLGQ010000232.1 GCA_947490265.1 Pseudomonadota bacterium | reverse complement strand
TCGGCGGTCGGCGGATCGACCGGGTCGGCCATCCAGTCGCGGAAGGTCCGCCCGTTCGCTGGCACCCACTGTCCTTGGTGCCGCACGAACATCATGGGCACATCGAGCAGCCAGTCGACCCACCGCTCGAAGGTGAAGTGGGCTGCGGCCTCGGGGAAGCCGGTGCGCACCGGGTCGGTCTTCGTCCAGATGTGTCCCCGGAAGCTTGCGAAGCCGTTCGGGCGCCCTTCCGAGATGGGAGAATTGGCGAACAGAGCGGTGGTCAAGGGGCCCAGGGCGATCCCGAGTTGCACCTTCGCCGCCGCGTCGGCTTCGTCGGAGAAGTCGAACGAAGCCTGGGTGGCGCAAGTACCTTTCATCATGTGATGGCTTAGTTCGCCGGTAAGCGCCAGGTGGTCGCGCATCACCACGTATCGGCCCTTGGGGGTCCACGGGATGTCCGGGATTGAGGCAAACGGTGTGAAGCCGAGGAAGGCCTGCGCGATCGGCGCGGCTCCTGCCAGGCGATCGAGGTCGGCGACAAACGCCGAGGTCTCCCCGGCGACCTCTGCGACCGTGCGGTAGGGGGCGGTCGAGAGCTCGAACTGGCTGCCGGGTTCGAGCGTGATCGACGACCCACCCCGGAACATGGCAATGGTGTTTTCGCCCTCTCGATAGGGTTTCCAACCATCGGCCTCGAATTGCCCGAGGAGCCACGCGATCCCGCGGTCGCCGAAGTAGGGCACCGGGTGACCACCTGGGCGGAGCAGGTGCCGCTCCAGCTCCGCTCCGACGAGGAATTGGTCGCGCGGACGCCCCCAGCTGTGGTAATCGTCGATCAACTGGTCGCGGTCGAGACGCACACATGCCCCCGAAGTGGCGGACCTGGCCGCCGGGATGGTAGACCTACACACGCCCGGGATTCGCGGGAACAGGTGCGGGAGAGCCCATGTCGCGGTGGACCGTTGCCCTGGCAGGAAGTCTGACCCTTCAGGCGTGCATTCCTCACCTCGAAAGCCAGGTCTCCGACCTGACTTCGGGAGATTGGGTTCGCCCTGAGAATACGTGGGGGAGCCTTGCCGATCCGGGGCCGCCTCCCGCGCTGACCGGCCAGGGATACGGCGAGGGAGACATCGTGCCCGATCTCCGCCTGCCCGATCAGCACGGCGACTTGGTTAGCCTCTGGCAGTTCTACGGGTCGACCATTGTGCTCGACGTCAGCACGATGTGGTGCGTTCCGTGCCAGCACCTCGGAGAGGTGACGCAGGCGACTCAGGACGAGTATGCCGACGAAGGGCTAGTTTATATCACCATTTTGCAGCAGGATCTGTACACGCAGCCCCCCACCGCTGAGGACATCGACCTCTGGGTCAGCGGGTACGAGATCACGAGCTCGCCGGTCCTCGCTGATGCGGAGGAGCCGCCCGCCAGCGCCGACGCGATTCTGGTGGGTTTCCCCGCCGTGTTCATCGTCGACGCCGAGATGCGGGTCGTCGAGCGCGTGGACCCGCCCGACCACGCGACCCTGACGGCGGCGATCGAAGCCGCGCTCTGAGCGGCTTGGGGGGTTGACCCGGGCATCCTCCGACCTTACCTACCGGGAACGGTGGGGTGGAGAAATGGGGCTTCCTGGGCGTCCGCGTCCCGCGGATCCGGCGGCGAAAGCCAGGGCGGACAAGCTGCACGAGAGCGGGATGCCCTTCCAGTTGGCCATCGCCGTTGCCCACGGCACCCTCTCTCTCAACGATGCACTCGAGCGAATGGCTCGGAAAGACAAGGTCGTGCGCCTGATGGAGCGCCACAACCTGTCGCAGGCCCTCGCCAACCAAGTGGCTATCGGGCACGCCGATCTCGAGCACATCCTGGTTGGCCAACGGTTCGATGCACATCGCCTTGCCAACCGCGATCGGTCGATCCTGGTGTCCGGGGATCAGGCTGTCGTGCTGGTGTGCCATGGGGGTCGGCAGGTCGAGGGCCGGATCGTCGCGGTGGAGCCCTACCTGGTGTTGCTCTCCCCAAAGGGGGGCGGCGAGTCGGAGGCCATCCACAAGCTCCAGATCAAGTATGCTTATTCGGCGGCGGAATGGAAACGGGTCAAGAAGTCGGCCCGGGGTGACCGCCGGTCGAGCGAGGCGGTGTCCCCGGTCATTCGGCCCCAGGACCGCTACACGTGCTCCGATCGGCGCCTGTTTGGCTACGTCGATCGGCGGGTCGAAGTCGTCGTGACCCTCCTGGAGGGCGATCAGGTCCGCGGGATCGTCACCTGGTTCGGCCGCTACGAGTTCGGACTCCAGCTCAAGAGCGAAGCCGAGATCGTCGTTTTCCGGCATGCACTCGAGCACATCGGCCCGGCATAGGAGCTTCTTTCATGGGGATCATCTCGGGGGCGCTCACCGGCGCCCGTTTTCGTGTCGAGGGCGACCTGCCCCCGGAGTGGCGCGAGCGCTTCCGCGAGCGGCTCAACGATCTGGCGTTTCGCGATCCAGCCGATCGGCTGGGGAAGGAAGAGGTTCTCGGCTGGGTCCTGACCCAGAACCTGCTCGACACCGACTTCACCGACTTCAACAAATGGCTCTACGGCGAGTGGGCGTTGTTCGCGCTCCGCACCGACAAGAAGAAGCTGCCTGCGCGGCTATTCCGCGCCACACTCGAGAAGCGTTGCGAGGCGTGGGCGCGCGATCGGGGTGTCGAGCGCGTTCCCAACGCGGTGAAGACCGAGCTGAAGGAAAAGCTCGAGGAGGAGTGGCTCGCTCGCGCGTTGCCGTCGGTGGCGGTGACCGAGGCGGTGTGGAACGTGAACACCGGTGTCCTGTTGCTCGGCGCGCTGTCCGACCGGTCGGTCGACGCCTTTCGCAAGCGGTTCTTCCAAACGTTCGGGCTCAAGCTGCTGCCTTGGTCACCGCTGGACTGGCTCGACTCGCGGTCGGAGGCGGAGCGCCTCCTGGCTCGCGTGCCCAGCGAACTCACCGCGGCGGGAGGTGCATGATGGCGGACGTTGTCGAAGGGCTTCCGATCCCGCCTCACCTAGCGGGAGAGTTCTACGCTTGGCTCTGGTGGGCGACCGAGGATCGGGGTGGGGTCTTTGACCTCGGCGAACCGGTGGGCCGCGTGGACGTCTGGGTCGATGACCGCCTCGCGTTCCGCCATCCGGGTGAAAATAAAGTTTCCGCCGTAATGACCGGGGAGAATCCGTCGACGACCCTCGAGTCGCGCGCGGCGCTCGCGGGGGGCAAGGTCCTGCAGGAGCTCCGAATTGGGATCCGTCGGGATGAGCGGGAGTTTTCCGTGACGCTGAAGGGGCCGCCCATGCACTTCGCGCAGGCAAAGCTGCCCCAGGTCGTCACCGAGGGCGGTGAGGAGGCGATGCTCGACCGGATGCACTTGTACGACGAACTCTCCTTCGTCGTCGCCGGCTTGTTCCGGGCCTATTGTCGCGCGCGGACCGCGAGTGACTGGGAGACCGAGCACCTTTCGGCGCTTCGCCGATGGGTGGTGGGTTCAGCGTAGGGCCTCGATGTCTGCGATCGCCTTCGGCGCAGAGGCGGTCAGCACCTCGGGGGCTCCGTCGGTAACCAGGATGTCGTCTTCGATCCGGATCCCGATGCCGCGAAGCTGCTCGGGAGTATCCAGGTTTGTCGCCGGAAAGTAGAGCCCTGGCTCGATCGTGAGGACCACCCCGGGCACGAATCGGCGCACCTCCCCGTCCCGCCCATAGGCCCCCACGTCGTGAACGTCGAGGCCGAGCCAATGCGAGTGATCGTGGAGCGACCACTTCCGGTAGGCGTTGGACGCGATGGCCGCAGGGAGCGACAAGCCCTGGAGGAGCCCGAGCGATCGGAGCCCCTCGGTCAGGATCTCGGTCGCCGCATCGTAGGCCGCGACGATCGTCCCCCCGGGCACAACCTTGGCGATCGCCGCCTCCTGAGCGGCGAGGACGATCTCGTAGACCGCGCGCTGGGCAGGCGTGAACCGGCGACCGACGGGAAACGTCCGGGTGATGTCGGCGGTGTAGTACGCGATCTCACAGCCCGCGTCGACCAGGAGGAGGTCGCCGTCTCGGAGCGGGTCTCGGTTTCGCTTGTAGTGGAGCGTACAGGCGTTGTTTCCGCCAGCGACGATCGGAACATATCCGGGCCCCGTCGATCCCTCGGAGAGGAAGCGACGAACCAGGATGGCTTCGATCTCGTACTCGGTCATTCCGGACCGAGTCGCGGCCATCACGTCGGCATGTGCCGCCCCGCTGACCCGGCCTGCGGTGCGCAGGAGCGCGATCTCGTCCTCCCCCTTCTCGAAGCGCACCTCGTGGAGCGCCACCGACAGGCTGTGAATCGTCTCCGGCGACGACAAGCCGTTTCGGCGTGCCGCGCGCGCCGCGATCGCGATGCTCGCCATGACCAGCGCGTCGTGCTCGGCGTCTCGCGCCACGGCGTAGTGCAGCCGGGAGACCCCTTGGAGGAGCCGAGGCAACTCCCGCTCCAACTCGCTGAATTCGAAAGCATCGTCCGCGTCGAATCGATCCCGCGCCCCTTCCGGGCCGGGTCGTTCGCCGTCGTACACCTCCCGGTCAGGGTTCCGTCCCTGCACGAACATCGTCAGCGGGCGCGCGCCGGGGCGGAAGAAAACAGCCACTTCCGGATCTTCCCAGCCGGTGAGCCAATAAACATCGCTGTCCGGACGGTACCGGTACTCCGAGTCGCCATTGCGGAGGTGGTGCGGCCCCCCGAAAACGAGCACTGCTTCGTCTCGCCCGAGGCGCGCGAGCAGGCGCGCGCGATGTTCTGCGAACGCGGGGGTCATGGGTCTCCCCAGGCGGGTTGACACCGCCGACCGGCCTCCCTAACCTGAGGCAGCGAGGAGCCGAATCCGATGGATCACGTCGTTCGCATCGACGGCGACCACGGCGCCGCGTTCGCTATCACCGTTGGCGAAGCCGCCGGGCTCACGCCGGAGCTCGTCCGAACGATCCTCGACGTCGATCTACAGACGTTCGCGGAGGGAACCTTCTCGGGGTACACCGCCGCGATTTTCCTCCAACACGGGAAGGTGTTCCTGCTCCGTGCCGACGCCGAAACGATCGGGACGGCGGTGTGTATGCGCTCGTTTGCCGATCCCCACGAGGTCACCCTGGTGGCGATGGGGATCCGGCCGGGCTGGCGTGGGCAAGGGCTCGGCCAGCGGTTTATCGCCGGGGTCCTCCAGCAGCTTCGGGCGCTCGGGGTCGAGCGGGCCAGCCTGATGGTGGGGCCGAGCAACAAGCGGGCGCTCGCCGTCTATCGCGACGTTGGGTTCGTCGTAGCAGGAGAATTCGACGCCGATCCACGGACCGGAGAGCGTCTGGCCCTGCTCCGCATCGCCCTGCGGTGAACGCCGGGCTACGTGGGGTCGCCTTTCCCCGCCCCGGACGCCTGCGATGACCCTCCCCGAGAAGGCCTACAAGAACCTCGACTTCCTGATGTCTCCTCCCGCCCGGCTCATCCGGATCCTGTGCGAATACGAGGAGCCGAGGCAGCGCTTTCACCAGGAAGGGGTGCACCACACCATCGTGTTCTTCGGTTCCGCGCGGATCGCTTCGACCGAGGCGTGTCGTCGCCGGATCGCCGACGCGGAGAACCCCGAGGAAAGAGCGCGGGGCGAGCTCGGCTTGAAGATGAGTCGCTACTACGACGAAGCGCGGGAGCTCGCTCGGCGGCTGACCGCTTGGAGTACCGGCCGGGAGAGCGGGCGCCGATTCCTGATCGCGTCCGGCGGAGGGCCCGGGATCATGGAGGCAGCCAACCTCGGTGCGTCCGACGTTCCGGGCGGAAAGTCGGTGGGTCTGGGGATCAGCCTCCCCTTCGAGCAGGGTGTGAACCAGTATGTCACGCCAGAGTTGGCGTTTGAGTTCCACTACTTCTTCACGCGTAAGTTTTGGTTCCTCTACCC
>CANLGQ010000231.1 GCA_947490265.1 Pseudomonadota bacterium | reverse complement strand
TGCCCCGGTCCCCCTATGGACGAACGAGGACGGCATCGGTCGGGCGACGGTCTATGTCGATGCGTTCCCGGTGCAGAACGGCGGATTCGAGCCGGTGGACGTCTCGGTCGAGGTCGCGGGAGGGGAGGCTCACGCCGTGTTTTCTCTGATCCCTCAGTAACCCGTGGCACTGACCGATCCCGAGCTCGAGCTGCTCCTCGAAGTGGTCGCCGAGGACCCTGGAGATGATGTCTACCTCCAGATCGGCGAGGAGCTGATCCGGCGCGCGCGTTGGGCCGAGGCCGCCACCCATCTGATGCGCGGGATCGCCCATGCCCCCGACGCGAAAGGCTGGGAGATGCTCGGCCGGGCGCACCTCGAAGCGGGCGATCCCCTCGCTGCCCTCCGAGCCATCGAGAATGCCCCGCGCGCACCGGGAAGTGAGGCGTCGAGGGTCGAGATCCTGGCTCTCGAGCGCGGCGGGCGGGTCGCGGACGCGAGGGAGAAGGCGACCGCCCTCCTTGCGGCCGATTCGGGCGATATCGTCGCCCAGGCGCTGATCGAACGGCTCGACAGCCCCCCGCAGTCGGGGCGAGTCCGCTCCCCCGACCCCGATCTCACGGTCGACCGCGCGGAGCAGTACGTGACCCTCGATCGGGTGGACCGCGCCATCCGCTTGTATCGGCGGCTCCTGTTTCACAACCCGGGTCACATCGCGCTCGGCGCTCGCCTTCGCGAGCTGGCACGGGAAACCCTCGTAGCAGATGATTTTTCGCGCGATTTTACGACCGACACGGCGCCGATTCCGGCGGATCTTGCTCCGCTGGTCGTCGTCCCGCGGGTCGGTCCCACGTCGGTGGCTCCAGCGGCTGAGTCGCCAGCAGCGCCGCCTGTTCAGGGGGCGCACGACTCAGACGACGAAGACACCGACACGATGGCGATGGGGCCGCTAGGGCCCCGGCGCAAGCGCAGGCGCTCGCTGCTGAATCCATGAACCGATTCCTCGTTCTTCAGGGCCCGAATCTGCAATTCCTCGGCACGCGCGAGCCGGCGATCTACGGCGCCTGCACGTTGGTCGAGATCCAGGCCGGCCTGGATCGGGTGGCTGCGGAGTTCGGCGTTCTGTGCGTGCATGTGCAGTCTGATCAGGAAGGCGCGCTGATCGAGGCGGTCCACCGCGCTGCAGCGACGGGATGCGTGGGTGCGCTCGTCAACGCCGCCGGGTACACCCACACCTCGGTTGCCCTTCGGGATGCGTTCCTGGCCACTGGCTTGCCGTTTGTCGAGGTGCACCTTTCGAACCTCCATGCGCGAGAGTCGTTCCGACAGACTTCGCTGCTCGCCGACAAGGCGCTGGGGGTCATCACGGGATTTGGCCCGCTCGGGTACGAGCTCGGGCTGCGTGCCCTCGTTGCCTCCAGGTGTGGAACCCCCCCGACCGGCGGGGTATGACGGGGGGCCCCCCGGGCGGGGCAGAGGGAGCGACGGATGGATCTGGATCGGATCGAGGCGCTGCTCAAGCTGCTCTCCGAACACGACGTGCGTGAGTTCAACTACCGCGACGACGAGAAGGCGATCCGGCTGAAGCTGGGCACCGTCGCCGCGAGCGCCCCGGTGCAGGTGGCCTACGTCGCTCCCCCGCTCGCGGCCGCTGCTCCGGTGGCGGCCGTCCCGGCTTCCGTCGCGGCCGCCCCGGCGCCGGCCGGCAACGTCAAGGTGATCGAGTCGCCGATGGTCGGTACCTTCTACCGCTCGGCGACACCGGGTGCGCCGTCGTTCTGCGAGGTCGGCGACGTGGTGCAGAAGGGGAAGCCGCTCTGCATCGTCGAAGCAATGAAGCTGATGAACGAGATCGAGTGCGAGGTCACCGGGACGGTGGTCGAGGTCCTGGTGGAGAACGGCCACGCCGTGCAGTTCGGGCAAGCGCTCTTCAAGATCCGACCGAGCTGATCATGGCCTCCCCGCCGTTCGAGAAGGTCCTCGTAGCGAACCGCGGCGAGATCGCCTTGCGGGTGATCCGCACCTGTCGCGAGATGGGCATCCGAACGGTGGCGGTCTACAGCAAGGCCGACGAGAACTCGGTTCACGTGCGCTTTGCCGACGAGGCGGTGTGCATCGGCCCTGCGCCGGCCACGCAGTCCTACCTCTACATGCCGAACATCCTCTCCGCGGCGCACGTCACCGGCGCCGACGCGATCCATCCGGGCTACGGATTTCTAGCGGAGAAGGCTCAGTTTGCGTCGGCTGTCCGGGCAATGGGCAAGGCGTTCATCGGGCCTTCGGTGGAGCACCTGAAGACCTTCGGCGACAAGCTCGAGGCCAAGGCGGCTGCGCGTCGGGCGGGCTTGCCGCTCCTGACCGGCTCCGAGGGCGCGGTCCAGACCGTGGAAGACGCCATCGAAGTGGCGCGAGAAACCGGCTTTCCGGTCATCCTCAAGGCCGCGGGCGGTGGGGGTGGCAAGGGCATGCGCGTCGTCGAAGACGAGGCGACGCTCCGGCGGGTGTTCGATATCGCTCAGAACGAGTCGTTCGCCGCGTTCGGCAGCCGCGAGGTCTTCATCGAGCGGTTCCTCCGCAAACCGCGCCACGTGGAGGTCCAGGTCGCCGGCGACGGCTTCGGGGGCGGCATCCACCTCGGTACGCGCGATTGCTCGCTCCAGCGTCGCCACCAGAAGCTGGTCGAGGAAGCGCCCGCCCCGTTCCTGTCCGACAAGCTGCGCAACGACATCCAAGAAGCGGCGGCTGAGCTCGTTCGCTCAGTCGGATACCAGACCGTGGCGACCTGTGAGTTCCTCACCGAGGGCGACGAGTTCTTCTTCCTCGAGGTCAATCCGCGGATCCAGGTCGAACACCCGGTCACCGAGGAGGTCACGGGCGTCGACCTCATCCGGGAGCAGATCCAGCTCGCTGCCGGGCGCGGCCTGAGCCTGCAGCAGAGCGACCTCACGATCCGCGGCCACGCGATCGAGGTTCGGGTCAACGCCGAGGATCCCTTCAGCTTCCTCCCCAGCCCGGGGCGGGTCACCGGCTACTTCCCCGCGGGCGGGCCGGGGGTTCGCGTCGACTCGGCGATCCACGAGCACGCGATGGTCCAGCCGTTCTATGACTCGCTAGCCGCGAAGCTGATCGTTCGGGCCCCCACCCGCGAGCTCGCTCTCGGCAGGATGATCCGCGCGATCGACGAGTTCATCGTCGAGGGTATCCGCACCACCCTGCCGCTCCAACGCGAGCTCCTGCAGACCCCCGAGTTCCGCGACGCCACGTACTGGACGCGGTTCGTCGACGAGTGGGTCGCGAACCGCCAGAGCACCTGACGGGTCGTCGTCGCCCGAGGGGAAGGCCGGTGGGCGGGTCGCGCCGACGTGCGCTACACTGCGGGCCATTCCACGAGGTCCTCATGCGCGCGCTTCCCCTGTTGCCCCTCCTCGGCCTGTTGGCGTCCCCCTCGGCGATGGCTACAGCCTACGTCGGCAGCGATCTGTTTGGCGCCGACCTGTTCCTGGTGAACGGCGATACCCTCACCGGAACCTTTACCAACGTCGGCGTCCTCACCGTCCCGGCCGGCGCCACCGTGACCCTCGTGCCGGGCGCGGTGCTCGAGGTATACGCGTCGGAGGTGGTGGTTGACGGCACCCTGTCGGGGGTGGGCGCTGGGTCGCCCGGCGGCGCGCCGATGCCGCCGTTCATGGGAGGCGGTGCGACGGGGAACCCCGGCTTCGGACAAGGTTTGGGCGGCGGCGGAGGGCCCGGGCCGTGTGTGCATGGCGGCGGTGGCGGCGGCGCGGGTCACGGCGCCGGCGGGGGCATCGGCGGGTACTACTTCGGCGTCCCCAACGGAACTCCGGGCGTGGGCTATGGAAGCTCGAGCCTCTGGAGTCAGCCTAGCGACCGCCCGTTTGGCTCGGGCGGAGGCGGCGGAGGTTCGGGTTGCACGGCGGACGGGTCGCGCGGCGGGGCGGGCGGCGGTTCGCTCTACCTCGAGGCCGATCTGAGCATCACGGTGAACGGTCTGATCTCGGCAAGCGGGCAGAACGGCGTCGACAACCTCGAGTACTCCGGCGGGGGCGGCGGGGGCGCGGGAGGAAGCCTGGTGCTCGTTGCCTCGACGATCGATGGCGCGGGCAGCCTCTCCGCTGCGGGTGGCGACGGCGGAGACGCCGGGATGATCGGGGGCCTCGGGCATGGTGGCGGCGGCGGGGCGGGCGGTCGGATCAAGCTCGTCTACGGAAACCTGCCAGGGCTTCCCTACACCGTTGCGGGCGGCGGTGGCGGCTTCTGCCAGGGGGCCGCGATGTCGGGGCAGGTCTCTACCCCGGGCGGCGCGGGCACGTACTACACCGAAGCCGGCAACTTCGACCTCGACAACGACGGGCTCGACAACGACGTCGACAACTGCCCGAGCGTCGCGAACCCCAACCAGGACGACGCCGACCTCGATGGTATCGGCGACGTGTGCGATCCCTGCGACGACTTCGTCGATCCGGACAGTGATGGCGATGGCGTGTGCGACTCCACCGACGTGTGCCCGAACGGCAGCGACGTGACCGACGCCGACACCGACGGGGTGGCCGACGGGTGCGACGTTTGCCCGTTCGACGCCCCCGATCAGGATCTCGACAACGACGGGGTGTGCAACTTCGACGACGTGTGCCCCAACGGCGACGATATCCTCGACAGCGACGGCGACGGCATCGCCGATGGGTGTGACGACTGCCCGGCGGGCACCGACGTCGACGGCGACTCGGTGTGCGACCAGTTTGATCGGTGCAACGGGTTCGACGATCTCGCCGACCTCGATGCCGACGGCGAGCCGGATGGGTGCGACGCGTGCCCGCTCGACGCCCCGGACGAGGACATGGACAACGACGGCGTGTGCAACACCGGCGATCAGTGTCCGGCGTTCAACGATGCGATCGACGGCGACGGCGACGGCGCGCCCGATGCCTGCGACCCGTGCCCCTTCTCGTCCCCCGACGATGCCGACGCCGACGGCGTCTGCGGCGACGTCGACCAGTGTCCCGGCTTCAACGATGCCGCCGACGTCGATGCCGACGGAATCCCCAACCTATGCGATGCCTGCCCGCTCGATCCGGTCGGGGGCGATGACGCCGATGGCGACACGGTGTGCAACAGCGACGACCTGTGTCCAGGCTTCGACGATACGGTGGACGGTGACGGGGATTTCCGCCCCGATGCTTGCGACAACTGCATCGACGACGCCAACCCCACCCAGACCGACGCCGACGGTGACACGTTCGGGGCCGGCTGCGACTGCGACGACGCGATCGCCGCGACCAACCCCGACGCCGTCGAATTCTGCGATGGGTTCGACAACGACTGCGACGGGGAGACCGACGAGGAGGGCGCCGAGGGTGGCGAATCCTGGTACTCCGATCGCGACGGCGACGGGCAGGGCGATCCCGACGGAGCGCTTACCGGGTGCGATCGTCCGGCCAACTCGTCGGCGAACGCCGACGATTGCGACGACAGTGACCCGCTGATCTTCTTGGGTGCGGGCGAGTCGTGTGACGAGGTCGACAACAACTGCGACGGGCTGGTCGACGAGGGCGGCGTGTGCGCCGGAGACGGCCCGGCAACCGACGGCGGGTCGGACGGTTCTGCCGGTGGTTGCGGCTGTGATTCGGCCCCGCTCGGGTTCCAGCCCGCCGCGCTCGGCCTCTTGGCCGCCGCGCTCCTCCGGCGGCGCCGGGGCTGAACCGCGCCCCGGTCGTCAGCCCCCGAGCGCGACCGCCGCCGCCCGCCATTCGCCCGGTCCGCGGTAGGTCCGCTGGGCCTCCGCCTCCACGCCCTGCCCGCGGGCGAGGGCCTTGCTGTACGAGCCGAAGGCGGCCTCCCGATCGCCATCGCGCTCCTCGGCATTTCCGCGCAGCGCCCAGACCAGGCCGGGCGCACTCGGGTCGACCAGG
>CANLGQ010000230.1 GCA_947490265.1 Pseudomonadota bacterium | reverse complement strand
GGCGCCGGAGGCCCTCCGAGTGATTGGTTGCCGGTTCGGCTGCCGTGGGGGACGCAGCACGCATTCTAGTGGCCGATCCTGCTAATCACAACGATCGAGCTCATTAAGACAAGTTTTGTACAAAATCAAACAGCATTGTTGTTGAAGGCAACCGTGCGGCGCGCTACGACCCTACGATGTCGCTGGTCCACTGCTCCCCGTCACCCGATGGCTCGATGTTGTTCTGGTCCGTCGACGGCGGGGTCGAAGTCGTCGGCCTGGAAGGTCGAGGAAAGCGGGTCGAGCGGCCGATCGGGCTGCCCGACGACGGGCGGATCGTTCCTCGGGTTCGGCCCGGAATCGAGCTGTCCGCACCCGACGGCTGCGAGGTTCTGCTGGGGATCGATCTCGGCAAAGCCCCAAGTGATTCGCTCCGCTGTTGGGCGGCAGCGGCTCGGCTCGCCCTCGAACTCGCGGTGTCTCAGCGGGTCATCCCCGGCGTGGCGGGCGGCTCGGCGCGCTGGCGAGCCAGCCTCGCTCGACGCGAAGATCGGGCGCGATTCGATATAATCGCCCGGTCCCTACCCCCAGCCGGGCGCGCGGTCCCGGTTCGCACCCGGCCCCAGCCGCGCTGGCCGCAGGCGGCGGCTGCTGTTCGTCGATTTCTCGATGCGGCGATTGATCACTGGTATCGCACGGGCGTCACCGCGGGTCCGGGCCGCGGCTGGGCGCCCGAGCTCGCTGCGGCCCTTACCGGGCCGAGTCCAGTCTTTCTACCGAAGGACGCCCGATCACAGGGCGTTCCGGACATGCTCGCCACGTGGGCGACCGAAGGCGAGGCCAGCGCGGTTCGGCTGGGTTTCGTGCTGGAGGTACCCACATTCGCGGTGGCGGCCCGCGGCGACGAGCCGGTATTCGGGATCCATGCCTGGGTCGGCCCGCTCGACGACCTGCAGGAGCGCGTTCCCGTCCAAGAGGCGTGGAAGGGCGGCGCCGTTCTGGTTCGGGAGACCTGGAGTGCGCCGCATCCGGCGTTTGCGGTGATGCGCGGCCTGGCTCGAGCCGCTCGGCTTCATCCCGCGCTCGAGGTCCTGCTGGCGGGTCCGGCCCCGCAGTCGGGGCGGTGGACGCCGGCCGAGGCATGGGCGTTCCTCCGTGACGGCGTGCCGGCATTGCGGGACGCGGGTTTCGATGTGGAGATCCCGAAGGAGCTCGAGGCGGCCGGTGACCAGCGCCTCCGCGCTCGCCTTCGACTGTCTGCCCCCCTTCGCGAGGACGGGCCGGTGGATCTCTCCCGCCTGCTCGATGGGCAGTGGGAGATCGTGCTCGGCGATCTCGTTCTGTCGGCCGCCGATTTTGCCAAGCTTCACGCGCTCGGGACACCCCTCGTTCCGCACCAGAGTCGATGGGTCGTGTTGGACCCCAACGAGATCGCGCGGCTGCCGGCGGGGTGGAACGAGGGCCACCGTGAGCAGATTCCCGCTTCCGAAGCGCTTCGTGCCGTCCTGACCGGCGAGCTCGACGGCGTTCCGGTGGTCGCCGACCAGCATCTGTCGCTGGTGATCGAAGCGCTTCGGAACCCTCCCCCCCAAGAGGTGCCTCCCGACCTCGTAGCCACCCTCCGCCCGTACCAACTCCACGGATACTCCTGGCTCGCGACGCTCGGCGATCTCGGACTCGGGGCGTGCCTGGCCGATGACATGGGGCTCGGCAAGACCGTTCAGGCGATTGCCTATCTCCTGAGGCGGCGTCGGGCGGCGGGGAAACTTCGCGTCCCGTCATTGGTGATCTGTCCGACCAGCGTACTCGGCAACTGGCAGCGAGAGATCGAGCGCTTTGCGCCGCGGCTGAGCGTCGTCCCCCACCACGGGGCGCGGCGCGATCCCGAGGAGTTCGCGAACAGCGACGTCGTCCTGACGACCTACGGGCTGTTGGTCCGGGATCGCGAGGAACTTTCCTCCATCCATTGGGACACCCTGATCCTCGACGAGGCGCAGGCCATCAAGAACCCCGACTCGCAGCGCGCGCGATGCGCCCGGAGCCTCAACGCACGGCACCGCGTGTCCCTGTCCGGCACCCCGGTCGAGAATCGACTCGACGAATTGTGGTCGTTGATGCAGTTCCTCGTCCCCGGGCTCCTCGGACCGCGGGCGCGCTTTCAGCGGGAGGTGGCGGTTCCGATTGAGCGATTCGGCGACCGGGAGCTGGCGAAGCGGTTGAAACTCGGCGTCTCGCCGTTCCTGCTTCGACGCATGAAGACCGATTCGACGGTGATTTCGGACCTTCCTGACAAGATCGAACGGAATGAATACTGTCCGCTCACTGCCGAGCAGGCGCGACTGTACAAAACCGTGGTCGAGGATCACCTCGAGCAGATTGAGGAGGCACAAGACATCGAGCGGCGCGGTCTCGTGCTTTCGATGCTCACGCGCCTGAAGCAGGTGTGTAATCACCCGGCCCAATACGCCATCGCGGTCGGGGCGGAAGGCTCGGAAATCGGCCGCCTCTCTGGGCGGTCGGGCAAGCTGGAGCGATGTGAGGAACTCGTTGCGGCGATCGTCGACAACAACGAACGAGCCCTCATCTTTACTCAGTATACCGAGATGGGGCAGCTCCTCTGTCGGCAGCTCACCGGCCTTCTCGACGAGGAGGTCCCTTTCCTGCATGGGGGCACGCCGCAAAAGCGGCGGGACGAGTTGGTGCGTATGTTCCAGGAGGAGGAATCGGCGTCTCCCATTCTCGTGGTTTCGCTTCGCGCTGGAGGGACGGGCTTGAACCTGACTCGGGCCACCCACGTCATCCATTACGATCGGTGGTGGAACCCGGCCATCGAGGATCAGGCGACGGATCGGGCCTACCGCATCGGGCAGCGGCGCGACGTGCTCGTGCACAAGCTGGTCACGGTGGGAACGCTCGAAGAACGCATCGATCAGCGCATGGCCGAGAAGCGTCAGCTTGCGGAATCGGTGGTGGGTGCGGGGGAGCGGTGGATCACCGAGCTCGACGACAAGGCCCTTCGGATGCTGGTGACGCTCGGTGAAGACGCCGTCGTGGAGAGCGCGTGAGTCGCGATTCGTTTATGGACGACGCCGCGCGCGGTCGTGCGCCCGACGACGGGATCATGCTCTCCGGTCGTCCCCCCGGGTTGATCGGCGAGCAGTGGACGAGCATGGTCGGTGCGGGACGCGGGGTGTTGGCGGATCGGCTCGCCCGAGGCCGAAGGCTGGCCCGAGGGAGCCGGGTGCGCGCCCTGTTGGTCACCCCGGGAATCGCCAGCGCCGAGGTGGTGGTCGGGGAGACCTTTGCGGCGTCGGTGCGGGTTCGCACGTTCGACGAGCCCGACTGGACGCTCATCCGCAGCGTGCTCCTCGAGCGCTTGTCGACCATCGCCGCGCTTCTCGAGCGGCGCCTTCCCACGGATATGATGAAGGTGCTCGAGGCGCGCAAGATTCGATTGCTCCCTCGGCCCGACGAGATCGAGGGGGACTGTTCGTGCGCGGATTACGCCCACCCCTGCGCGCATGTCGCCGCCGTTCACGCCGTTCTCGCCGATGCCCTGGATGGCGACCCGTTTCTCCTGCTGACCCTCCGCGGTCGCACCCCCGAGCAGATCCTCGGCTCCCTTCGCCGCGCGTGGGGAGACGATGCCCCGCTGCGGGCGTTCGAGGGGCGCGCCGAGGAAGACCTGCCGGCCTTTGCCTTCGATGACAGCCCGATTCCGCTTCCCGATCTCCATTTCTCGCTGAACCGTGCGGAGACGCCGGCGGTCGGCTTGCGGGCGCTCGGCCCCCCGCCCGGTCAGATGGAAGTGCTTCGGGCCCTGACCCCGCTCTACGAAGCGGGCTCCACGGTCGCGCTCGAGATCGCAGTCCGCGATCGCGCCGACGCGCACGAGATCCGTCGCGTCCCTCTCTCCGCATCGTCCCTTCCGGCGGCCAGTGGGCGCCGTCACCAGTCGCTTCCCCCATCTGCAGAGGATTCCATGGCCAAAATCGCCGAACGCCTGACGACTCCACCGGCCGACCTGACCGAACGCGTGGTGAACGTGCTCGCCGAACTGGGCAGCGCGAAGTCGAAGCAAATTGCCGACCGGATCGACCAGGAGCCGCTCGAGGTTCGGGCCGAGCTCATCGAGCTCGAACGGCTGGGGATCGTCTATCGGACCGGGCAGACGCGCGGCACCCGGTGGTGGCTCGGATAGCTGGCCGCCCGGGGCCTTTCCCCCCAGGTCGGAAGGGTTCCCTGCCGGCGCGGGACGGCTGAACATCGCCTCACCTCCAGAGTGGCAGGTGAACTCCGGGCCGTGCCCGGCTAAACGGTCATCCCTGCCCGGAGCTGCCGATGAGCGGAGCGATCCGCGTCCTGCTTCCCCCTTCCGCTGGCGATCTGGTCACCTCGGTGCTCGACGCCGGCTGCATTCCGGTCGTCGACGGCACGGGTCCGACTCCGCCGTTCGTGCCCGCGGGGGCCTGGGTCCGAACCCGGCCGGGTCGGCCCGCGCCCGGCACCGGGCCGGTGATCCTGGCCGAGTACGGCGCGCCGGTCCCGGACCGCCCGACGTGGCTGGAGACCGCGGTTCCGCGCGAGGTCCCTCCTGGCTACGCCGGTCTGGTCCTCAAGGGTCGGGAGGCGGGTGGGTTTTGCGGCGAAGAAGATGGGCTCACCGCGCTCGCGGGGTGCCCCGAGCCGGACCGGGTGATCCTCGACGCCGGCGTCGGGCCCGACACGGCGGCCGCCGCGGCGGCGCTGGGGGCGGCCGGCGTGCTCCTGGTGGAGCAGCACCTGGCCTGCCCGGAGGTGGCCCTGCCCGGGGGATTGCGTGCGCTTCTCGAGCGCTCCGACGACGATATCACGCGATTGGTGGTCGGCGTTCGGGTGGCGAACCCGGCGACGTCGCGGGTGCTGCTGCGGCTCGCCGCGGGAGACGACCCTTGGTTGCTCGCCGAGGGTCTGTGGATCGACGGCACGCCGGACAAGCTGTGGATGGCGGGTCAGGGCCTCGCCCTGGCCCGCGAGCTGGCCGATCGGCACGGCACGCTCAGTGCGCTGCTACGGGCCTTTGACCTCGCCTGGTCGCGTTGGGCGACCACGGTCCGACAGTGCCCCGTGCGCCCGCTGGGGGGTCCGGTGGCCCGATGCGCGGCGGCACTGGGACCGGCGGATGCCGTGGCGGCTGCGGAGGGCGTGGTCGGCTCGGCGGTGTTGTGGCAGGAGGCCCGGTGGCGCGATCGGGCCGTCGGGGGCGGGCCGGCGCTCGCCGCGCTCGCCACCGGTGCGTCGGTGGCGATCGATGCCGAGACCGTTGCGGCGGTGCGAGCGGGGCTCCCCGCGGAGGAGGGAAGCTCGTCTCCCGCTGTCGCCCCGGCGACGGGCGCGCCGTCGACTGCGCCCGGCACGTTGCCGCTGATCGCAATCATCGGCCTAGGATGTCGGTTTCCGGGGTCAGACTCCGCGGCTGAATACTGGGACAACATCGTGTCGGCCCGCTCGGCAATTCGCGAGGTGCCGGTCGAACGGTGGGACCCGCTCCTTCACTTCGACCCCGACCACAGCGTGCCGGACAAGACCTACACGCGGATCGGCGGCTTCCTCCAAGAGTTCAAGTTCGACGCTCGGCGGTTCCGCGTTCCTCCGAAGGTCGTCCCCCAGCTCGATCCGATCCAGCAGATCACGCTCGCCACGGTCGCCGACGCCTTGGCCGACGCCGGCCTCCAGGTAGACTCCCGGTCGCCCGGGAGGGAATTCGATCGGTCGCGGTGTGCCGTCATCCTCGGAAACTCGATGGGCGGCGAGATGACCGACGCCTACGCGATCCGGCTGAACTGGTCGGAGCTGCGCGGGCAGATCGAGCCGGCGCTGGCCCACCTCTCTCCCGAGGCCCGCGCGCTGACCCTCGCCCAGATGGAGCGATCGTACAAGGCCGGATTGCCCGAGGTGACCGAGGACTCGATGCCCGGCGAGCTGGCGAACGTCATCGCGGGCCGCATCGCGAACGCCTTCGACCTCGGCGGCGCGAACTTCACCGTCGATGCG
>CANLGQ010000229.1 GCA_947490265.1 Pseudomonadota bacterium | reverse complement strand
CAGCGACAACCCGGAAAAGGGGGCGTCTCGCTCCGTTCGGAGCCAAGGGAGAGCCCGCCGAGCGCTTCACGGCATCGCTTGCGCAAGCGCAACGACGCGGAACCGCCAGCCACGAGGCTCGCCGGGCGGGTTATCCGCGCTATCCCCCTGTCGGGAACGTTCTTGGTATGCCTGGGATGACGAATTGGGAGTACGACATCGAGAGCCCTGCTCCCCTCGACAGCAAGCTCTACATCTACCGATACGGGTACAGCGGGTACAACCCCTACGACGCCTACCCGCTGAGCAAGGACACGACGCTTCGGCACGGCAATTACGACTACGGCCGCGATTCTGTCGAGTGGAGTGACACCCTCGAGGACCATACCCTCCCCGCGAGCTTGTACCTCGACGAGAAGCCGGACTGGTTCGGAAGCCTGGCGTGGCCGTCGATCGGTCCTGACGTGCCCGGCTACGCGACGGAGCAGATCCCAGCGGAGTACCGGTTCCTCAACGGCACCGATCCCTGAGCGTGCTCAGGGCCGCCCACCAGCGAGGCCGCCCCAGCGTTCGCGTGTCGGCGTTGCCCGTCATACACCACGGTGGGAGGGCGGATGCACCCGTTCTTGCTGCTGGTCGCGATGGGGTGCGCCGGGGGCACGACGGCGCGTGGCTCGTACGGCGACCCGCGGACTGGTTGCGAGGCGACCGGGGGCAGCGTCGCGAGCGCTTCGTGCTGCTCGACGGCTGCGTTCCCTGACCTGTGCCGCCCGGGTGCGTGTGCCTGCCCCCCAGGGGCGAGCGTCGAAGCTACGATCTGCTCGTGTTCGGGCGCGTCGTGCTTCGACGCCATGACGAACACCTGCCGAGAGCGCTGATCGCACGTCGTCGCGGGTGAATTCCTTGAAGAGGCGGGTGCCCTCAGGGAACACCCAGCTGTTCGGCGGTCCGACCTCGATGGTGAGTCCGTCGGGCAGGAGCAACCAGCGCAGCTTCTCGGCACCGTCAGACCACCGCTCGAAGCGGGGTTCGTAGGCGATGGCGTCGGGCGACAACTCGCTCGTGGCCGCGTCGAAATAGAGCCCGGTCAGCGAGAGCAGCGTCGGAAGGGCCTTCACGCCGCTCGTGTCGACCTCGTCGCACGTGCGGAAGCTGCCGCAACCTCCTGCCCCTGTGAACGCCACGAGTACAAGCGCTCTCACGATGTGCACTCCTCGCCGGCGGGGACAGGCCCCCCCTAACCTGTGCGGCCTCGCCCTTCCTCGGGTCTAGGGCTGCAGGCCGCCGTCGATGAGGAACGCCGGGCCGTCTGCCCCGATCCACACGTCTTCGCCGCCGTCGCCGTTCACATCACCCGCCGACGAGACCACGTATCCAAAGCGGAGGGCGCTCTCGAACCTGGCTGCCACGACTCCCGGCGAGTCGACCGTCCAGCTGGTCCCCCCGAAGGCGACCACGTTGCTATCGAGGAGAAATGCCCCGTCCTCGGGTCCGAACCAGTCAGGCGCTCCGACCAGCACGTCGGGAACTCCGTCTCCGGTCTGGTCGCCCACTGAGTCCATGGCCGCACCGAAGCCCGGATAAGCCAAGGTACCCGTGATCCCCCGACTCTCCACCAGGAGGGGGTCCTCGGTGCCGAGTGTCACGGCGGTCCCGGGGAGGGCCCACGCTCGCCCTCCAAAGTCAGCGTTCGGAGCCCCCCACCACAACCAGGCGCGCCCGTCCCCGAGCAGCTCCCCCGCAGGCTCCACTTGGCCCAGGGTGTAGGCCGAACCGCCGGCGAGCTGATAGGTGGCGTCGGCGTCGTCGGCGTTGCGATCGGTAGAAAATGGGCCGTGAAAGATGTACATGGCCTCTTCGGTCCAGTCTTCGGCCGAGCGGGTCACCGCCAGGTCGACCACCCCGTCCCCATCGAGGTCCGACGCCAACACATCGGCGCCGAAATACCCCCCGCCCGAGGGACCGGTCACCAGCGAGAGAATCGACGGTGCGCCAGCAAATCCCCCCCAGATCTCCACCCGGCCGTTCTGGGAGAAGTCGAACGCCCGCAGGGCGACCTCGACGCCGGCGTCCGGGTGCAGGTCCTCGGCAGCGTCCCACGCGCCGGCCACGGTGGCGAAGGGGTCACCGAGTGCGCGGCTAAGGAACGCATCGGCCGGTTGAAGCTGGCCGGTCGCCACGAGCGCGACGTCCCAAACCGAGCTCTCGGGATCGTCGTAGTCCCCCTGGGCAAGCCACACCTCGGGCGTCCCGTCCCCGTCGAGGTCTGGCAGGACGATGAACTCGAGGCTGTAGCCGTCCGCAACGCTGTCGCTCGTGTACTCGCGCGGGGCGGCCACGTTCCCGGAATCATCCAGGTCGTACCAGCGCGCGGTGACTTCAGGGGTGTCGATGACATAGTCGCCGAGCAGGATCGCGTCGGCGCGCGCGTCAAGGTCGAGTTCCGGAGGCGTGACACCGATCTCCGCGTACCACTCATTCCCGGTGATTTGCAGCACGATCGTCCCGGAAATGCGGCAAGAAGGGTCGTTGTCGGGGGTGCAGTCCAGATCCGCGATGCCACAATCCTCCGGAGCGCCGGGGTACGCGCGGGGATGGGCGTCGTCGCAGTCGAGGGCGTCGGGGAACACCCCCAAAGGGAGGGGACCGCAGAAGGTTTCGGGCGTTCCAGCTCCGAAGCCGTCCCCGTCGGCGTCCGGGTAGCCGGTCAGCAGGGCGTTGGCGTTGGGGTCGGTGTCGTCGCAGTCTTCGCCGAGCGAGGTTCCGACGAGGACGCCGGCCGGTGGTTCACAGGACACGGCGGTGCCCGACTGCCAACCATCGCCGTCTGCGTCGAGCGGCCACTCGGCGCCGGGGAACTGCTGGGGGTCGCTGTCGTTGCAGTCATCGGCCGTGGCAAAACCATCGCCGTCGTCGTCGATGTGCGTAGGGACGCCTGGTGGCTCGAGCGCACACCCGGCGGTCAGTAGCAACAGAACGAACCTCATCGGCGCACCACCAGGTCGACGGATCCGCCCACGGGAGACAAAGCGGTTCGAACAACTATCTCGCCCTGGGCAAGCCCCACGCAAAACAGCCCGGCTCCGGCCACCGCGACGGCGCCGGTCGCGACCGTGAGGGCGTTGAAGGTTTGAAATCGATCAGTGCCATCACCGTACCGTGCCCTGGCGGCATCGAACTCGGGCGTAGTCGTCGCCGCTGCCATGTCGTCGGCCGCCCGGGTCACGTCGGACCGCGCGCTCTGCGCGAGCGCGAACGACACCCCGGCCCCGGCGAGGGCCGGCCCGGCGATGGCGAGCCCCACCGGGATCAGTGGCGAGCGACGTACCTTTCGTAGGGGAGTCCAGTCAGTCCGCCCGGCGGTGGTCGCCCAGGCCTCGTCGCCGTCGGCCAGAAAGACCCGGGTGCCGGCGCCAAAGCGGACGAGGAGCAGCGCAGCGATCCCGTCGCGGATGGCCGGATCCGCCAAATCGGTTGGACCGACGACCGGAAATGTCGGGGTAAGCACCACGTCCATCGGCTCATCGGGCACCGTCAGCAGCCCGGCAGTCGCGTCCCACCGGACCAGGTGGAGCCCCGGGATCAGCTCGGCGCCAGGCTCGCCCCCATCGACGCGGAGCGCAGTTGGCCAGCCATGGAACGCGACGCCGACCTTGGCCGGCGCAGGGGCGTCGAGGGCCGCCGCCCCGTCCCCAGACCACGAGGCGTTCCACCGGATCGACGGGTCGAGCGCACGCGCCTGCGCGAATGAAGCCGCGTGACCGACCGCCCCCCGGGCCAGGTGCCAACGGGCGAGCAGGGTCGCGGGCGGATCGGCGCTCTGGCACCCCGCGAGGCGGTCCGCCTCGGCGATTTCGAAGCGGGCTTTCTCGAGGTCTCCGTATCCGAGCGCGCCCTCCGCCCCCTCGATGGCAAGGGTGAGCTGGGCGAGCGTTGCCGAAGGGCCGGCGCACGGAGTCCAGGCTCCGGCCCCGAACACCGCGACCGGGCCGCCCACCAGATCGGCCCACGCGGTGGGGGTGAAGCTGCTTTCCGGGCGGCCGGCGCCGGTCGCCGCCTGGCGGAGCGACGAGTCGGCCGCGCCGGTGGTCACGAGGGGGTCTGCCGCGAGCGCCAGGGATCCGACCCACAACATCACTTGCATGGCCTGCCCGCCTCGAAGTCGTGGCAGTAGCTGACCGGCCGGCCGACGTCGAATGAAAATGTCCGCACAAAGGCCGCGGCGCCCCCGTCCGGGCTGATCGACACGCGGTGGCTCCCGGGCGAAACCTGGCCAACATAGGGCGTTCTGCCGACCGTCTGGCCGTCGATCGCCACGCTCCCCGGCACGCTGCTGGAGAGGCGACAGGTGACTGTGGGCCCTACCGCGGCCACCGGGGCGGGTGCCGGCGTAGGCTCGGAGGTTGGCTCGGGCGCCGGGGGTGGCGGGCTGGAGGCGGTGGGAGTGGGGACCACCGGGCGGTGCGGCGGTGCGGTGGCGGGCACCACCGCGGCGGCGACGGGCGCTGGCGCCGGCTCGGGCGACACCACCGGCGGAGGTCGAGGCGCCTCCACTGCGGCCACCGCAGGCGGCGCCTCGGCAGAGGGGGGCCACAAAGCGGCCACCCCGGCCGCCAGCAAGAGCCCTGCAGGTGCCAGGAGCAGCCATGCTCGGCTGCGCCTCGGAGCGGCGAAGTCGACGGAGGGAGCCGGTTCGTCGAGCGAGAAGGTAGCCGAGTCCTGGGCCAAAGCAGACGTAGGGGAGAGGGGCGCAAAGCCGTCGAGCAGTGGCAGCGCCGCGCGGAGGGCCTCGCTCATGGCCGCAGCGCTCGGGTACCGGTCGCGCGCCACATAGCGGGTGGCGCGGTCGACGATCCCGGTGAGTGCAGGCGGAAGGGATGCTAGCAGGGTCTCTTTTGCCTCGGCGGCGAACAAGTCGTGTGGCTCGCGACCGGTGAGGAGAGCGAACAGGGTGGCCCCAGCGGCATAGATGTCCGCCTCCGCTCCGACCGAGCTCGAATCAACGTTCTGTTCGGGTGGCATGAAAGCCGGCGTCCCGAGGACCGCGCCTGCGCGGGTCGGCGCCGACCCTCCAGGACCCCTGAGCTGCGCAATCCCGAAATCAGCCAACTTGATCGTACCGTCCCGCGCCAGCAGCACGTTCTGGGGCTTGAGGTCGCGATGGATGACGCCGGCGGCATGGGCCGCGCCGAGGGCTCGAAGCACGTCGAGCATCCACTCGACGGCCTGTCTGGGGGAGATCCCCCCGCGCTCGATGCAGTCCTGGAGCGTCCCGCCGTCGAGGTACTCCATCACGATGTAGGCCCGCTCCCCCTCGACCCCTACGTCGTGGACCGTGCAGATGTTCGGATGGACGAGGCGGGCCATCGTCCGGGCCTCGGCCTCGAACCGCTCGCGGATCCTCTCGCGCTGGAACATCGCGTCGTCGAGCACCTTGATCGCGCGGCGAACATCGAGGCGTGCGTCATGGGCCTCGAACACAGTGGCCATTCCGCCCACCCCGAGAACGCGGATCAGCCGGTACCGGCCTGCGGCGAGCGGCAATTCGGGGACCTCCGAGCTCACGTCCGCGCCTCCCAATGCGCTGTAACGTCGCGCGAGGGTGGGCCGCTCGCATCGTGACATCGGACTCTGCCCGCCGAGGGCGGCATCAACAGGGGGATTGGGCTCGGCAAGGGGATTGGGGTAGGCTCCGCCGCGGAGGCGAGGTGGGGGCCAGGCGGTGCAGTGGGTGCGGCGCGACGGTTGAGCTTCCGGACGGGAAGCGAGCGACGACCTGCGCCTTTTGTGACAGCGCCCTGGTCGACGAGGGCTCCCAGGCTTCGGAGGCCGTGGACCGGGTCGTGCCGTTCGCGGTCCCGCGCGATCGGGCCGCCAGCCTCTTGAAGGGGTTCCCGGGATCGTCCGGGTTTGGAACACCTATCGAGGTACGTGAACCGTCCGCCGTTGGCCAAGAGCCGCCTGGAAGCCCGACAGGACGGGTCGGTGCTGGTGGGGATGAAGCGAATTTTCTCCGATGGAACCGCCGGTTTTGTGTATACCGCGGAGGAGCTCGTGGAGCGGCTTTG
>CANLGQ010000228.1 GCA_947490265.1 Pseudomonadota bacterium | reverse complement strand
GGCTCGTGGAACGCGCCGAGGAGCTGAACCGCGTGTCGCGGTACCTCGGGAGCGTGCTCGACAACCTGGAGGAGGGCCTGGTTGTTGTGGAAGAAGGCCGAATTACTCTGGCAAATCCGGCAGCGGGCAGGATGTTTGGGGTCGCCACCGGACAGCCGCCGCCCGAGGCCCTCGCGAACTCGGGCGAGCTCCCGCGCGACGGTCGGATCTATGCGATCCGCACCACGCCGTTCGCACCGGGTCACCGCACCGCCCCGACCGGATGGATCGCGGTGTGTGCCGACGTGACCGACGCGCGCGAGGCCCAGGACCGGCTCGCCCGCACCGAGCGCCTGGCCCTGATCGGTCAGATGCTCGCCCAAGTCACCCACGAGGTCCGAAACCCACTCAACGCCCTCTCGCTCAACGCCGAGCTCCTCAGCGACGAGCTGGCCGCCCTGGATCCAGCGCATGCCACCGAGGCGTGGGCGGTGCTCGCGACAATCAGTGGCGAGATCGAGCGCCTCACCCGGGTCACGGCGCACTACCTCCAGCTCGCCCGCCGACCGGGGATCGACCCCAGCCCCGACGATCCGGCGAACGTGCTCATCGAGGTGGCGCGGCTCGTAGAACCGGAGCTCGCCGTCGACTCGGTCGCTCTGACGGTCAACGCCGATCCGCTCGCGCGGCAATGGGTCGACGGCAACCAGCTTCGCCAGGCGCTCCTGAACGCGGTTCGAAACGCGCACGAGGCGCACGCGACCCACATCGCGCTGGAGGTCCGGCGGGAAGGAGACGAGGTGGTGTTTACGGTCGCCGACGACGGAGAGGGCATGAGCAGCGACCAAGTTGCCCGGGCGACCGAGCCGTTCTGGTCGACGCGGGCCCAGGGCACCGGCCTCGGACTCGCCATCGTGCGGCAGATCCTGGAGGCCCATGGCGGTAGGGTAACCATGGCGAGCACCCCGGGGACCGGTACGCGCGTAGCGCTTGCGTTCCCGTGGCGACCGGTGGAGGGGTCATGAGTCGGGTCCTGGTGGTGGATGACGACGACGCAAACCGGCTCACCCTCGAACGGATCCTGGAGCGCGAGGGCTACGCGGTCTCGCACGCCGCGAACGGGCGTGACGCGCTCGAGGTGATCCGCTCCCATCCGGTCGACGTGGTGCTGACCGACCTGAAAATGCCCGGAATGTCCGGGATCGACCTACTCAAGGCCGCGCGGAAAGTCGATCCGGACCTCGAGGTGGTCGTGATGACGGCCTACGGCACCGTGGAGACGGCGGTGGAAGCGATGAAAGAAGGGGCCTACGACTTCGTGGCCAAGCCGGTGAAGCGGCTGGACCTCTGCACCGCGCTGCGGAAGGCGATGGAGAAGCGAAGCCTTCAGACCGAGAATCGCCGCCTTCGCGAGCAACTCGGGGCGGTCGGCGAAGGCGAGGTCATCGGGCGGAGCCAGCCGATGCGCGCGTTGCTCGACGAACTCGAGCAGGTCGCCCCGTCCGACGCCACCGTTCTCTTGTGCGGGGAGTCCGGCACAGGAAAAGGACGCCTCGCCCGTCTGTTGCACCGAATGAGCCGGCGGAAGGACGCCCGACTGGTCACCGTCAATTGCGCGAGCCTCCCCGAAGCACTGCTCGAAAGCGAGCTCTTCGGCTATGAGCGCGGGGCGTTCACTGGCGCGATGGCGCGAAAGGACGGCCGGTTCGACTTGGCGCGCGGCGGGAGCCTGTTCCTCGACGAGATCACCGAGGTGCTCCCCGCCGTTCAGGTAAAGCTGCTGCGCGTGCTCCAGGAGGGCGAATACGAACGGGTCGGCGGTACCGAGAGCCTGTCGGCCGACATCCGAGTCATCGCCGCCAGCAACCGAGACATCGAGCAGGATGTGGCCAGCGGACGCTTTCGCACTGACCTCTTCTATCGCTTGAACGTCATCCGGCTGAATGTTCCTCCGCTGCGGGATCGGTCGGAGGACGTTCCGCTCCTCGCGCAACACTTCCTCGTGTTGTACAGCCGGAAAAACGCCAAGGAAGTGCGTGCGTTCACCCCCGAGGCGCTCGACGCCCTCGGCGCCTACCCGTGGCCGGGAAACGTGCGCGAGTTGGAGAACGCCGTGGAACGCGCGGTGGTCCTGTGCCGTGACGACCGCATCGGAGTCGGCGACCTTCCCCCCGCGCTGCGACGGGCCGAGACGGGCCGCAAGCGAGTGCCCTTCGAGGTGGGCACTCCCCTGAAGACGATCGAGCGGCGGATGATCGAGGAGACGCTCCGGTACTGCAACGGGGACAAGAACCTCGCGGCGTCGCTCATGGGCATCACGGCGCGGACGATCTACCGACGAGAGGCGGAGTGGGCCGAGGAGGACGAGTAAGGCTCTTCTCGGCAGGTCGTTACGCCCGTCACGGGGCGAGCGAGCGACGTGCAGCGACACCCGCACGCAGCGCGGCCAGGCTTGCCGAGGCCTCGGGCGAGAGCGGCCCACCGGCGAGAAGATCCGGTCCGCCATCGGGGCCGACGTTCATGTCGAGCAGGTGTTCGGTGCCGTCCTCGAGCGCGATCAAGTGGTATCGGGCGTCGCGCGCCGCCCTTCGAACGAACCTCCATGGAGGGGGACCGTTCGGGGCGAGGTATTCGGTGTAAAGCACGTCGCGCCCCGGCGCGGCCGGGTCGGTCAACGCTGCAAGAAAGCTCTCTCCGTCGAGATCCAGCCCGGTGACCTCGCCGCGGGCGAGGTCGACCAGGGTGGGCAGCAGGTCGACGACGTGTACGCGCTGCTCCCGAAAACCAGCCGGGATCCCGGGCCCGGAGACATACAGAGGGACGCGGACTCCACCAGGATAGAGCGTCATTTTTCCTCGAGTCGCGTCGAGCGGTGGGCGAATAGCGTGCCCCGGGGTGCCGTTGTCGCCGAACACCACAACCACGGTGCTAGCCATCACCTCAGGCGGAATGGCGTCGAGCAACCGGCCGATCTCGTGGTCGAGCGCCCCGGCGACGGCGTCGTAGCGGTCGGGTCCGCGGGGATCCTCACCCGCCAAACCGGCAAACAGGTCGGTCGGCGGAGCGTCGAGCGGCACATGCACCGCGTTCCAGCCGACCCATCCCAGCCAAGGGGGGCGAAGCACCGAGATCGAGGCGATGGCGTCGTCAGCGGTCACCTCGGTGGCGTAGCCCCCCTCCAGCACGAACCGTCCCTCCAGGTCGACCTTGACCCAATCCCGATATCCCCGCTTCACCCGGTCGTTCTTGGCCGCATCTGGAAAATCGGCGTTCAGATTGCCGAGCGAGCCGACATAGGACTGGAATCCCTGGTCGAGGGGGTGCCGCGCGGGCGCGGCGCTGCCGTAGGTCGCGAGGTGCCACTTGCCAACCGCGGCCGACGACCAGGCCACCGGGCCCCGGGCCAACGCCTCGGGAATCGTGACCTCAGCGGCCGGGAGCGCCCAGGCAGGACCGAAGATCGAAGCGGGGATCCCCGCGGTGGTATGCGTCGCGTACCGGCCGGTCATCGCCGCCGCGCGCGTCGGCGTACAACCGGGTGTCGCCCAAGCGGTGCGGAAGACAGCGCTCCGGGCGGCCAACGCATCGAGGACCGGCGTTGGCGAGGGCTGGGCATGGATCCCGTAGAACGCCTGCTTGTCGACCCCCATGTCGTCGATCACCAGCACGAGCACGTTCGGCGGAAGGGCTGGGTCGCCGACCGTCCACCGCGCGACGGATGCGGCCGGGCCGAAGCCCGGAGGCGGGTGCGGAGCGCGCGTCGGCTGGGGCGGGTGCGGACAGCCAAGAAGCAGGCCGACTACGAGGCGAATCATGGTTGTGCCGGCAGCGGTCGCACCTCGAGCACCATGCCCGCGGCGCGCAACCGCTCGACCAGGACGTCGCCAAACGCGGTAGCCGGAGTGAGGACGCCGGCCCGGGCCGGCAACCGATCCCGGTCGAGGTAGAGCGCAAACGCCGATTCGACGAGCATGAGCACCGTCGAACGGTTGCCCGGGTCGCCCTGGTTGGAAACCACCGCGAGCGCACGCCTCCCGTCAACCGCAGTTCCCACGAAGCGAGCCCGAAAGAAACCCTCGTCCATCGTTCGTTCGCTCGGACCCTCGCCGGGCGCGGGAGCCAACCGCTCCACCCACCGCCGGCCCCACGCTCGGCCAACCACCCACCGCGCGGCGTGCATCCCGACGACCTGGGCGACCGCGAACGCGCGCCGACGCGTCTCCAGGGTCTCCTCGTAGGTGAAACCCGGACCATAGCCGGCGCCTTCTCGCGCGAGCAATGCCGCAGTCCGCGCAACCACCCAGGTGTTGGTCGGCGCCATGAAGAACGGCAACAACCAGCGTTCGAGAAGGGGATCCCAACGGATTGCGCCCGTGGGCAGCGCGAGCCCGGTCGCCGCCATGCCGAGGGCGCTCGCCACCGTGCCTCCATTCACCCCGCCCTTCAGCGAGAAACCGGAGTAGACCTCCCTCATCGGCCCGAGGGCTCCCGAGACGAGGTGCACCCCGAGGTCGGACGGAACGCTGTCGAAGCCGCACATCGAGACGAGGCGCACGCCTTTCGCCTGGGCGGCGGCGTGATGCCGATCGACTACGCCCTGAACCCACGGTGTTTCGCCAGTGATGTCGACGTAGTCGATCCCCTGGGCGACCGCCGCGTCGACCACCGGGTCGCCGAAGCGGGTGTACGGTCCGGCGGTGGAGAGGATCACCCGGGCGCCGGAGACCGCAGCGGCCACCGACGCGGGATCAGCCGAGTCGGCGACCCGGATCTCCGGCTTCCGCGGCAGGGAACGCGCCACGGCCTCCAGCTTCTCCGCCGAGCGTCCCACCAGGGTGAAGGGCATCGTCCCCTTCTCGGCGACCCTGAGCGCCGCCTGCCGACCGGTGAACCCCGTGGCCCCGTAGACGCAGATCATCTCCTTTCTCCCAACCGGTGATTAAGGCGTGAATGTAGGTCGTCACGCGACGTCTAGGGTCTAGTGCTTCCTCGGAGGTTTCATGTTTTTCCGCGCCCTCGTTCCCGCAGTTCCGCTGGCCCTCCTCGTCGGATGTGAAGGCGGCGACATCAACCTCTTCACGATCGAAGACGACAAGCAGCTCGGCAAAGACGTGGCGGCCGAGATCGAGGCGGACCCCGCGACCTATCCAATTCTCGACGAGCAGGAATTCGCCGACGCCTACGATCACCTCTACCGGATCCGCGACGAGTTGCTGGTCTCCAACGACTTCGAGCACGCCGACGACTTCGTGTGGGAGCTCCACATCATCGACGACGACGAGACCCTGAACGCGTTTTGTACGCCGGGCGGCTACATCTACGTTTACACCGGCCTGATGCGATACCTCGACCACGAGGACGAGCTCGCCGGCGTACTCGGCCACGAGATGGCCCACGCCGACAACCGGCACTCGACCGAGCAGCTCACCGAGATCTACGGGATCAGCACGCTGTTGTCGCTGGTCGTCGGGGGAGACCCTGGGTTGCTGGGCGACGTCGCTACGAGCCTGGTGAGCCTGCAGTTCTCGCGCGGTGACGAGGCCCAGGCCGACGAATACTCCGTCCGCTACCTGTGCGACACCGACTACGCGGCCAACGGGACCGCCGGCTTCTTCGAGAAGCTCATCGCCGAGGGCGACTCCGGGTACATTCCGGAGTTTCTGTCGAGCCATCCCGATCCAGGCAACCGGGTCGCCGACATCAATGCGCTGGCCGAAGACCTCGAGTGCAACACCGAGTACGACCCCGACGCAGACTATGCGGCGCTGCTCGACACCCTGCCCTCTAGTGGTCAAACCCAGTGATTCTGATCGGTGCCGGTGTCCGGCGCCGGGGGGTCTGGGGGGCGGCGAAGCCAGCCCCCCAGCGGGGTTGGAGGGGCAGGGCCCCTGCGAGGCGCGCGGATTCCGACCGGTCGGAATCCGTGTGCCGATCCACTAGTTACTAGTCCTTAAACAAGCGCGCCGCCGCGCGGCTGTGATCGGCAGGCGGGATGCCGAGACTTCGATCGATCCCCGGCGGCCCGGCGGTGCCGGTGGTGGGGTTCAGTGGTCGGTGCTTCATGCGTGCTCGCTCGGGTGAGGGGGTTTGG
>CANLGQ010000227.1 GCA_947490265.1 Pseudomonadota bacterium | reverse complement strand
CGCGCCCACGAGCACGCCCGCTGCCGGCAAGGCGACCCCGAGCCACGGGACATAGAGCAAGGGGACATAGAGGGCGGCGATTCCGAGGCCGATGAGGAGCATCGCCGCGTTCCGAGCCCTGGGGAAGGCCATCGAGGCGTACTCGAACAGGCAGATCGACATCGCGATGGGCACGAGGATCTCGACGGCGATCTCCCCTCCGAACACGACGGCGGGGATGACGAGGAGGAGGCCCAACCCGGCAGCGAGAAGACGCTGGATCAAGGGACAACCTGCTCGCTGGTCCTACCAAATCGACGCTCGCGCGCACCGTACCAACGAATGGCCTCGACGAGTTCGGCGCGGCGGAAGTCCGGCCAGTTGATGTCGGTCACGTAGATCTCCGCATAGGCCAACTGCCAGAGCAGAAAGTTCGACAACCGCATCTCGCCGCTGGTGCGGATGAGGAGGTCGGGTTCGGGGAGACCCGCGGTGTACAAGTGCGCCGTCACCGAGGCCTCGCCGATCTCGTTCGCCTCGAGGCGGCCGGCGGCCACCTCCTCGGCGAGGCGACGCACGGCGTGGACGATCTCCGCCCGCCCCCCGTAGGACAGGGCGAGCGATAGCCGAAGGCCCTTGTTCGCAGCCGTATACTCGGTCGCCTTGTCGAGCAGCGTGAGTACGTGAACGGGCAGCCGGCCGAGCTCGCCGATTCCCTGGAGCCGGACTCGGTTGTGCATGAGTTCTTGGCGCTCGTCGGCGAGGTAGCGGGCGAGCAGCGCCATCAGGGCATCGACCTCGTCCTCTGGACGACGCCAGTTCTCAGTAGAGAAGCTGAACAGGGTCAGGGCCTCGACGCCGAGTTCGCCGCACGAGCGCACGATCTCCCGCACCGAGTCGGCGCCGGCCTCGTGTCCCGCCACCCGCGGCAATCCACGGGCCTGGGCCCACCGGCCGTTCCCGTCCATGATGACGGCGACGTGCCGCGGCACCGCGACGGCCGGTGCAGGCGTGGTCACACCTCGAGAACCTCTGCTTCCTTCGCGGCAAGCAGCTTGTCGACCTTTGCGACGCTCTCGTCGGTGATCTCCTGCACCCGTTCGAGCAGGCGACGGCAGTCGTCTTCGGAGATATCGCCGTCCTTTTCGCCAGCTCGGAAGGTGTCGTTGTACTCGCGGCGGATCTTGCGGAGCTGGACCTTGCTGTCCTCCCCACTCGCGCGAACGGTCTTCACGAGGGCCTGGCGACGCTCCGCGGTGAGTGGGGGCACCGGCACCCGCACGAGCACCCCGTCGCTCGACGGGTTCAACCCGAGCCCGGCGGCGATGATCCCCTTCTCGATATCGGCGATCGTGCTCTTGTCCCAAGGGGTCACGGTGATCAACCGCGCATCCGGAGCCTGGATCGTCGCCAGCTGATTGAGCGGCAACGTGGAGCCGTAGCTGTGGACGTGCACCATCACGCCGTCGACCAGCTTCGGCGTTGCCCGGCCGGTACGCACCTTCCCCAGCTCCCTCTGCAGCCCTTCGAGGGCGGACTGCATGTCGCCGGCCATCGCGTCCAAGTATTCGTCCACGGCTCCTCCAGCTTTCCTACGGCACGGAAGACTACGTCCTACGCGTCGGTCGACACGAGCGTACCGATCCGGTCACCCCGAACGGCCGCCGAGATCGTGCCCTTTCGAAGCGCGAAAACGATGATCGGGATGTTGTTCTCCATGCACAGGCTGATCGCTGCGGCGTCCATCACCTTGAGGTCGCGCTGCAGCGCTTCGCGCTGGGTCAGCTTCTCGAATCGGATCGCGTTCGGGTGCTTCACCGGGTCTCGGTCGTACACGCCCTCTACCTTCGTGGCCTTGAGGATCACCTCGGCCCCCACCTCGGCCGCGCGAAGGGCGGCGGCGGTGTCGGTGGAAAAGTATGGATTTCCCGTTCCCGCAGCAAAGATGACCACCCGCCCCTTCTCCAAGTGGCGCGTGGCGCGGCGGCGGATGTATGGCTCGCACACTTGGTGCATCTGAATTGCGGACATCACCCGGGTGCGGCAACCCCGCTTCTCGAGCGCGTCTTGAAGGGCGAGGGCGTTGATCGTCGTACCGAGCATTCCCATGTAATCACCGGTCGTCCGGTCGATTCCCTTGGATTCGCCTGCGAGCCCGCGGAAGAAGTTGCCGCCCCCGATCACGACCGAGGTCTGACAGCCAAGCTTCGCTACGTCGTGTATCTCTTCGGCAAACGCCGACAAGACATTGGGATCGATGCCATTGCCCTCCGGGCCTCCGAGCATCTCTCCCGAGATCTTCACGAGCACCCGGCGATATCTCGCCTCCATCCTGCCCTCCCGATGGTTACTTCACGCCGGCCGCTGCCGCGACCTCCGCGGCGAAGTCGTCCTTCTTCTTCTCCAGGCCTTCGCCCAGGACGAATCGTGCGAATCGGCGGACCTGGATGTTCTCGCCGATCTTGCCGACGGCGGCGGCCAGCACGTCCCGCACCGTCTGAGTGTCGTCCTTGACGAATTTCTGCTCGAGGAGGCACATGTCCTCGTAGAACTTACCGATCCGACCCTCGACGATCCGGGCCGCTACCGCCGCCGGCTTGCCCTCTTCAATCACCCGCTCGGTCTGGATGGCTTTCTCGCGCTCGAGCGCCTCGGGCGGCACGTCTTCCCGTTTGACGTACTCGGGGGCCGCGGCCGCGATGTGCATGGCCAGGTCGCGGCAGAGGGACTGGAATCCCTCGTTCATCGACACGAAGTCGGTCTCGCAGTTGACCTCGAGGAGCACCCCGATGCGTCCCCCCGCGTGGATGTAGCTCACCACCGCGCCCTCGGTTGCGGCGCGGGCTGCCTTCTTGGCGGCGTTGGCGATTCCCTTGGCGCGCAGCCAGTCGATCGCCGGCTCGATCTCCCCGCCGGACTCAGCGAGGGCCTTCTTGCAGTCGAGGATGCCAGCCCCGGTACGCTCCCGGAGCTGCTTGATGAGGTCCATAGACATGGTAACTCCCACAGGAATGTCTGCGAAACGGATGGCTGGGGGGCCGGGCCAGGACAGCCCGACCGAGGAAGTTAGCGGCCCACTTCCTCTTCGTCGCTGCTGTAGCGGGCCAGCATGGCCGCGCCTTCGGCCTCGTTCATCCCCTCGGCGACGAACGCGCCGGAATCCCGACGACCCACCGAGGCTTGCCGACCCTCGCCCGCCGCGTCGGCGATGGCCGCAGTGAACAGGCGGATGCTCTTGATGGCGTCGTCGTTGCCGGGGACCACGTGATCGACCAGCGACGGGTTGGCGTTGGTGTCGCACAACGCGACGACCGGGATCCCGAGCGTGCGAGCCTCTTTCACCGCGATGTGCTCCTTCTTCGGATCGACCACGAAGATGGCGGCGGGCAGCGACTTCATGTGCTTGATGCCGCCGAGGTTCTTGTCCATCTTCTCGATCTCGCGGTTCAGCTCGAGCGCCTCTTTCTTGGTGAGGACGTCGAACCGGCCCTCGTCGCGTGCTTTTTCGAGCTGCAACAGGCGCTCGATCGACTTCTTCACGGTCACCCAGTTCGTGAGGGTGCCACCGAGCCAACGGTTGTTCACGTGGTACATGCCACAGCGAACCGCCTGTTCCTGCACGATCTCGCGCGCAGCGCGCTTGGTGCCGATGAACAGGATGGTTCCGCCTTGTCCCACCGTGGTGGAGACGAACCGCGAGGCATCGACGAGACCGCGGGCGGTCTTTTGGAGGTCGATGATGTGGATCCCGTTCTTGGCGCCGTAGATGTACGGCTTCATCCGGGGGTTCCACCGGCGCGTCTGGTGGCCGAAATGGACGCCGGCCTCGAGCAGGTCGCGGAGGGATACGTTCATGATTCAATCTCCGTTTTGGTTGGCTGCCGCCGGCGAGCTCCCCGACCCCGTTCGGGGCACCGGGGGGAGCAGGGCGACCTGGGTCGCGATCCGGCGTGGATGATTCGGGCGCCACCCGAGGTGGCCCCACCGGGTAGCACGACCCGGGAGGGGGGGCAACGCTACACCGGCGGGGACGATTCCTCGGCGAGGCAGCACTTCTTGTACTTGAGGCCACTGCCGCACGGACACGGATCGTTCTTGCGGATGCCGTAGGTGATCGCGAATTCTCGCGCCGCCGCACCCGGCTCCGGGGGCTCGACGGGCAGCTCCGGCGGCGCCTCCTCCGCAGGTGGGGCCATGACCGGAACCACGTTCGGGAGGACGGGGACCGGCGGGGGGCCAGCGGGAGTCGCGATCGGAGCCTCCGCCTCGACCACCGGCGCAGGCGGTCGGAAGGTGTTGTTCGCCACCCGGCGCGCGGTTCGCTTCCCGGAGACCGCGGCGGCCGCCTTGATCAGCTCGGTGTTTTGCTGGAGGACATCGCTGAGCAGGGTCTCGTCGCGGTTTGCCGACATCATGAGGAACATCTGCAGCGCTTCCCGCTTGTATTCGAGGAGCGGGTTCCGCTGTCCATAGCCGCGAAGCCCCACCCCCTGGCGGAGCCGATCGAGAGCAAGGAGCTGATCTTTCCAGAGGTCATCGGTCGCGCGCAGGACGCCCATCCTCGTGTACTCGATGAAGTCGTCCTCCCCGACCTCGGCGACCCGCGCCTCGAGCCGCTGGCGCGCCTCCTCTCGGATCCGAGCGCGGAGCATCTCGCGACTCTCGTCGCGGAGTTGGACGTCGGTTTCGGGCCAGGCGAGGCCGAACACTCGGGCGATGTTCTCCCGGAGTCCGGTGATGTTCCAGGACTCCGACCGGCCTTCCAGCAAGAAGTCGTCGGACACGTCTTGCACGACGCTCTCGATCGCATCGTCGATGAGCTTGCGCATCCCCTCGTTGGCCAACGCTCGCCGGCGGAGTTCGTAGACCGCCTTGCGCTGGTAGTTCATCACGTCGTCGTACTCGAGGAGGTTCTTGCGCTGGTTGAAGTTGTGGCCTTCCACCTTGCGCTGAGCGCCCTCGACCGACGACGTGATCCACCGGTGCTCGATCGGCTCGTCGTCCTTCAAGCCCATCCGCTCCATCCACACCGTGATCTTGTCGGACCCGAACAGGCGGAGCAGGTCGTCCTCCAGGCACAGGTAGAATCTCGACGACCCAGGATCTCCCTGCCGACCCGCCCGGCCGCGGAGCTGGTTGTCGACGCGGCGCGACTCGTGCCTTTCGGTGCCGATGATGTGTAGCCCTCCGGCCGCCTTGACTTCCTCAGCTTCTGCGGCGCATTCAGCCTCGAAACGCCTTACTGCCTCGGCAAACACCTCCGGGGCGGGTTCGGGCTGGCCGACAAACGACAAGGTGGCCAACGCCTCGGCGTTTCCGCCGAGCCGGATGTCGGTGCCACGACCCGCCATGTTGGTGCTGATCGTCACGGCTCCCTTTCGGCCCGCATTCGCGATGATCGTGGCTTCTCGGCTATGGTTCTTCGCGTTCAGCACCTCATGCGGGACGCTCGCCCGGGTGAGCAAGCGGCTGACGATCTCGCTCTTCTCGACCGACGTCGTACCCACGAGCACTGGCTGGCCGCGCTGGTGGCAACTGGTGATCTCTTCGACCACCGCCTCGAACTTCTCCATCTGGGTCTTGTAGATGATGTCGTCGACGTCTTTCCGCGCGATCGACCGGTTGGTCGGGATCACGACGACGTCGAGGTTGTAGATGGTCGCGAATTCGCCCGCTTCGGTGGCCGCCGTGCCGGTCATCCCGGCCAGCTTGTCGTACATCCGGAAGAGGTTTTGAAAGGTGATCGTGGCGTAGGTCTGAGATTCCTGCTCGATGTTGACCCGCTCTTTCGCCTCGACCGCCTGGTGTAGTCCATCGGACCAACGCCGGCCTACCATGAGTCGGCCGGTGAACTCGTCGACGATGACCACCTTGCCCTCGCGGACGACGTAGTCCTTGTCGCGGCGGAAGACGTGGTGGGCCTTGAGGGACTGCCCGACGTGGTGCAAAGCCTCCATGTTTCGCGGATCGTAGAGGTTATCGACCCCGAGCTTGCGCTCGACCTTTCCGATGCCTTCGTCGGTCAGACTGACCGACCGCGCCTTCTCGTCGATCAAGAAGTCGATCTCGTGCTGCAGCAGCGGGATCACCGCGTCGACGACCTGGTACATCTCCACGCCGGCG
>CANLGQ010000226.1 GCA_947490265.1 Pseudomonadota bacterium | reverse complement strand
TGTCGTCACAAGCAGAAAAAAACAAAACAGTCGCGATAAAGGGACGCATGTTCGAGCACCTCCCGCCTCTGGTTTAGGGTTGGGGGGACCGCCGGGCGACTAAAACCGACTAAAACGAAACCACTCCGGTTCCCTTCTCCAGGCCATACGCCAGCTCTCCGTCGATGGTGGTGGTGGCGACCGGGGCGCCGAGCTTGCGCAACGACCCCGCGGCGACGTGCAGTCGGGCGTCGGCGGATCGACCGACGAGGCGCTGACCCGGCCAGAGGCGATGGACGAGCCGATCGCGCTGGACCGGATGCAGCGGATCCTCGGCCAGGAGTGCGAGGAACTGACAGAGCTGGGGTCGATTGGAGAGGGACACGCGCACGCCCCCGGCGGCCTGAAACCACGTCCCGTCCGCCGAAACCACCGCCACGCCGCCGAGGCGGAGTAGGAGCCGGAGGTCGGAGCGGCGGGCCGACGCGGCCCGGGCGGCATCGGGGGGGGCGCTCGGGTCGCGGGCCAGGGAGACCAAGAGCGGGTAGTCGCCGCCGAGCGACGCGGCCTCGACGGCCAGCTGGTCCAGGTCGGGGCCGGGGTCGCCCCCGGACGCGCGGGTGGCCAGGATCCGAAAGGGACGCCAGCTCGCGGCGAGGCCGGTCTGGCCCAGGGCGGCAAACCGATCGAGCGCCGCCCCGTACGCCTCGCGCGCGGGGGCTAGCCGGTTCTCGAGGTGGCAGGCCAATCCCTCCATGGCCCGGAGCGATGCGCGGGGGATGGGCGCGAGGCGCAGGCAGGCCAGCGCGGTGGTCTCCGCGCGGGCCTCGGTCACCCGACCGGCCTCGAGCAGGACCATCACGAGGTGGACCCGCGCAGTGGCCTCGAACGCCAGATCCCCAGAGCGGGCGCACGCCGCCGCAGCCCGCCGGAGGAGCGCCTCGGCGACGTCGAGCGCGCCGTCGTCCGACTCGCGCAGGCCGAGCCACTGCCCCACGATCCCCTGCCAGCGCGGATCCCCGAGCTGCTCGTAGCGGACCAGGGCGCGGCGCAGGATGGCCTTCGAGCGATCTGGATCCACCGTGCGGCACACCGCGCCCAGGGTCGCCTCGAGGCGCGCCTCGAGCTCCGGCTCGGGGCTCGGCGCCAGGGCGGCGAGGCCGTCTTCCAGAGCCGACATCGCCGCTTCCGGTCGGTGCGCCCGGTAGTGGAGCGTGCCCTCCGCCAGCCGGGCCTCGCCCAACACCCGCGGATCGCCGATCGGCAACCGACGCAGGGCGGCCAGGGCGGCGTCGGCCTCGGCCGTTCGGTTTGAGCGGGCGAGGTGCATTACCCGCTCGGTCGCGAGCTCGGCGGCGAGTTCGCCCTCGCGCCCGGCCACCGCGTCGAGCGCGGCCAGTCCCTCGTCGTAGCGCAGGAGTCGCCGGGCGATCCGGGCCCGGAGCAACGCCACCGCCGGTTCGAGCGAAGGGGGAACCACCCTTCCGCGAAGGGGGTCGACCAACGGTCCGGTCGCGAGCGCCAGCAGGCCGAGCGCAAGCGCGGCCTCGGGCGCGGCGCTCGCGGTCAGATCGGCGCGCAGCCGCTCCAGGGGCGCTGCGTCGCCGCGCCGCAGCGCCCGCTCGGCCCGGGCGCCGGCTTGAAGCAGCCAGGTGGCGTGGCGGGCCGCGATCTCGGGCGGCGGCGCTCCCAGCCAGGCCCGAACGGTGGCCAGCAGGCGGACCGCACCCCCTCCGCGCACCTCGACGAGGGCTGCGTCGAGGAGGGCCTCCAGGTGGGCGGGATCGGCCTCGGTCACCGCCTCGAAGCCATCCACGTCGAAATCTGCCTCAAACGCCGCGCAGGCCCGCAGCGCGGTGCCGGTCTCAGGCCGAAGCCCCTCGAACGCCAGGGCGATGGCGGCGTCGAGCGGGGCGAGCACCCGTGGCAAGCGGGGATGCCCCGGCGGCAGGACCCGAATCCGGGCCGCGGCCAGGGTGATGGCGAGCGGCAGGTGATCGAGCGCGGCGAGCAATCCCTTCAGCGCGTCGGGGTCGATGGCGGCCGCGGGGTCGATCGCCGCCGCCCGCACCCGGTAGAGCTGCGCTGCGTCGGCGGGCGAGAGCGGTTCGAGCTTGATCCCGAAGCGGTCCGGGCGGACGCGCCCCGCGGCCAGAAACCGCGCACCCGGGGCCTCCACCGCGAGGGGCGCGGTCCACGCGTCGAGGTCGCCCTCAGCGTCGTCCCACACGACCAGGACCGCGCCCCGCGACGCCAGCGCGCGGCCCACATCGGCCTCGGGCGTCGCCCCGGCCCCGAGCGCGCGACCGAGGTCGCCGGTCGTCCACACCACCTCACCGGGCCACTGCGCGGCAAAGGAGCGCAACAACGTGGATTTGCCCACCCCTGGCGCCCCGTACCAACAGACCGGTCCCTGCTCGAGCGCCCGGGCGGTACGCGCGAGCTCCTCGGCGCGGCCGATCAAACCGGGGGCTGGGGAAGCGGTAGACGCGGGATCCTCGTCGCTTCCCGTCGATAACCGGTCGGCGCGTGGGGAGGCGTCCTCCTGGCGCGGGGCCTCGCCCTACCACACCGCCCGGCACGAGACCCCGGCGGGCTCGAACGCGGCGCGGTACCAGAGCTGGCCGTTGGGACCGTACATGCGGACCACGCCCGGCGCGCCGACCGACCACACCCCGCGGTCGGCCCCGACCGCGTACACCCCCGACGGGTCGAGCACCAGCAGGGTGTCGCGGCACAGGTAGGTTCCGGAGTAGTGCTCGCGATCGCGCTCGGACCGCGCCTCGGCCGCGAAACCGGGGTCCGGCGCCGGCGGGGAGACCGTCAGCGGAGCAGCGGGGACCGCCGCCCGGCGTTCCGGCACCGCGGCGGCCGTCGGGGTTGCTGCGACCGGGGCGGACACGCGGGATGGACGCGGCAACTCGCGGCGGCCGAGTGCGGTCCGAACCGGCGCGACCGGAGCCGGGGCCTCGCGCCCACCTTCGTCGACCCGAACGTAGCGGAGCCGCTCGATCTGCCGGCGATCCACGCCCTCCACCCAAGGCAAGTCGAACAGCAGTCCAGGAGCCGAGAGGACGGTAAACTCGCCGGCCGTCGCGAGCTCCGCGCCCAGTTCGACTGCGAGCGCTGCGATCGCCCGGCGGTCCCCCTGCACCAGTACGACGTCGGTCCGGATCTCCTCCTCCAAGAGCGACATCCACGCTTCGCCCTTCGGTCCCGCGATCTCCCAGGCTTCCCCGCCGGCCACGTCGAGCGGCTCGGCCCGTCCGTCTGGATCCACCAACGAGATCGCCTCGCCTCGCGCGACCTCCACCGGCAGGGCGTCGTCGATCCGCCAACCGTCGAGCGTGAGCGCATAGCCCTCTTCCCGCGCCTCCGGGTCGAGGATCACCAGCGCAACGGCTGGTTTTGCATCAGCGGCACCGAGCGCGAGCAGCAGGACCATGACGCCCTCCAACGGGATCGGGGTACCTTCACCGTACTCCGACCACCGTCCCCTCCGCAGGTTCCATTCGCGGGCTCAGGGCGCCAGCAGTGGGGCGACCTCCGCATGCCGCGCGGCCAGCGTCGGGCAGGCCTTCGCGGACGTGAACATCGCGCAGCCGTCGTAGCGCTCGGCTCGGTACGTGTATCCGCCATCCGCCATCGTCGCGCGACTCGCCACCAGGCCCGTGGCGCGATCGACCTCCACGATCTGCGACTCGCCCATCTGGGTGGCTTCGGTGATCAACACGCGATCGTTGGGGAGCCAGTCGATGTCGCCGATGTAGTCCTCCTGCCAACCCGGCTCGCTCCAATACCAGATCTGCTGGGCGGTCCGCGCCAGCGGATCGACCACCCACTCGCTGGCCGAGCTTCGCGGTCGATCCTGCCCGTTGTCATAGACGAGCACCGTGCCGTTCACGACTTCCAGGCCGTGCTGGCACTGCGGCAGCGCGTCCTCCGACATCGGGAGCCCCGCAGCATCGAGGATCGTCCACCCAAGGTTGCGCCCGAGCTGCCAGAGCAGGTCGCCGTTGTCGCCGTCAATCGCCAGGATCTGCCGTTCGAAGCACAGACTCACGTAGGCCTCGGGACCGGTGGGCGTCTCCACAAAATCCGTCCAGTTGGCGTGCCACGGGTCATCGCCGCCAAAACCCCCACCGCCAGGCGGGAGTACCCCGTCGTCTACCAAGCGCTGCGAGTTGTAGTCGAAATCCACCGTACCCGTCGCCGGATCGTGCACGCGCAGGCCAAACCCGTCCCAACTATCGTTCCCACGCGTATTCTCGCGAATCTCGAGCGTCATCAACCGCCCGTCGGCAAGCCGCTTTCCATCGTGGTGAAACTCGGTGTCCTGCCAGCCGACCGGCGCGAACGCGTAGGTCTCCCCTTCCCAGAGGTTCACGATCCGCACGCGCCCTTGCGGATCCATGCCGCCACCCCATACGAATTCCCCTTCGCTCGGGTACCACAGCAGCTCGACCCACATCCCCACCCCGTCGGGCGCCGGCCACCACCAGCGGGCCGACCCGTCGGGACCCCAGGCCACCAACCAGGTGTCCCCGCCGAACGGCGACGTGGTGAATGGCGCCAGAGTCCAGGCGCCGCCCATGCCGAGCACCGGGTCGATCTCGATGGTGAGGCGCTCCAGGACGCCGGGGGGATTGGCCGTCGCATAGGCGAAAGCCGTGGCCGGCCCAGCCTGAGTGGGACAGGTCGGCGCCGCCGAACAGCTGTACGACGTGCCCGGAAGCAAGCCGGACAAGCGAACGGCGTGGGAGGCCGACACCGTCAGGTCTTCGGCGAAGAAGACCTCGGCAAGGTCGAGGTCGGACGTGCACTGCACGGCGACGGAAGCGGGCACCGACAATTCGACGGTGACTTCGACGAGCGTAGGAAGGAGTCCGGCGACCGGCGTGGCGGACACCACGCTCAGTGCCGGGTCGACGAGGCAGTCGCCCGACACGGTGGGCGGATCGGTGGTGAGGCCGGGGGTTCCGGTGTCGGAAGGCGTGAGGTCGGTGTCGTCGGGGGCGGTGGGCTTCCCGCCGATCTCCGTGCTTCCGCCTTGACATGCAGCGAGGTAGATCAGGACGAGGAGCGGGTACAAGGGGACTCCACAGGTCGGGCGACGGAGGGTGCCGAGCCGCAGCGTGCCTGCCCTGGGCACCGGACCGCCACCGGAACGAGTCAAGAACTCGCGAAACACCGACGGACACGCGCCCTCGACAGCGAAGGACGCGGCGAAGCCGCTATTCGACCGGCAGCCCGATCTGGACGAGTTCGTCTCGGCGCAGGGGCAGATCGTCCTGAAGGAAGAACTCGTCGAGCTGAGGCGGCCGGACCGTGGACCCCGAGAGCATCGCGTGCACCTGACCGCGGTGATGGATCTGGTGCTCGACGAGGTGGAGGAGCACGTCGGCCGCGGACTCGCGCTGCACCCGATCGCGGCGCGGGAGCGCGACCGACTGCTCGAGTTCGCCGGCCTCGGTCAGCCCATCGAGCCAATCGAGGAGGGCGCGATCGACCTCGGCCTGAGCGAGGCGGACCTGCTCGAAGGTGCCCTCGCGGTCACAGCGCTCGTTGTCGGCCCACACCAGGGCACCCCGCCCCCCGCGAATCAGGGCGTCGACATAGAACAGCTCGACGTGCAGCAGGTGCGAAAGGGTGAGGTGGATCGAGGGGAAGAAGCTGGTGCGCCCGAGCTGGTGGTAGTCAGCCGGCGGGAGCTCCGCCACCGCGGCGTGCAGCCGGTGGTTGGCCCAGGCTTCGTTCCGCGCCAACCGGCGGATCAGGTGGAGCGCGTCCATCGACTTGTCCTAGCCCGGCGCGTGCTAGGAAGCCCACGTGACTGGTCCTCGTCCACACCCTTCCGAGCTGCGCGACGCCGCGCGGTACCGGGCCGATCCCGCCGACCCTGGCGCGTTCGTGACCCGCCAGCGAAACGCCCGTCTCCGGGTGGCGCTGATGTCGGCGTTTTACCTACGTTACCCGTGCCGGATGGGACAGCTTCACGTGCTGGCCACCGCGGGGATCGCGGTCGCGCGGTTCGCGGCCCTCTCCGAGGTCTACGACGTGATCGGCGACCACCTGCTGCCCGTCGATCGCGGCGGACAACCTCGAAACGAGGCGTGGGCGAACTATGTGCGGGCGTTCGACGAGGGG
>CANLGQ010000225.1 GCA_947490265.1 Pseudomonadota bacterium | reverse complement strand
TACCTCGTGGATCGCCTGTTGATTGGCCTCCTCGCCGACGGCCACGTGCTCGTGGAGGGGGTTCCGGGCCTCGCGAAGACTACCGCGGTCAAGGCCCTTTCCCAGGCGTTACACCTCCAGTTCTCGCGGATACAGTTCACGCCCGACCTGCTCCCCGCCGACTTGATCGGCACCCAGGTCTACCAGCCGCGCACCGGAGAGTTCACGACCCGCACCGGGCCGGTGTTCGCGAACCTCGTCCTGGCCGACGAGATCAATCGGGCGCCGCCCAAGGTTCAATCAGCGCTCCTCGAGGCCATGCAGGAGCGCCAGGTGACGCTGGGGGACCGCACCTTCCCGCTCCCGCGGCCCTTTCTCGTCATGGCCACTCAGAACCCCATCGAGCAGGAGGGCACCTACCCCCTGCCCGAAGCGCAGGTCGACCGGTTCCTGGTGAAGCTCGCGGTGAGCTACCCCGATCGCGACGAGGAGCTCGAGATCCTGGCCCGGGCTGCCCAACCGCCGCCGGTCCTGCAGCCGCAGTGCACCCTGGAGGAGATCGCCCACGCCCAGGCGTTGGTTCGCGAGATCCGGGTGTCCGATGTGCTGGCCCGGTATGTGGTCGACTTGGTTCGGGCTACCCGGAACCCGGCGAGCGTCGATCCGGCCCTCGCTCGGGCCATCCAGTTTGGCGCCTCGCCTCGGGCCAGCCTTTCGCTTGTGGCTGCGGCGCGCGCCCACGCTTTCCTCGACGGCCGCGGCTACGCGTTGCCCGAGGACGTGAAGGCGATGGCGCCCGATGTGCTCCGCCACCGCGTCATTCCGACCTACGAGGCCGAGGCCGACGGGCTCGATGCCGAGAAGATCATCGCGCGGATCCTCGGCGCGGTTTCGCTCGACCAGCCACAGCGCTGACGGTCATGTTCGCCTGGCTTCGCCGGCTCCGTGCGCCGGATCCGGTCGTCGACGATTCGAGTGCGGTGTTGTCGGCCGAGGAGCTTCGCGAACTCCGGCGCTTGCACGTGATGATGGGCCGGAAGGTCGACTCGCTCTTCTCAGGGGACTGGCGTTCGGCCGTGCGCGGCCGCGGGATGGAGTTCGAGGAGGTGCGTCCCTATCAACCGGGCGACGACGTGCGCCGGATCGACTGGAACGTCACCGCACGGACCGGCGAGCCGTTCGTGAAGGTCTTCAAGGAGGAGCGCCAGGCGATCGTGCTCCTGGTCATCGACGTGTCGGGGTCGACCCGGGCGGGGACGGGGGGGCGAGACGGTCGCACGAATCGGCGTCTTCAGCTCGCTCGAGTCGCCGGTGGGCTGGCGCTCGCGGGCATCCGAAACCAGGACCGGATCGGCCTCGTCACGTTCACCGACCGGGTGGAACAGTACCTCTCCCCGCGGCGATCGCGCGGTCATTCCTGGGCGATCATTCAGTCGGTGTATTCGGGACGCGTTCAGGGGCACGGCACCGATCTCGCCGCCGCCTTGGGCTTTGTGCACCAGGTTCAACGGCGGCGAGCGGTGATCGTCGTGGCGAGCGACTTCCTCGACGATGGACCGTGGGCCGATCCCCTCGCCAGCCTCGCCCGCCGCCACCGGGTGCACGCCATCGCGGTCCACGACCCGCTGGACCACCGGCAGCCGGCGCTCGGATTGATCGACGTGATCGACCCGGAGACCGGCGCGCGAAGGGTGGTCGACGCTGCAGCCTGGGTCGGGCGCACCGCCGCCGAGGATCGGGTGACCGCGCTTCGCCGCCTCGGCGTCCGGGCCAGCGCGCTCTCGACCGAGGACGACGCGTTCGCGGTGCTTCATCGGCACTTCGCCGCCGAGGGGGCGCGCCGGTGATTCCGGATCTCGCCGCTTGTAGGGAGCCCCGGGCCCCGGTTGACGCAGCCGCGCCCGTCTCCGCGGAGGTCTGGATCGAGCACGCGACCGCCGAGGGCGGTCAGCTCGTCCTGCAGACCACCTACGATCCGCGGGGAGCGCTCGACCTGCCTGATCCGGCGGTGGACGGCCTCGACTTCAACCCTGCCGGGCCGCCAGAGCACGAGCGCCTCGGTTCGCGCGACGTGGTCACGGTGCGGTGGGACTTCAAAGGCGGGAAGGGCTCCTACGAGATCCCCGCGCTTCGGGTGGTGTGGAACGGGTCCGGCGAGACCGTCGAGGGACAGACCGATCCGTTGTTCGTGGATCTCGCGGTGGAGCCGCCCCGCCCGGGAGAGCTGGCCGACATCCATGATCCCAGGCGGGTCTGGACGATCCCGTGGCTGGGACTCGGCACGACGCTGGGCGTCATCGGGCTGTTGGCCGGGGGGATCGGCACCGCGTTTCGCCTGGGCCGCCGCAGGGCGCCGATCGCGCTCCCCCCGGAGGCGCCCGACGTGCTCGCTCTTCGCCGGTGGGCAGCGGTTCGCCACGACCCTGCGCTCACCGACCTGGAGCGCGCGGTCTTCCTGGCGGCTATCCTGCGCACCTACTCGGAAGCCGTGTTGGGGTTCGCCGCTACCGCCTGGACGACGAGCGAGATCCTGGAGCGACTTGGGGCGATGCCGCACCTCCCCGAGGGGAACGTGCCGCGGGCCCGGCGCCTGTTGCGGGCGACGGACCGGGTGAAGTTCGCTGGCGGGCTCGCCGGCGCCGAACTGTTCGACGAACTGGATGCCGATCTCCGCGCGTTCGTGGACAGCACACGGCCCCACGCCTGGAGCCCGACGTGACGACGTCCGGCTTCGCACAACCGTGGGTGCTGCTCCTCCTGATCCCGGTGCTCCTGCTTCCCCTTCAGGCCCGGGCGACCGGACGACTCGCGCTCGTCGTCCCGCGCGTCTCCGACCTTGCCGGTGGCCGGCGCGCATGGTTTGCCGGCCTCCCGCTGGCGCTTCGGATGCTCGGGCTGGCCTTGTTGGTCGTCGCACTCGCTCGGCCTCAGCGGACGCGCACCGACGTCCTCGTCGAATCGGAAGGGCTCGACATCATGCTGGCGATCGACTCGTCGGGCTCGATGGCCGAGCTCGACATGGGGACGGGTCTCACGCCGATGTCGCGGCTCGAAGCGGCCAAGATGGTGGCCTCCCAGTTTGTCGAGGGTCGCCCGAACGATCGAATTGGGGTGGTTGCCTTCGGGGAGGAGGCGTTCACCCAGTGTCCGCTGACCATCGACCACACCACGCTCCATGACCTGATCGGGGCGATGGCCATCGGGGATGCCGGAGGCCAGGGAACTGCGGTCGGAACTGCCATTGCGGTCTCCGCAAAGCGACTGAAAGACCTCGAAGCGCCGTCGCGCATCGCCATCCTGATCACCGACGGCCGAAGTAACGCCGGCCGAATCACCCCCATCGAGGCGGCGCAAGCCGCGGGGGCGGTCGGCGTACGGCTCTACACGATCGGGGTGGGCGCGGGGCGCCGCAGCATGCTGCTGCCTTTCGGCAACGGCCCCGACGAGGAGCAACTCACCGCGGTCGCGACCGCCACCGGCGGTCAGTATTTCCGGGCCTCCGACGCCCGGGCCTTGGCCGAGGTGTTCACGGCGATCGACCAACTCGAGCCGAGTCCCGCCGAGGTTCGGCAGCTCATCGAGCACGAGGAGCGCTTCCGGGTGGCGTTGGTGCCGGGGGTGTGGCTGCTGATCGCCGACCTGATGCTCGCCGCGACGGTGCTGCGGAGGGGCCCGTGAACCTGGCCGAACCAGCTTGGATGGCCGGGATCCTGGCGATCGCCGCCCTTGCGGTCGTCGTCGTGCTCGCGGGGCGGCGCCACCGAGCGCGCCTGGCCACCGTGTTTCACCCGGCCTGGCTCGCGCGGGTGGTTCCGGCGTCGGTGGAGCGTCGCCGGCGCTGGCGGCAGTCCGCGGCATTGCTCGCCCTGGTCGCGGCCTTCGTGGCGCTGGCCGAACCCCGGACCGACAAGCAGCTCCGGGCGCTGCGGGCCCGCGGCACCGACCTCGTGATCGCGGTGGACCTGTCCCGCTCGATGCTGGCTCGCGACGTCGATCCCTCGCGCCTGGGGCGCGCTCGCCGCGAGGTTGCCGACCTGCTCGGGCTGCTCGAGGCGGACCGGGTGGGGCTCGTGGTGTTTGCCGGCGGTGCCTACGCCCGGCTGCCCCTCACCGCCGATCGTCGAGTCATCTCCATCCTCCTCGGCGAGATGGAACCGGATCAGTTCGAGTCGCAAGGCAGCGATCTCGGCGGGGCGATCCGGGCGGGCCTCCTGCTCCTCTCGCGAGACAAACAACCGGCGGGCAAGGCGATCATCGTGTTCTCCGACGGGGAGGTTCACCAGCCCGACGATGTGGTGGCTGCGGCCAAAGAGGCGGCCGACGCGGGCGTTCCGGTGTACACGGTCGGGGTTGGGCTCGAGGCCGAACCGATCCCCGTTGAGGGCGGGTTTCTCGAGTGGCAGGGCCAGAAGGTGACCTCGACGCCCGACCCGGAGATGCTGAAGGCGGTTGCCCGCGCCACCGGGGGCGCGTACGTATCCTCGGTGGCTTCCGGAGCCGATATGGCCGATCTCGTGGCGGAGCTCAGGCGTTCGCTCACCAGCGTGGCGCGCGAGCAGCAGCAGCGAGAGACCTGGACGAGCCTGTTCCAGTGGCCCCTCGGGCTGTCCGCCGTCCTCCTCCTGTTTGCGGCCTGGCTCGGTGACGGGCGCCGGTTGGGGGGCGTCCTTCTCGTGCTGGTCGCGCTGGGATCGAGTCGCGCGGAGGCCGGCACCCGCGCCGAAGCCGACGAGGCGTACCGCACGGGCAATTATCGGGACGCATCGCGGGGGTTCGAGGAGTTGTCCCTCGAGGCGCCGAGCGATGCCGACTTGCTCGAACGCCTCGCCGCCTCCCGGTACCGGCTCGGGGATTTCGAGGGCGCCGCTCGCGCCTGGGATCAGGCCTCGCGGCTTCCCGATGGCGCGGAGACCGATGTCTTCAACGCGGCCAATGCCCACTACCAGGCCGGTCGCCTCGAGCGCGCGCGGGAACTGTACGACGAGGTGCTGGCCGCTCGTCCCGGAGACCCCGACGCGACGTTGAACCGCGATCTCGTGGAGCAGGAGATCGCCCTGCGGCGAAAGGCCAAGCCGCCGCCTCCCCCCGACCAGGGGAGCGGGGAGAACCAGGAGCAGAACCCGAACGACGGCCAGGACCAGCAGCAGCCCGCACCGGCACCGGCGGATCCCGAGTCTGGCGATCCGGGCGACCCCGAGCAGGGGGATCCGAGTGGCGAGAAGGGGAATCCGCAGGCCGGGGAAGGCGATCCCGATCCACAGGCCGCCGACGGCGAGCAGGATGCGGGATCGAGCCCGGGAGACGCAGATCCCACCGCGGGCGACGCCTCGCGCCAAGGAGGCCCAGGGGGCGAACCCGGGGCCGTGGCGAGCGGGCCGATCTCGGCGGCGCAGGCCGAGCGGCTCCTCGACGGCGTGGAGGAGGGCCAACCGACGCGCACCTACCTCGGCCCGCCAGGTGGGCCGCCCTGGTAAGGCTGTTCGCGATCTGCGTTGCCCTGTTTTTCGCGCTCTCAGCGCGGGCCGCGGAGGCGTCGCTCGTCCTCGAGACCGGCACGGTGACCGCCGGACAGGGGATCACCTTGAGCCTGATCCTCCAGGGTGTGCAGGGGGGCGGCTCGGTCCCGGCGATTGACGTGCCTGGGTTGCTCATCTCCCATCGGGGCTCGCAAAACCAGCTTCGGTCAGTCAACGGTCGGGTCGCCTACTCCCAAATCCACCAGTATCAGGTCCTCGCCCCGAGCCCGGGGCGGTATCCGATCGGCCCGCTTACGCTCCCGTTGGGTGCAGGGGAATCCGCCACCACGAACCTGGTGACGCTGCTGGTGCTCGATCGGGTGGCGACCGCGGGTCGGCCGGCGACGCTCGAGGCAGCCGCCGCACTCACTCCAGACGTCGCATGGGAAGGCCAGGTTGTGCTGTGGACCTGGTCGGTGCGGTCCCCCAGTGAGCTCCTTCACGTCGAGGCGACGAGTCCCGACTTCGATGGGTTGCGGCTGGTGCCGTACGGGTCGCCGAAGTCGAGGGTGTACCAGGTAGACGACCCCGCGGGGACCATCTGGGCCGCGGAGCAGTCCACGCCGCTGGTCGCGGTAGCGACGGGCGAGCGGCCCCAGCCTGGGGCGGCGTTGCGGGTCACGGTCCCCGATGACGTGCGGAGCATCGGCTTCGGCATCCGGCGCGATCGGCGCGAAGCGGTGGCGGTGCCGGGGGTTGCGATCCGCATTCGGCCGTTGCC
>CANLGQ010000224.1 GCA_947490265.1 Pseudomonadota bacterium | reverse complement strand
GTAGCCCCAGCGCCGGAGCGTGTCGGGGTCGAGTCCCGGGACCGGCGCAAGAAGGCGCTCCACGTACTTCGCCAGCACGTCCGTCTCCACGTTCAGGCGATCCCCCGGCCGCAGGTCGGCGAGGTGGGTGACCGCTGTGGTGTGGGGGATCAGGTTCACCCGGAACGCGTCGCCGGCGAGCTCATTCACCGTCAAGCTCACGCCATCGAGGCACACGCTTCCCTTTACGGCAAGGTATCGGGCCAGCTCTGGTGGAGGGGCGACCCACACGATCAAGCTCTCCCCCGACTGGATGGCCGAAACGACCCGCCCGACCCCGTCGACGTGCCCCTGAACGAGGTGACCGCCGAGCCGGTCGCCGACCGCAAGCGCCCGTTCCAGGTGAACGCGACGGCCCACTCGGAAGTCGCCGAGCGTGGTCTTCGCCAGGGTCTCAGCCCCCGCCAGCACGGTGAAGGTGTCGCCCTTGGACTCGACGGTCAGGCAAGCGCCATCGACCGCGATCGAATCGCCGATCCGCACCTCGGCCAGGGGGATGGCGGTCCGAATCGAGAGCAGGCGCCCGCCCTGACGCTGGGCGAGGGCCGAGATCGAGCCGGTGTCCTCGACGAGTCCGGTAAACATCACCCCTCCGTGCAGTGGCGCAGCGCGATGGTCAAGCGCACGTCGGGACCACACCTCTCGGTACCGACGATCTCGCCGCGCGAGGCCAACTCCAGCGAGTCGAGCGGAGCCCCACCGACCCAGCTCCGCCCCCCCGGGAGCCAGGTTGGAGCCACGTAGAGCACCAGTTCGTCCACCAGCTGCCGGTCGAGCAGCGCCCGATGGACGACCCCTCCGCCCTCCACGAGCACCCGATGGTGACCGGCGAGGGCGACCGCGCGCAGCGCCGCCTCCGCGTCGCGCCGCGGCACACGCACGATGTCGGCGGGGAGTTCGCGGGCCGGGGCGTCCTCGGCGCACACGAACAGCGGCCTCACGGGGTGGGAGAAAATCCGGGCGCGCTCGGGGGTGCGGAGATCGCTGTCGAGCACCACCGGTCGAGGGTGGCTCACCGGTCGAGGGGCGCCGTCGAGACGGGTCGTGAGCAGGGGATCGTCGGCCAGGATCGTCTCGACGCCGACCAGGATCGCGTCGTGGGCCAGCCGCAGCGCGTGCGCGTCCCGCCGCGAGTCCGCGGAGGTGACCCAGCGGGACTCCCCGGAAGCGGTGGCGATCTTGCCGTCCAGAGAGATCCCCGCCTTGGCCGTCACTTCTGGAAGGCCATGGGCGATCGCCCGCGCGAACCCACGGATCTGTCGCCGACAGGCCGGATCGTCCGCCAGGTCGACGACGACACCGGCGGCGCGCAGCAAGGCGATCGACTTGCCCTGCATCGGTGGAAAGGGATCGACGGCCCCGACCACCACCCGGGCGATCCCGGCCGCGAGGATCGCCTCGGTACAAGGGGGGGTTCGCCCGTGGTGGCAACAGGGCTCGAGCGTGACGTACAGGGTCGCCCCGCGCACGGTTTCGCCTCGATCCAGCGCGTCCCGCAGCGCCATCACCTCGGCGTGGTGCTCGCCCACCGGCTGGGTGAAACCGCGGCCGACCACCCGATCCCCGTGAACCAACACCGCCCCGACCGCCGGGTTCGGCGCGGTCCACCCGCGCGCGATCCGCGCCAGCGCCAGCGCCAGGCCCAGGCCGTCGGTCAAGCGACCACCGGGTCCTGGTCCCCCTGCAAGCGGACGATGAACTCGGCGAACTGCTCTACGCTCTCAAACTGCCGATAGACCGAAGCGAAGCGCACGTATGCCATCGCGTCGGCCCCCCGCAAGACCTCGAGCACCACCCCGCCGACCTCGGCGGTGCTGACCTCCGAGCCCCCGGCCAGCGCGTCGAGCCGCGCCTCGACCGCCCGAACGAGCGCGTCGATCCCCGCCGCGTCGATCGGTCGCTTTCGGCACGCCAGCGCAATGCCGGCCATCACCTTCTCGCGCGAGAACGGTTCCCGGACCCCGGTCTTCTTCACTACCCAAGCGACCCGCGGTTCAATACGCTCGAACGTTGTAAATCGCGCGCCACACCGCTCACACGTACGCCGGCGGCGCACCGTGTCGCCGGTCGCTCGCGAGTCGATGACCCGCGACTCGTCGTGGAGGCAGTCGGGGCAGCGCATCGTCAGTCGAGCAGGTCTTCGGGATAGACCGGGAAGCGAGCGCACAAAGCATGCACCTCTGCCTTTACCGCCGCGAGATGCGCGGCATCGGTTCGATTCCGAAGCACGCTGCCGATCAGCTCGGCGACCCGCACCGCCTCCGCCCGGCCCAGTCCCCGGGTCGTCATGGCCGGGGTGCCGATCCGAACGCCCGAGGTCACGAACGGGCTGCGCTTCTCGCCGGGCACGGTGTTCTTGTTCACCGTGATCGCCGCGCGTCCGAGCGCTTCCTCCGCCTCTTTTCCGCTGCAGAGCTCGCCGAGATCGATCAGCATGAGGTGATTGTCGGTGCCGCCGGACACCAGCGAGAAGCCCAGCTCGGTGAGCCGCGACGCCATCGCCTGAGCGTTGTCGAGCACAGCCCGGATGTAGGTAGCGAACTCGGGCCGCAGCGCCTCGGCGAACGCGACCGCCTTGGCGGCGATCACATGCATCAGGGGCCCGCCCTGGGTTCCCGGAAAAACCGCCTTGTTCATGGCCGCGACCCGGTCCGCCTGGCCGGTGAGGATCAGGCCGCCCCGGGGACCGCGCAGCGTCTTGTGCGTGGTCGTCGTCACGTAGTCGCAGACGGGCAGCGGATCGGGGTGCAGGCCCACCGCGACCAGCCCGGCGATGTGCGCCATGTCGGCGATCAGGAGCGCGCCCACCTCGTCGGCGATGGCCCGGAACGCCGCAAAGTCGATAGTGCGCGCGTAGGCCGAAGCGCCGGTGACGATGACCTTGGGCCGGTGCAGCTTCGCGAGCTCCCGGACCGAGTTGAGGTCGATCCGACCGGTGGCTTCGTCGAGTCGATAGTGGACCGGTCGGTACAGGAGCCCGGAGCTATTGACCGGCGACCCGTGGGTCAGATGGCCCCCATGGGTCAGGTCGAGGCCCATGAGCACGTCGCCGGGTTGCAGCGTCGCGAGATAAACGGCTGCGTTCGCCTGGGCTCCGCTGTGCGGCTGGACATTGACCCCGGCGGCGTTGAACAAGCGCTTCGCGCGCTCGCGGGCGACGTCTTCGACCTTGTCCACGAATTCACAACCGCCATAGTACCTTTTCCCAGGGAGGCCTTCGGCGTACTTGTTGGTCAGCACGGTGCCGAGGGCCTCGAGTACCGGTCGCGAGACGTAGTTCTCGCTCGCGATGAGCTCGAGATCCTGTTGCTGGCGGTGGAACTCGCTCGCGACGTGCGCGAACACCTCTGGATCGGCCCGAGACAGCAGCGACATCCGCCCTCCGGTTCGGGGGTTATCCCGTGACCGACCCGGGTTCCATCTTCGCGACGCGGCCGGCGTGTCGGCCCCCCGCGAACGACGCGCCCAGCCACGCGTCGACGATCAGCAAGGCGAGACCGGGGCCCGTCACCCGCTGGCCGAGGCACAAGACCCGCGCGTCGTTGTGCTCCATCGCCGCGACCGCGCTGAACGGCTCCCCCACCACCGCGGCCCGGCAACCGGCCACCTTGTTGGCGGCGATCGCCATCCCCTGCCCGGTTCCGCACACGAGGACGCCGCGCTCGTCGGTCCCGCTCGCCACCCGCCGGGCGACCTCCCGCGCAAAGTCCGGGTAGTCCACCGAGGTAGGCCCGACGGTCCCCACGTCGGTGACGGTGTGGCCGATGGACTCGAGGTGCGCAAAAATGCGGGCCTTGAGCTCGAGCCCTGCGTGATCACTCCCCAAACAGATCCTCACGTTCCCTCCCACTTCCGGAAGACGAGCACTGCGTTGGTGCCCCCGAAGCCGAACCCGTTGGACATCGCGACCCGCGGTCGCGACTCGCGCGCGGTCTGCGGCACGAAGTCGAGATCGCACATCGGATCGGGATCCTCCAGGTTCGCCGTTGGCGGGACGATCCCCGTGTGGAGCGCCATCGCGGTGGCGACCGCTTCGACCCCCCCCGCTGCCCCCAGCAGGTGCCCCGTCACACCCTTGGTCGACGACACCGCCAGCTTGTACGCGTGGTCCCCGAACACGGTCTTGATCGCCGAGCATTCGGCCGCGTCGTTCGCAGGAGTGCTCGTCCCGTGCGCGTTGACGTAATCGACGGCGTCAGGCCGGATCCCCGCAGAACGAAGCGCAGCCACCATGCACCGCGCCGCGCCCGCCCCGCCTGGCGCGGGGGCGGTCACGTGGTGGGCGTCGGTCGTGGCCGCGTAGCCCGTAAGCTCGCAGTAGATCCGGGCACCGCGGCGCTTTGCGTGCTCGAGCTCCTCAAGGAGCACGAGGCCGGAGCCCTCGCTCATCACGAACCCGTCGCGCCCGCGATCGAAGGGCCGACTGGCCCGCGCTGGGTCGTCGTTGCGGCGGGACAGCGCCTTCATATTCATGAATCCCACGTAGCCGAGCGGAGTCAGGGCGGCCTCGGTGCCCCCCGCGAGGACCACGTCCGCCGACCCGTCGCGGATCGTCCTCCAGGCCTCGCCGATCGCGTGATTCCCCACCGCGCAAGCGGTCGCCACGCAGACGCTCGGGCCGCGTGCGCCGTAGCGGATCGCGGCCTGCCCGGTGGCCAGGTTGATCAGCGAGCGGGGGATGAAGAACGGCGAGAGGCGCTCCGCTCCTTGGGCCGCGATCAGGTTCGCATGATCGACGATCTCGGGGAATCCGCCGATCCCTGAGCCGATGTACACGCCGAAGCGATCGGGATCCGGCCAGGCGAGGCCGTCGCCAGTCGGCTCGCGGTCGTCGTCCTCGCCCCGGCGGTGCGCCGCGAGATCGAAGCCGGCGTCGGCCAGCACTTGATCGCCGGCGGCCAACGCATACAACATGAACAGGCCAAGCCGGCGGACGAGCCGCTTTCCGACCACCGAAGTGCCGTCCAGCCCCTTCACCTCGCCGGCGATGCGACTCGGCCATCCCTCGCAGGCAAAGCGCGTGATCGGCCCCACCCCGCTCCGGGCGTTGACCAGCGCATCCCACGTCTCGGCGGTCGTGTTTCCACACGGACCCACCACCCCGAGCCCGGTCACTACCACCCGGCGCATGGGCACTGCCCCTCTCAGATCACGAGATGTGCGCGACGATGTAATCCACGGCGTTCTGCACCGTCCGGATCTTCTCGGCTTCGTCGTCGGGGATCTCGATGTGGAATTCCTGCTCGATGGTCATGACGAGCTCGACCACGTCGAGCGAGTCGGCGTTGAGGTCGTCGATGAACGAAGCACCCGAAGTCACCTCTGTGCGGTTCACCCCGAGACTCTTCGCGATGATGTCCTGCACTTTCTCGGCGACCTGATCGTTGGACATCGCCTCATCTCCTCTGTTTTGGGCCGCCGGTCGATTCTCGCGAACCACCGCGGAACCGCCGCACTATATCGTAGATGCACCCGCCGGCAAGGCCCCCGACGCGACGGCGAGCCGTGCACTCACCCGATCGACCATCCGACCGCTCACCGCACGGGCCGCAACGCGGATCGCCTCCGCCACCGCACCCGGGTTGGCTCGCCCGTGGCCCACCACCACGACGCCCTTCGCGCCGAGCAACAATGCGCCACCATGAGCGTCCCAGGCCACTTTTTTCCGGAAGCGTCGAAACGCGCCCCGGAGCAAGAGGGCGCCGAGGAGGCCCGCCGGGCTCCGACGGATCTCCGCGCGCAGCAGCCGCACGACGGTGTCGACCGCGCCTTCCGCGGCCTTCAAGAGGATGTTGCCAACGAATCCGTCACACACGAGCACGTCGCACCCGCCGGCCATCGCCGCCGTCGGCTCGATGTTCCCCACGAAATGAAGCGGCAGCGCACGGATTTGGGGCAACGTCGCCCGAACCTGCACGTTTCCCTTCCCCTCTTCCTCACCGTTCGCGAGCAGCCCCACCCGCGGATTCGCCACTCCGAGGACCTCGGCGTACGCCGCCCCGAGCAGCGCGAACGTCGCGAGCTGCTCGGGCCGACAATCCACGTTGGCGCCCGCATCCAGAAGGATCAGACGCCCGCCGTCGCTGCGCGGGAGAACGGTGGCGACCGCCGGTCGATCCACGCCGTCGAAGAGCCCCAATTCCAAGACCGACGCGACCAGCACCGCGCCCGTGGGACCACAAGACACCAGCCCATCGGC
>CANLGQ010000223.1 GCA_947490265.1 Pseudomonadota bacterium | reverse complement strand
TGGTGGGATCGGCTGAAACCGCCTCGAACGCGTCAAGGCAGTCGGTATCGGCGCTCGGGGTCGTGGAGACCGCGTCGGGCCGGTAGCTGTCGTCGTCGGCGTCGCGCCAACACGTCTCGAGGCCGTTGCAGTCCTGGTCGATGCCGTCGCCGGTGATCTCGGGGACGCCCGGGTGGATCGCCGCGTTGGCGTCGTTGCAGTCGGTGGTGGGATCGGCGGCGACCGCCTCGAACGGGTCGCTGCAGTCGGCGTCGGCGCTGGGCACCGTCGCCACCGCGTTCGGTCGGTACCCGTCGTTGTCGGCGTCGGCGTAGCAGTCCTCGGTCCCGCTGCAGTTCTGGTCGATGCCGTCGCCCACGATCTCGGCCGCACCGGGGTTGATCGCCGCGTTGGCGTCGTTGCAATCCGTCGTCGGATCGGCGGTCACGGCCTCATTCGCATCGAGGCAGTCGAGGTCCACCGACACCGTGGTGGACGTGGGGTCGGGCCGATATCCGTCGTTGTCAGCGTCGCGCCAGCACAATTCTTGTGTGTCGCAGTTCTCGTCGATGCCGTTGTTCACGATCTCGACCGCGCCGGGGTTGATGGCCCCGTTGGCGTCGTTGCAATCGGACGAATTCGGCACATAATTGCCGACGATCGGGCAACCGGCGAGCACCGGGACCGCGACGTTACCGAACCCGTCGCCGTCGGAGTCGGCATAGAGCATCGGGCTGCGGGAGGCTTCGGGGGTGCCGCCGAAAGCCCCCATATTGAGCCGACACCCGCTGAAGAACGTCTCCGGCGCGTACCAGCCGGCCGCATCGCCGGCGTCGACCGCCGGGCTGGTGGTGAGGTCGTTCGCAAAGAGCCCCGACGCCAGCACGTACCGACCGCCGGTGCTCTTCTCGTGGTAGTCGCCGATGATCCCAGAGAACTGGGGATCTGCGGCGATGCCGTTCGCGTCCATTCCCGACTGCGCGCGCCACAGCGCGAGCGTCGCCTGGACCGCGCCGTTCCACGTTCCGGTGTTCCCGGCGGTGAGAAAGAGGTCGTTGTAGTCCGAGACCAGCCCGACCTGCCCGCCGTCGGCGACGCCGTCGAGCCGGAGCAGGGTGCTGCCCGCGACCCGCCCGTAGAAGATGTTGTTGCGGACGGTGCCGTAGGCCTCCGGCCCCCGCCCGTCGATCCAGGTGTTGATCCCGGCGGTGTTGTTCGCGTCGAACGTGTTGTTCGAGATCCGCCAGTGCGACGACGCCGCGACCAGGATGACCCCGTCGAACGTCGCCCCGCTGATGGCGTTGTGATGGATGTTCGTCCGATTCGTGGCCTGATACTGCGTCGGGCTGAGCAGCGCGTCGTAGCCGAGGATGATGCCGTACTCCATCGGCCCGGAGATGGCGTTGTTGGCGATCTCCACGTCGCCGACCGTCTTGACCTGGATCCCGCTCGACGTGGTCAGGCCCGGAACCATGCTCGTGATCTTGAAGCCGTCGATCACCGTGTACGGTGCCTCGACCAGGAACCCGTACTGCCGAACGCCGCTGCCGGTGACGGTCGGCTTGCCGAACAGGGTCGGGTTCTTGCGAACGGTGAGGAACCCGGTCGAATTCGTGGTCAGCCCGCTGATCGTCACCGCCTCGGCGTAGCTGTTCACGTCTTCGAGCTGAATGACGAACGCGCCCAGGTTGCTGATGTTGTCGCCGTGGTTCGCCTTCAGGCAGTCGACCGCGCGCTGGATCGTGAGGAACGGATTCGCCAGGTCGTTCTCGCGGAGCACCCCGGTACACAGGGCGGTTGCGGGATCGGAACCCGTCTTCTTGACGTAGTACATCGTGCCGCCGCCGAAGGACCCCGACAATTTGACGGTGCCCGGGCTCGTTCCGGCCAGCGTGATCGTGCCGGCCGCGACGGTGATCGTGTCGCCGACCGCCACGGTCGGGACCCCTGCGGTAGACAGGGTCACGATCAGCGTGTCGTTGGCGGTGCGGGTGGTGAACCAGGCGGCCGACTGGATGGTTCCCCAGGTATGTCCGCCGGAGAGCGGCAGCGTCGCGGCGATGTTGGCCGCGGTGATGGCGTAGGCGTTGGTGCTCTCCGAGAAGCGCAGCGTCACCTGGTCGCCGATGTCGATCCCCGTCCCGGGGTAGACGCCCGAGGCATTGCTCGCGACCGCGCTGTCCACCGCGCCATAGGTGACGTAGAGCAGGGGATCCTGGCCGCCGATCGCCGCGCTGAGCTGGAGGTAGCTGTTGCCCGCGCCGTTCGCGGTGAACTCGGTGGCGTGATCGCCGCGGTGCATCGCGACGGCGAACCAGTCGTTGACGAGGCCGGTGCGCAGGTCGTTCACCGCGGTCGCCCCGAGATCCACGCCCGTCATCGTGGTGATCGAGCCAAACCAGTTGTTGGCCGCCGGCCCGACGGCATTCGACGCGTAGTCGTCGGCCCCCGGCGCCAGGTCGTTCCAGAGGTTGGTGTCGGTCGCGGTCACCGGATCGGCGGAGATCTGGCTGAAGTCCACGTCGCGCGACCCCGCCCCGTCGGGCAGGAGCGTATTCACCAGGGCAAAGGCGTTGATTTCGACCTTCGTGATGGTCGCCCCGTCGGAGATCCCGCTGGTGTCGAACTTGGCGACGCTGCGGTCGCAGTAGTCGAACATCATCCCGCCGCCATCTTCCATCCCGGCCCATCCGGCGAGATTATTGGCCACATAGCGAGACAACGCGCCGTTGGCGCAGTTGCTCTGGCGCGAGACGGTCGCCCAGTAGGTCGGGGGGGAGAACAACCGCTCGGTCGGGTCGATGACGACGGGGAATTGCCGGCTTGGATCCTGGAGCCACGCCAGCGGGGTGGCGATCGCGAGGTGGGTCTCCCCGTCCTCCACCTCGACGCGGTACTCGAGCGCTATCCGTTGGCTCGGATCGGCTTGTTCCCAGGCGATCGGCGCCTCGAAAACCAGGATCGGCTCGAGGCCGTCCCGCACCTCGATGTCGCCTGAGGTGGTGAACGATCCGAGCTGCCGCTCGCCCTCCACCCACAGGGTCACGCCTTCGCTGGCCTCCAGGCGACCCCGGAAGAGCAGATCGCCGACCCCGGCCGGCGGCGCGGCCAGCACGAAGTCGTGCTCCAACCGCCCGGGTCCCGGTACGAACTCCTCGACCACCCCGGGATGGGTTCCCGGGTAGCGCAGGCGGTCCGTGGCGAGTTCGGCGAGGGAACCGTCGCTCTCCGGGACCCACCGCAGCGCGACGCCCCCGACCACCGTGAGCACCCCGTCGCGGGGATCCTCGGGGAAGTAGCTGCGGAGCGCGTTCGCCTCGTCGGCCCACCGGTATGCGCCGGGCGACGCACCGCCGGAGTCCGCCGCGCGGCGGGTCAGGGTCCTCGCCGGTTCGGGACCGGGTTTGAGCGGCGCGAGGCGGACTCCCGGCGCGACCGACCCGACGTCGCGAATGCGAGCCTCGATCAGCTTCCAACCGGCGTCGCCGTCGCGGTAGGTGAGCGGGGACGCGCCGAGCACCGCCACCCGCTGCCCGTCGGGCTGGCGAAAGGTGAGCGAATTCGCGGTGCGGTCCGCCACGATCTCGTCCGACCAGTCGACGCCGTGGGCCGCGAAGAACGACTCCGGCACGAGGGCGCGCGGCGCCGGCTCCACGGGATCGGTGGGCGAACAGGCCGCCAGAAAGGCCGGAAACAACGCGAACCGCATCGAGCCCCCGAGACGCGCGAACGCGCAGTCTCCCAGGATAGCACGCGGACTCGGGGAGGCGCCGCACGGGGTGAACCGGGGTAACCTCTAGGGATGATCGTCCTCCTTCTGTCTTTCGCGATCGGGTCGGCCCGCGCCGCCGATCCGGCCACTCTGGTGCTGCCGACCGACGCCGCCGGGCTCGCCGCCCAGCTCACCAGTATCGAACTGGGTATCCGCGATCCGTCGGTGCCGGCAGCCACCGCCGCCGCCTACGGGCACGCTCAGCAGCGGATCTACCGCCAGCTGGTGCTCGACCCCGCGCTGTCGACGGACGTCCAGTCCCGCCTCCCGCCCGCGCTGCAACCCCCAGTGGGCCGCGGCCTCGTCGCGACGGCCGGGCTGATGTCGCTCGTGAAGTCTCCCCGCGCCGACCTACCGAACTGGCGGATCGAAGCGCCCGGTGACCTGGAGATGTTGACCGCGGAGTACCACGCCGCCGAGACCGCCACCGGGACCCCGTGGAGCGTGCTGGCCGCGGTTCACCTCGCCGAGACCCGGTTCGGCCGGATCCACGGGACGAGCGTGTCGGGGGCGCTCGGGCCGATGCAGTTCATGCCGGCGACCTGGGCCGCCTACGGCACCGGCGACGTGCGCGACCCGCACGACGCGATCCGAGGCGCCGGGAACTACCTGGCGAAGAGCGGCGCGCCCGGCGACCTCGACAAGGCGATCTGGGCCTATAACCACCACACTGGCTACGTGGCGGGGGTGAAGGGGTTCGCCGAGGTGATCGCCGACGAGCCGGTCACCCTGCGCGGATTTTACGGGTGGGAAGTGGAGTACCGAACCCCGAAGGGGTGGCTGTGGCTCCCGGTGGGCTACGCCGAGGAGACCCGGGTGCCGATCGCGCCGTTCTGCGCGCGCTGGGGTTCGCCCTACTGCCCGTAGTCGCCCGTCAGCGACCGCCGCTGCGCCGGCGGCGGACCCAGGCGCCCAACCCCAACCCGACCCACAGGGGAGCGGGGGCGCCGGTGCTGCACGCGATCCCCTCGACCAGCCCCTTATCCTCCCCGTCAACCGTCAGCTTTGCCGCCTGGGCCGCATCGCAGTCCGTGGCGCCGTCGTAGGTGATCACCGCCTCGTGACCCTTGGCCTCCACGGTCGTGGTCCCCGAAGCGGCCTGACCGGTGCAAAGGAGGTCGTCGAGCACCTCGTCCACCGTCGAAACCTCCACGATCCCGGTCGGCGCGATCGGCCCCTCGCGCTCCACCGTCCCGTGCCCGTTCCAGGTGGTGGCGACGTCGTACCCGCCCGACACGGTGCCGTCGTAGGCGATGACCGTCGTCATGCCACCTTTCTGGACGAGATCCGCGTGGAACGTGTAGTTTCCGGCATCGACCTCCACGAGATCGAACACGCCCGACAGCTCCACCCGCTCCCCGGAAAAACTGCCATATCCGCTGAGGGCTACCGAGCGGTCGCCCCCCGACCGGCCGATGCTGGCCACCCCGGCCCACTCTTGTCCGTTCGCGTCGGTGCATCCGCCGGTGATCGACAGGTGGGTGCCGTCGTCCACCACCGCCGGGCACAGCGGGTCGGCGAAGGTCTCCTCGCCGTCGGCGATCGCGATCGGCTCGTAGACCAGCGCGTAGACGCCCACCGGGCTGCCTGCGTTGGCCCAGGTCGCCACGTTTTCGGCGTTGTGAAACGGGTTGCCGCAGCCAATGGCGAGGAGGAACCACATGCCGAGAGGTTAGCCCTCGTCGTCGTCGTCGTCGAGCCCCTGCCGCTCCATCCGCACCTTCACCCCGGACTTCACGCTGGCCTGCACCTGTTCCAGGCTGAGCCGGGTGAACGGGAAGATGGCCTTCCGCACCTTGGCGCCGCGGAACATGCAGCCATCGAGGTTCGCGAAGTCGAAGTCCGCTTCCTCGAGCGTGGCGTTGTCGAAGATCGCGTCCTTGCAGTCGGAGTGCCACAGGCTCGCGCTGGTCAGATCCGCTCCGACGAAGCTGCATCGCGTCAGATTGCTCTCCGCGAGCTTGGCCCGCTGGAGGTCAACCCCGTCGAAGTTGGCGCCCACCAGATCGATTCCCCGCATGTCGGCGTCGGCAAGGGACTCTTTGCGGGCAATGGCGTCGAGGATCTGCTTCTTGGAGAGCGGCCGGGCGGCGAAGTCGTCGCTCTCGTCGCCGCCGATCTTGACGGTGCTCATCGGGGTGCTCCTGGTCTCGCCCCCCCAGCTAACCGCCGGGACGCTGGGGTCCAACGGGCCGGCCTGACCTCTAGGAAGCCCGCCGGGCGTCGACCGGGTAGATTGCCGCGGATGCACGTTCGACTTCCGGCCCTGTGGCTCGTCGCCGGCTGCCTCGGCGGCGCGGAAACCAGCGTTCCGACCGCGACGGTGACCGAGGGGCGGTTCGAGATCACCCTCTCGATCCCCGGCGAGCTGAAGGCCCAGAAGTCGGTGGCGCTGTCGGCCCCCGATCTCCCCGGCCAGGCGAAGGTGACGTGGGTCATCGACGAGGGCTCGCGGGTCGAGGCGGGCGCGGAGCTCCTCCGGTTCGAC
>CANLGQ010000222.1 GCA_947490265.1 Pseudomonadota bacterium | reverse complement strand
GCGGGAAGCAAGAGTTCCGCGGTGCCGACGTTTCCGACGATATCCACGTCGAGAACCCAGTTCCCACCGTCCTCGTACACGAGGTCGGACGCTGATGGATCCGTCACATAGAGCCCCCCCCCCTGCGCGCGCAACGACTCCGAAATGTTGCCATCAACGGTCACCACTGCGTTCGAAACGGGCGCGTTGGCAAGGTCGGTCACAGACCCGGCATCGGCAACGAAGGCGGTGACCGCCGTTCCGGGAGCGAATTGGGTGCCCTCCAACAGCGCCGAGACCTGTGGATCGTCGGGGAGATCGACACCGAGAACAGCACCCTGTACGACAGTGGCCTCGGTGATGCCGTCGAGACTCGAAAATGCCTTCTGGAACGCATCGCAGCCAACAAGGTGCGCGAACACGAGCGCGGTCAGCGGCATGGCGCTCCTCCCCTTCTCGGAGGGTATCGCGGCTCTCGGTTGACGGGCAGGGCTGACGCGATACTGGGCCGACTCTGGAGACGTCATGGCCAGCAAGACGACCATTACCTGGAAGCGCCGCGAGCAGCGGCAGAAGAACGCCGGCAAGGTACGCAAGGCCGCAAATCGGAACAAGGGCACGACCCCCCCGTTCCCGATCCACACCCCGGAGGTCGATGCCGCGGCCCCGGCGAGTCAGCTGACTCCCAAGGCCGGGAACTAGCCGACGCACGCGCAATTGGTCGGGCACGGCCGGATCGCGCAGCGCCTCTGGGCGGCTGCGGCCGGCGGTACGTTGCACCACGCGCTCCTGTTCGAGGGGCCGCCGGGCGTCGGCAAGCATACCCTGGCCCTCCATTTGGCGGCGGCGGCGAACTGCGAAGTCGCGCCGCCTTCGGCGGGCGCCGCGCACTCGCCGTGTGGCGGATGCGCATCGTGCAACGCGATCCTCTCCGGAAGGCACCCGGATATCCTGCAAGTCTCGCCGCCCCCCGAACTCGCCAGTGGGTCGATCCCAGTGGAGTCGATCCGGGAGGTCAACCGGCAAGTCGGATACCATCGCTATGCTGCGCGGGAGCGCTTCGTCCTACTCGATCCCGCCGAGGCTATGGCCGCCCCAGCTGCCAACGCGCTCCTGAAGACGCTGGAAGAACCGCCTGCGGGAACGCGGTTCATCCTGATCACGACGACGGCCGGCGCCTTGCTGCCCACGATCCGCTCCCGTTGCCAGCAGATCCGGCTGGGGCCGATCGAGGAGGGAGTGCTCGCGACCTGGCTCGCGGCCCGAGGCGTGCCAAACCCCGACCTTCTTGCCCGCCACGCGGACGGGTGCCCAGGTCGTGCCCTCAACCTCGCCGAGGGAGGCCTTGAGGAGAAGCGGGAGCTCCGGGACCAGGTGCTCGCCGCCCTCGCCGGCGACCTCACCACCCTGATGGGCGCAAGCCAGACCCTTTCCGAGGGCCGGCGCGGCGGCCGGGCGGCGGCCGCGGTTGACGCGCTCGAAGACCTGGTCCGAGATGCGGTGATCGCCGCCTCCGGTTCGGAGGTCAGGATCCGGTGGTCGGATCGCCCTGAGCTGGCCGCAGCATGGGGAGCAGCCCTCTGGCCCGGCGGGGTGACCGCGCTCTCCAACGCGCTTTCGGCGGCCCGGGAGCAACTCGCCGTAAATGTCCCCGGGCGCCTCGTGCTCGACGCGTTGTTCACGGTCGCCGCAACGGAGCTCGGCTCCGCCCGCAAGGCAGCTATCCCCGGGTGACGTCCCGAAGGGCTCCGGCACGGACCAGCGCCTTGACCGCGCCAACGAGGTAGAGGCTCCCCGCCACGACCGTCTCGCCCGCTTCGGCATACACCTCGGGCAGGGCGTCCTCGATCGGGCCAGCGGCGGACAGAACCACGTCGAGATCGGCGAGAGAGGAGGCCAATTCCATTGGATCGCGCGCCTTGAAGTGGCTGCCAGCGGTGGTCACCACCTCGTCGACCACCGGCAGCAAGGGGCGCAGAACTGCAGCCGCATCCCTCCCCTCCCCCATCCCAAAGAGCAGGATCCGCGGACTCTTTCTGGCTCGACCCTGGAGGTAGGCCGCGAGCGCTCGCGCGCCGTCCTCGTTGTGCGCACCGTCGACCAGCAGGTCTGGCGCAACCGTCTCCAGCCGCCCCCCGATCCAGGCCGTGGAGAAACCACGCCGGATCGCCTCGTCGGGCAAGAGAAAGCCCTGCTGTCGAAGCAGCATCAACGCACCGTAAGCGACCAGGGCATTCCCGCCCTGGTGGGCGCCCTCGAGGCCGAGTTGCACCTCGGCAAGCCCCCCCGCGGGGGTCGAGAACGACCAGCGACCATCGCGACGCTGTTCGCGTCGAAGGTGCGCCCCCGGCTTCCACAGTGGCACGCCGAGGCGCAGCGCGACCGCCTCGAAGACCTCGCGTGCTTCGGTCGGCAGCCCTCCAATCACCGCCGGCACGCCACGTTTGAGGATACCTGCCTTCTCTCCGGCGATCAGGCCAATCGTGGCACCGAGCTCGGCTTGATGATCGAGGCCGATGTGGGGGATCGCGCAGACCGCAGGATGCACCACGTTTGTCGCATCGAGTCGGCCCCCCATGCCGACCTCGACCACCATGACCTCGACCCGCCGGCGAGCGAACACCCAGAACGCAACAGCGATCAGGAACTCGAAGTAAGTTAAGGGAATACCAGATATTCCTGCCTTTCTGGCCCATTCCCACCGTGCGCGGTCCACCGCCTCGATCGCCTCTACCAGCGTGGGGTCGTCAACCGGGGCCCCGTCGATCAGCACCCGCTCGTTAACCTCCTCGAGATGAGGCGAAATCGTCGTTCCGACGCGGTAGCCCGCCGCGACGAGTGCGGCCGTGACGAACGCGCACACACTCCCTTTCCCGTTTGTCCCGGCGACATGCACGACCGGCGCGACGCGGTGGGGCTCCCCGAGTTCGAGGAGAAAGCTTCCGATCCGCTCGATGCCCAACCGTACGCCCGCGGTGGCGAGTTGGTCGAGGACCGGATGTCCCTTCACCCGGGCACCACCCGAGGCGCCACACTCTCCCCCCGCCGCGACCGAGCACCGGGCGGCAGGAGCAGCAGCGCGCGGAGTACCTGGGCGATCAGCGGCTTCAGTTCGCGCCGGTTGGCGATGTGATCGACCAATCCGTGCTCCAGAAGGTACTCGGACGTCTGGAAGCCATCCGGCAGGTTGGCCCCGATGGTCTGCTGGATGACCCGTGGGCCGGCGAAGCCGATCAGCGCCCTCGGTTCGGCCAGAATCACATCGCCGAGCATCGCGAAGGAGGCTGCAACTCCCCCGGTTGTGGGGTGGGTCAGCACTGAGATGTAGGGCATCCGGGCCTCGTCTTTCAGACGAGCGAGCGCCGCGCAGGTCTTGGCCATCTGCATGAGCGACAGCACACCCTCTTGCATGCGCGCGCCGCCCGAGGCGGACACGACGATGGCTGGAACGCGACGCTCGATCGCCCGCTCATACAAGCGGGTGATGCTCTCCCCCACGACCGAGCCCATCGATCCACCCATGAACCGAAAGTCGAAGCTCCCAACTTCTACATCGATGCCGTCCACGGCCGCTGATGCAGCGAGAAACGCATCGTTTCGGCCAGTCGCCTTTCGGGTCGACTCGATTCGCCCCTTGTAGGACTTGCTGTCGATGAACCCGAGGGCATCGACCGGACTGAGCACTTCGTCGTGGAACTCGACGTTGCCTTCGTCACAAAGCAAGGCGAGCCGCTGATGCGCATCGATCGGGAAGTGATGCAGACACAGCGGACACACCGCCATGTTCTCGGCCAGCGTCTCGTCAAAGAGCATCTCGCCACAGGCCGCGCACTTCGTCCATCGCTCGGGAGCACCGTCGGAGTCGGGGGGACGGGCGGCGAACTCCTTCCGCTGCTCGAACCATCGACGACCATCGGACGACATCGGCACCTCGACGCCGGGCATCGTATCCCGATGACGCGGAGCCGGGTACGCTACTGGAGGAGGCTATGCATGGAGGGGGTGCGACAGGCGGTCGAGGCGGTCCTTGCCGAGGGGCGGATCCCATCGATTTCCCTCGATGTCCGAGTCGAGGGCCGCGAAGTGTTTCATCTCACCGCCGGCCGGGCGCGCACGGTCCCAGAACGGCGCGCCGAGGACGATCAGGCCTATGACCTCGCTTCGGTCACAAAGGCACTCGCCGGAACAACCGTGATCGCCTCCCTCCTGGAAGAAGGCCGATTTAGCCTTGAAACTCCAGTTTCCACCTGGTTCGACGAGGTAGACACGAGAGTGCAGGTCCGACACCTGCTGCAACACGCCTCAGGCTGGCCTGCGTGGCGCCCGTTCTATGCCGACCTGGGGGTGGCCTGGGGCACCCTCCAGGCCCGGCAGCGGTTCCTGGCGTCACTCCTTGCGGTTCCGATCGAATGCCCCCCAGGAACGCGCCATCTCTACTCCGACCTCGGCTTCCTCTGTTTGCTCGGGATCGCCGAAGCCGCGACCGGACAACGCTTCGACCAGCTCTTCTTGGACCGGATCCTCGCGCCAGCCGGCTACCCGGACCTGCGGTGGGGCTGGCCGACCGCCGCCGCCACCGAGCTTTGCCCGATCCGCCAGACCCTCATCGAAGGAACGGTACATGACCTCAACTGCGCCTCCCTCGGGGGCGTATCGGCGCACGCGGGCCTGTTCGGCACCGCGCGGGCTGTCTCGGGCCTGGCCGACGCGCTGCTGCGCGCCACGGAGGGCGAACCCGCTTTCAGGGGTCTTCCCGGAAGGACGCTGCGCCAGCTCTGGCACAGCCCCGGGCCCGGCTCCCACACCGCCGGGTGGGATCGACCTTCGACCGACGGCTACACCTCAACCGGCCGGTTCTTCCCGGCGGATTCCCGCGGGCATCTCGGCTACACGGGGACCAGCGTGTGGGTGATCCCGTCCAGAAAGGCCGTTGTCGCACTCCTGACGAACCGGGTGCACCCGGTGGATGACAAGGAGCCGATCCGCGCCGCCCGGCCCCGCATCCACGATGCGGTGGCCCAGGCGCTCGGGTGGGATAGGCCGCTCGCATGACGAGAACGCTGACTGCGATCGAGGGGAATCGGCAGCGCCTGGACGGTGGTGCGATGTTTGGCAACGCGCCGCGAGCCGTGTGGGAGCGCTGGATCCCACCGGACGAGCGCCATCGGATCCCACTGGCCTGCCGGGCCATGCTCGTGCGCGAGCCCGACGGTCGCCAAGTCCTCGTCGAGACGGGGATCGGCGCCTTCTTCGAACCGAAACTCCGCGACCGCTTCGGTGTTGTCGAGCCGGGCCACGTCCTACTCGAGTCACTTGCCGCACAGAACCTGACGGATCGCGACATCGACGTGGTCGTGCTCTCCCACCTGCACTTCGATCATGCCGGCGGGTTGCTCTCCCCGTGGCGAGACGGCCAGCCGCCCACCCTGCTCTTTCCAAATGCGCGTTACCTCGTGGGGGCCACAGCGTGGGACCGGGCCCAGCGCCCACACACACGCGATCGCGCGTCGTTCATTCCCGCGCTCATCGATCTCCTCGACGCGTCGGGACGCCTCGAACTCCTCACCGGCGACCGATCAGGCCTCCTGCCAGACTGGCGCTTCCATAGGTCCGACGGCCATACTCCCGGCCTAGTCCTTCCGGAAGTCCCCCTCCCCGGCGGACCCGTCGTGTTCGCCGCGGACCTGATCCCCGGTGTTCCTTGGGTACATCTGCCGATTACCATGGGCTATGACCGTTTTCCTGAACAGTTGATCGACGAAAAGCAAAGGTTGTTGTCGGATCTCGTCGCTCGGCACGGGCGACTGTTTTACACCCACGATCCGGACACAGCGCTCTCGGCTGTTCAGTTCACCGATGGAAAATTCTCGGCGTTCGATCGCATCGCCGCCCCGCGAGATTCGGCTTGATCGACGGTCCGATTTCCGTCGTCGCGCCGTGCGGGCCGTTTCCGGCCGACCGCTTCGCAGCGGGCGTCCACATCGCTCAGGTCGAGTTGGGGCTGGACCTCGTCCTTCCCCCAGACCTGCAGCGCCCCTGGCGCTACCTGGCCGCCGACGATGACCACCGCCTTGCACAGCTCGAAGACGCCTTCAGCGACCCCAGCACGGCCGCGATCTGGGCTGCCCGCGGGGGGTACGGCCTCACCCGGTTGCTGGGTCGTCTGGACATTGCACTGCGAAGCCGGAAACCGCTAATCGGATTTTCCGACGTCACCGCGCTCCACGCGGCGCGCTGGAAGCACGGCGTACAGGAAGCCATCCATGGGCCCGTGCTGAATTCGCTCCCGATCACAGCCCCGGAGGACCGCGCTTGGCTTCGGACAGTGCTCCGAGGTGAGGGAGG
>CANLGQ010000221.1 GCA_947490265.1 Pseudomonadota bacterium | reverse complement strand
GCTGCGCCTCACCGGGAGTCCACCGAAAGGGACCTCGGCCCGTCCGCTCGTGCGGCTATCGACCGGTCGGCACGCCCGCCCACACCTGCTCGATCCGCCGGTCGCGCCCGCAACCCTCGCGGTAGCGCTGGTAATGGTCGGCGTGGGTCTTGTAGAAGTCCTGGTGGTACGCCTCGGCTACCCAGAACGTGCCCGGCACCTCGAGTTGGACCGCCAGCGGGCGGCCGAGCTGCGTCGCCACCGCGGCCGCCGAGGCCGCCGCCGCCTTCCGTTGCGCCTCGTTCACCGGAAAGATCGCCGGGCGGTACTGACTCCCCCGATCACAGAATTGTCCGCTGCCATCAGTCGGATCCACGTGATGCCAGTACCAGTCCAGCAACACCTCGTACGTCACCTTCGTCGGATCGTACACCACCCGAACCGCTTCAGTGTGGCCGGTCGCTCCGCTTCCAACTGCATAATACGTGGGATGGTCCACGCGGCCACCCGCGTACCCGCTCACCACGGCCGCCACCCCGGGCACCTTCTCGAAGTCGGACTCCGAGCACCAGAAGCAACCGGCAGCGAAGATCGCCTCCGCCTGCCCGGCAGGAAGCGGTGGCGCGGCTTGGGGCACCTCGGCAGCGGGCTCCACGGCGCATGCGACGACCGCCATGAAGAGCGCGTTCACGGCGCACCGCCTTGCCAACCGCCAAGCCGAACTGTAGGTGGTTCCCCGATCTTGGAGACATCGGCGCGCGGCACGAAGTCGAGCGAAACGCTGTTCATGCAGTAGCGGAGTCCGGTCGGTTTCGGTCCGTCGTCGAACACATGGCCCAGGTGGCCACCGCACCGGTTGCACACGCTCTCCGTCCGCACCACGCCGAGCGAGGCGTCGGTCAGGCTCCCCACGGCATCCGCCGCGATCGGCTGAAAAAAACTCGGCCAGCCCGTTCCGCTGTCGAACTTGGTTTTGCTGTCGAACAGAGGCAAGCCGCAGCCCGCGCACACGTACACGCCGTCGCCGTGGTGATCGTGCAGGTCGCCGGTGAAGGCCCGCTCGGTGCCCGCCTCGCGGAGCACATGAAACTCCTCGGCCGTGAGGAGGACGCGCCACTTTTCGGCCGGGAGATCCACCCGGTCGGTGCGCGGCGACTGGAAGGTGCGCTCGCTCCCGGCCCAGCTGCTGCTGCAGGCGACGAGCGGGGCAACGAGGCCGAAGCGCAACAGGTCACGGCGAAACATGACGTCCTCCGGAGGGGTCACCGTCCCCTACCCTCCGTTCCTAGGCACGACCTCCGCGTTACAAAAGACTTGTCATCCGAGATCGCCATGTCCGAATCGCCGCCGCCCGCCGATGACCTCCATTCCCTCTGGTATGCCGTGGGCACCCGCGACTATTTCGCGATCCCCGCCGGGGCCGAACTCCCGGAGGGAGATCTCACGATCCGGGCGATCCTGGCCGCGGCGGATCGATCGGTCGATCGCGAGGCGATCGCCTCGTTCGCGATCCCGCGGGAGGAGGCCACCCGGCGCCTGCAGGTCGATGCCGCGCGTGCCCTCGGCCATGCGCGCGACGCGTTGGGTCGCCTGGTCGAGATCGGAGCGCGCATCCCCGGCCAGCTCGTGCAGCCGTCCGACGTCGAGACCGTCGTCGATTCGCTCGGTAAGGGCTTGAGCGACCTCGCCCGACGCTTCCGCGAGCAGCGCAAGGCGCCCGGGTCCTCCGACCCGTGAGCAGCGTGCTACACCGTGCCGGTCGGAGGCTCTCGGTGCGCGCAGCCGTCCCCATCGCGATCGCGCTGGCCACCAGCGGCTGCCAACCGAAGGACGGTGCGAAGGGCGAAGCGCCCCCACTCACCTGGGAGGCCGACATCGCGCCCGTCTTCGGCCGGGCCGCCTGTGCCGCCTGCCACACCGACGGCGACCGGGACGATGACGGGAAGCCCGACGACGTCGACGGCGACGGCGTGGCCGACCTCGTTCCGACGCCCCCCTTCCTCGACGTCGACCCGCTCGAGGCGGTCCTCGGCGTGGCGTCGAACCAGACGTTCGAGATGGCGTTGGTCGAGCCCAGCGACCACTTGTACAGCTATCTCTGGCACAAGATCAACGGCAGCCAGTCGTTGGCCGGCGGCAGCGGCACGAGCATGCCGCTCGGCGGCACCCTCACCGAGTCCGACATCGAACTCGTCGCAACCTGGATCGACGAAGGAGCATCGCCATGAGCCTGGAATCCCGCGCGCAACAAACCGCCGGCGGGTGGGGAGAGATCGGCCCGGCCGACGCCGCCCCGGAGCTCGCCGGGATCCGGGTGATCGATGTGCGTGAAACCCATGAATATGTCGGGCAACTTGGGCACATCTCCGGCGCGGAACTGGTCCCGCTCGGCGGCCTCCTCGAGGAAGCGCCCGCCTGGAACCGCGAGGCCCCGCTGCTGCTCGTCTGCCGGTCGGGGGGGCGGAGCGCCCACGCCGCCCAGGCCCTCGGCAAGCTGGGGTTTACGACGCTGTACAACCTGACCGGCGGCATGCTGGCCTGGAACGCCGCTGGCCTACCGGTCGACCGGTAGCGGCCAGCCCGCGCGCGTCGGGTCCTCGGCCCGCGAATACGCGACGTGCGAAAAACAGCCTCGGCCCAAAACGAGCGCAGGCTCCCTTGCAGGTCGGGGGACCGGCGTCTAAGCAGGAAGAGGCCCCCCGCTCCGCGGCGCGTCCCCCGTTGCTCTCGTGCGGTCGACGACGTGGCGCGGGGGGCTTCCCACCCGGTTGAGCGGGCACTTGCACGGTGCCATGCCGATCCATCGACGTCAACCAGAAACCGGGCCCCGGGATGGTCGACGAATCAAGATCGCGATCAACGCCGCGAACAGGCCACTCACCCCCCTGCCCCCGGGGATGGCTCCACAGCCCCCACTCGCCACGATCGGGCCGCTGGCGCCGGCCTCGGGCATCGGCCCTGGGTCGATCCCGAGGTCGAGGGCGAAGGTGCGCCACTCTCCCCAACAGTCCACAGTTTCCGCGGCGGACAGGTCGGCGACGACCGGCGCAGCAAGTCCGGCTAACGCGACCACCGGATCGCCGAGCCGCGCGTCGGAAGTGAGCGCGTAGAGGTCGCCCGAACAGGCCCAACGCGCCGCTCCCCCCGAGGCGAGGCACCCGATCGGGCGGGCCTCCGGCAACCGCCTCGGACCGTCCGCGCCGAGCGCATAGAGCACCTCGTCGAGCGCCACGACGTCGACGTCTCCCACCCGGAGGGGGCCCTCCACCGAATTCGTGGCCTGGGCGACCAGCATCCCGTCGGGAAGGCGGTGGACCCCCACGTATCCGCTCGCCCGATCGAGGAGCCAGGTGACGGCCCCGTCCACGACCCACTGCGGGCCCGTCCCGACCAGAGGAAAGTGGACCGTCTCCTGGATCACGCCGGATTCGACCTCCAGCACCCCTTGCACCAGGAGGCCGTCGCGCGCCGCCACCAGCGTCGGGCCGGTGTCCGCGCCCGCCACGCCCGACCAGGCGGTCGGGCCCCCCGAGAAAGACAAGGGGTCCGCACCGAGGCGGGCGATCTCGCGCGATGTGCCGCCAACGTAGATCGTCCAGACCCCGGCCGTGCCGTCGAGGTCGAGCAGGTCGGTGACCGCGTGCGTCGGGTCGCCCATCGGCTCGGCCGAGCCAGCCGAATCTACGCGGTAGACGTCGTCCCAGCCCGGGAGCCACACCGCGTCCGAATCGCCCGCCGCGAACGGGGCCAGGGGCAGCCCCCCCCAACGCGTGGGGCACACGTACCGCCACGACGAACCGGCCCGCACCGCGAGCCCCTCGGTAAGGACGACGTGGACCGGACCGTCATCGTCATAGCTGGCCACGCCGAGCACCGCGGCCGGCGGGCCGTGCGCGACGGCGATGAGCGAGAACCACGGGACCATCTTGCTTCTCTGGCCTTGATCGGGTTAGGAGAGCCTGCTGGGAGTGCGATGCGCACGTGGACTGCCGGACGCCCGCTTGCCATCGCCTGCAGCCAGGGCGACGCGCCGGGCGGTGCCGATCCTGGTAACGGGCCGACCGACTCCGCGACGCCGACCGGACCCACCGATGGAAAACACCGACACCGGCGTCCCAACCGCCGCGCATCGCCCGAAAGCGCCTTCGAAACGGTCGACACCGGCCCCCTTCTGCAGTGAGGTGACAGCGTGTGCGGTCGATACTCCGTCACGGTACCCGCGGCGACGATCCAGGAGATCTTCGCGGTGGACATCCTCCCGGACAGCCTGCCCCGATACAACGTGGCGCCCACTCAGCCCGTGATCGCGGTCGTGGAGGACCAGGGGATCCGGAAGGCCCAGGTCTTTCGCTGGGGCCTGGTGCCGAGCTGGAGCAAGGAGGGGCGACCGAACGCCTCGATGATCAACGCGCGAGCGGAGACGATCGCGGAGAAACCTGCTTACCGAGCTGCATTCAAACGTCGGCGTTGCCTGATCCCGGCCGACGGCTTTTACGAGTGGAAGGCGATCGGGAAACAGAAGGTCCCCCATCACATTGGCCTGGCGGGCCAAGCCCTGTTCGCGATGGCGGGGATCTGGGAGGTGTGGCGGGACCGGGCCGATCCAGCGGCGGCGCCGGTGTTCACGGCGGCGATCGTGACGACCGGGCCGAATGAACGGATGCAGGGGATCCACGACCGGATGCCGGTGATCCTCGCACCCGAGGACTGGGCCACCTGGCTCGAACCGACGGCAGAGCCAGCGGCCCTACTCGAATTGCTCCGACCCTTTGCCGCCCAGAAGATGGCGGTCCGGCCGGTGAGCCGCGCGGTCGGCAACGCCCGCAACGAGGGGCCGCAGTGCCTCGACGACGCGTCAGAGGAGGATATCGCACTGTTGCGGAGGGTCCATGGCCAGGAAATCGCCTCCACCGGCGATTCGTAGTGGTTTCGGGTCACTGGCGGACGCGCTTCGGGCGCGCGGTCTGACGCCGACCGAAGCGGAACCTGAACCCAGCGCGGCGCCCGCGAAGGAACCCGATCCGCCCCCTCCGGTGCGGGAGGAGCGCGCCGGGCGGATCCTCGTTCGCAAGGAGACCAAGGGGCGCGGCGGCAAGACGGTGACGACCATTCAGGGCCTCCGGCTCTCCGGAGCCGCCCGCGACGCGTGGATCACCAAACTCAAAGCGCGCCTGGGCACCGGAGCATCGCTGGACGGCGACCTGATCGTCGTCCAAGGCGACCAACAAGCCAGAGTCACTGCGCTGCTGGCCGAGGAGGGACTGTGATCGAGCGCTCCGCCTTCGCGCTCGACCCCGACGTGTGTTTCCTCAACAACGGCTCGTTCGGCGCCACCCCACGCGCGGTGCTCGCGGCCCAGGATCGGTGGCGCAGCGCGCTCGAGTCCCAACCCGTGGCGTTCCTGGTCGACCGGCTCCCGAACCTCCTCGAGGCCGCCCTCGAGGTGCTGGCTCCCCCGTTGGGGGCATCGCCGGGAGAGGTGGCCTTCGTCCCCAACGCCACGACCGGCATGGAGGCGTTGCTCCGTTCCCTCCGACTCGGGCCCAACGATGTCCTCGCGGTGACCGACCAGGGCTACAATGCCGTCCAGGAGCTCGGAAATGCCCTCACCGAGCAGACGGGGTGCCGGCTCGCGATCGTGCCCGTGCCGTTCCCCCTCACCGGACCCGACGAGGTGCTCGACGCCGTCGCGCGGGGCTGGCCGCCCGGCACCACCGTGGCGGTCTTCGACCACGTCACCTCCCCCACCGGGTTGGTTTTTCCGGCGGCCCAGCTCGTACAGCTCGCCCACGAGCGCGGCGCGCTCGCGTTCGTCGACGGCGCCCACGTCCCCGGACAGGTGCCCGTCCACCTCGGGGACCTCGGCGCGGACGGTTGGGTCGGGAACCTGCACAAGTGGCAATACGCCCCGAAGTCGGCGGCCCTCGTCCACTCCCGGCGGCCCCTGCTGCCCCCGGTGACCTCCCACAACTGGAAGCTTGGCTTGCACGCCGCATTCCACTGGCCGGGCACGTTCGACCCGACGCCCTGGCTGGCCGCCGCCGACGCCCGCCGGTGGGCCGAGGCGATCGGAATCGACGCGATCCAGGCCTGGACGCGGGCGCTTCGCGCCGAGGCCGTCGCGCTGCTGTGTGCGGCTTGGAACGTCGCACCCCCGGCGCCCGACGCGATGCTGGGCGCCATGGCCACCCTTCCCCTGCCGTTTCACGTGGAGGGCTCCCGAGAAGCCGCGGCGGCCCTGCGGAGAGAGATTTGGGAGCGCCACCGGATCGAAGTGGCGGTGGTGCCGATCGCCGGTCGATGCTGGGTGCGGATCAGCGCCCAGATCTTCAATCGGATCGAGGACTATGC
>CANLGQ010000220.1 GCA_947490265.1 Pseudomonadota bacterium | reverse complement strand
GTAGCGAAGGTCACGCTGGCTTGGCCGGAGGTGCGCGGCGCGGGCCTCGTCCCGGTCTGGGCCCGGGTCCTCGACGCGCTGGACCGGCCGGTGGTCGGCGTGCGGGTCGGGCTCGAGGTGGGTGCGGTTCGCGCAGAGGGGCCATCGAGGGGCGACGGTTGGTTTCACGCCCTGTTTCCCGTCGATGGATCGGAGGTCGTTCGTGCAACCGCTGAGGGGATCCGGTGTGCGGGAATCCTGGGCCCCGGTGACCCCGGCCTCTCGGATCCGGGGGGTGCCCTGCTCGAAGCCCAGGAGACGGTCCATATTCGCGTGGGGGTCGTCACCGGGATCCTGCTGACCGTCGATCCCCCGGTTCTGCGCGCCGGTCCGGGCAGCTATGCGCTCGTTTCGGTGCGATTGTCCGATCGCACCGGCAAGCCCGTGAGCGGAGCCCAACCGGTGCTCGAAGCGAGCGCGGGCCGGTTCGGGCCGGCCAGCCCCCGCGCCGATGGGGTGTGGGTCGCCGAGTGGTACCCGGATGGCCTCGCCAACGCGACCCGGGTCGAGGTCGCGGCAACTGTCGAGGATGTCCGCTCGAGTACCCGTCTCGAGGTCGCTCCGCGCAGCCTCAGTCCATCGCTCATGCCCTTCGTCGGCGTCCTGTCGAATTTCGGAGCGATTCATGCCGCTGTTGTCGGGCTCGAACTCGACCTTCGCTTCCGCGCTGGGTGGGCAGGCGATACCCTGTCCTTTCGCGCCACCGCGGGAAGCTACGGGTGGACCGACGCGGTCGAGACCGGGCTCGGCGCTCCGGTCTCCGCCCGTTCGCTCCTGGTCCCGGTGGTGTTTTCTGGTGTATTAAGGCGTGATTTTGGCCACTTTGGTGGTGAAGCGGGGATCGGGATCGCGTCCGGGATCCAGCGGGTCGAGGAGCGGATCGGCAGTCGGGTGGTCGCCACTGGCGTCGACCTCCTGGTGGGGCCCGCCGGACTCGTGAGCCTCAGCCGTCGGGCCGCGATCGGGGAGGTGGCGTTGACCGTCCGCGGCACGTTCCTTCCCGGCCCGTCTGGCGACGTGGGTTGGAGCGGCAATCTCGGAGGGGTCTCCGCTGACGTCGGTTATCGGCTACTGTTCTGAAGGAGGTGTGCTCGTGCTTGCGCTCTGGCTCGCTGGCTGCGGCGTCGCGCTTCCTCCGCCCACCCTCGACGCGGTGGAGCCTGGCCGCGGCTGGAACGGCGAGGACACCCTGGTCGGGATCACCGGGGCAGGCTTCTTCCCCCAAGTCATCTTCGACGCGTCCGCCACCGGCAACGCCGACCTGGACCGCGATTTTACTGCCTTTCTCGTGGATGATTCGGGTGGTCATCACGGGCTGGTGAGCGTGTCCATCGAATCGTACGAGCGGCTGAACGCGGTGGTGCAAGCTGGATTCGAGCCGGGCACGTATGATCTGAAGGTGATCTCGCCCACGGGCGCGCCCGCCGCGCTCCAGGATGCGTTCCTCGTGAGCGAGACGCGGGCGGACCGGGTCGACCTCGACTCGAGCGCGGTGTCGTACGTCGTCGGGGACCGGGTGGTCGTCGAGGTGACCCTGGTCGACCCCGACGGGGAGCGCGTCTTCGAGGATGCGTGGGTCGACCTGCGCATCTCTGGCGAAGACGGGCCGGTGACGGTCAACTGGGAGGTCGATGCCCTCGAGGATCAGGTGTTGAGCACCGACAACCAGGCGATCAGTGGGCGATTGGGCGGCGGCGATGGCCGTGCCCTTGTTCCGTTCACCTTCTCCAATCCGGGCACCGTCACGTTGAACCTCACCCCGCTCGATGGCAACGGGCTGTTGGGTGACGAACTGAAGCTGGAGATCGCGACCGGAGCCGCAGTGATGGCCGAGATCGCCCTTCCGGCCGATCCGCTCGAGGTCACGGCCGGAGAGCCGTTCCTTGCGACGGTGACCCTCAAAGACCTGCTCGGAAACCTCGTCGAAGACCAGGTCGTGTCCGTCTTGTTCGAAGATTTGTGTGGGAGCTGGTCCGAACTCGTGTCGGTGTCTGGGATCGCCCCGCTCGAGGTGGTCGTCACCGCTTCGACCGATCCAGCCGGCCCCTGTCCGGTCCAGCGCATCGTCAGCGCGCTCGGCGAGTCGGCTGACTTTACGGTCCTGCCGGCCGACGTCGCCCGTTTTCGCGTGCAGGCCTTTCCCCAGGTGATCCGGGCCGGCGACGAGGTCAACCTCTTGATCTCCGCCGAAGATCCGTACGACAACGCGGCGCCGTGGTCGGGCGTGCTGAACTGGGACGATGGCCTCGGCCTGAGGCTCCTCGAGGGCTGCGTGGTGGTCGATCCCGCGACGTCGCTCTGCCAACTCGTGCGCACCACCGCCAGCGCCATCGACAGCATTCGGGTGACCGCCGACGACGGAACCAGCGGTATATCCAATTCTTTTGCCGTTCTTCCCGACGACGTCGCCGCCTCGTTGTCCCTGGTGTTGCCGCCCACCGCGATCGCCGGAGTTCCCTTCCGGCTCGGGATCGGGGTCGAGGATGCCTTCGGCAACCCGATCGATCCGTTGGCCTACCCCCTGGATGCGTTCACCATTCGCGACGATCTGGACGAAGTTGAATGTGTTTTCGTAGCGTTTGAAGTCGATTTTTCTCTCAGCTTCGATTGCACCCTGTTCACCACGGGGACCGCGGCCGTCCAGGTTACCGGGCCGGACGGCACGGCGATTGATGGCTTGTCGACCGTGGTGAATGGCGCGATCGCGGACGTGCGGGTCGACGCGCCGGCGAGGGTGGTCGCCGGGGAGTGGTTTGTCGTCTCTGGTCTGGCGACCGACGCGTGGGGAAACCCGATCGCGACGACTGCCGATCCCCAGTTCGCGCTCGACGATGACCAGCACACCTTCACACCGGGTTTCGCGGTACTCGACTCCGGCGGGGCGTTTGCTGTCGCTGGCATCCTCACCGCGGCCGGCACCACGCAGTTGACCGCCACCCAAGCGGGGGTGGTGCTGGGTCATTCCGATGCGATCGGGGTGGAGGCGGCGCCCATTTCCGGTCTCGCCCTGAAGCCCGGTGGGCCCTGGGGTTGGGTGGGTGTCCCCTTGGCCGTCGTGATCGAAGCCACCGACCCCTTCGGCAACCGCGCCGCCTGGGACGGGTCCGTCGATGTCACCGGATCGGGCGCCTCAGCGGGGGGGGTGGCCGTCACCGGCGGAGTGGGCGTGGTCGCGCTCGAGTGGTCCACCCCGGTTGCCTCGGAGATCCTGTCGGGGGTCAGCACCGACGGCGTGTTCCTCGGAGCGAGTCGTCCTTTTCATGTCGCTTCGGACTGCCAAACCGATCCGACGCCGGTGCTCTTGTTCGACGGCGATCCGGTGGGCCGGGCCTGTTGGGATCCCGCCTCCTCGTCCGCGACCCTGACCGCGTCGTTGGCCGGATCGCTCAGCAGCGGATCGCCGATCGACGGCTATGCCGTGACGGTGGGTGATCAGGTGACGACGGGGGTCGACGCCGCCCCGGCCCTGACCGTCGAGGAGGTCGGGCGATACGATGCGGGGGGGCTGGTGATCCAGGCCGATGGGTGCGGTGCGGAGGTCTGGACCACGGCCTGGGTGGGCCCCGATGACGGCAGTCCGGTCGGACCGATCGACGTCGTCCCGGCTACTTCGCCGATCGACGTGCTCGTCGGCGGAACCGACCTGGAACTGCTCGGCGGCCGGGACTGCGCCGGGGACGTGGCTGCGTTTGGGACGGTCCTGGTGCGTACCGATGTCGGCACCGTGAGCGGGGTGAGCCCTACTGGCAGCGGGCTCGCGCTGGGCCTCGACGGCAACGGCGACGGGACGGCGTTCCTTTCCATGGCCTCGGCCGACTCGGGCGGCGACGCCACCATCACGGCCTGGGCGCCTTCGGGCGCCGCCGCGGGCATCGGGGTCGTTGCGGTGACCGGGGACGCGCGACGCCCCAGCGTGTGGAGCGCGACCCCGGAGGGGGAGGCGCTGACGACGATTCTCGAGATCCGGGTTGGGTTCTCCGAGCCGCTGCGCGCTTCGTCGGTCTCCCCGCAGGTCGTGTCGCTGGTGGGTCCCTCCGGCTCGGAGATCGTCACGGTGTCTCTCGCCGACGCCGACGCCACGATCGTCATCGTCCCGTCCGCGCCGCTCGATGGGTCGCTCGGCGCCTGGGATCTGACCCTCGACGCGGAGATCCGGGACGTGGCGGGGAATCGGCTCGACGGCGCCTACGACGGCACCGCGTCGGACTGGGTGGGTCAGTTCGGTGCCGTCGGCGCGCCCGTCGACCTCGTCACGTGCACTGGTTCAACCGACGTCCTGCGCCCGGACGGGGACGCCGGGGCTGGAGCCGAGGCCGACGTCCTGGTCGTGACGACTTCGTCGGCCTCGCAGCCGGATCAATGGGAGGTCGTGGTGACCCAGGACGAGGTCGCGGTGGCGGTGTGGCGCGCGGTTGCGCTCGGTCCGGTGGATGCCTTGACCTGGGACGCGCGCGATGTAACCGGGCGGGTCGTGCCGAATGGCGTGTACGTTGTGCACGTGACGCCGCTCGATGCAGTGGGCAATCGGGGGCTTGGATGTCAGGTGGCGGCAACGGTGGACAATCACGAGGTAGTGCCGTGAGGGCGTCGCTCCCAGACGCCGCCTCGACCGGCAGGTTCGAACAAGTCGCCGGACTCGCTGAGCTGGGCGTGATGACGGCGGCGCTCGTGCACGAGATGCGCGCGTCGCTCTTTGCGGCCAAGGGCCTCGTGGAAGTCGCCGCGGTGCGGGGGGGAGGGCTCTCGGCGGAGCAACTCCCGTTGCTCCACGCCCACTTGCGCGACCTGGATGACCTCCTCGACAGTTATGCGGGCTTTGGGCGCTTGGAGGACGACGTCGTCCGGTTGGACATCCGGGAACCCATCGAGCGGGCGTTGGCGTTGGCCGATCCCCGCCGTCGGCTCGTCGCCGCGACCGTGGAGTGCACCGGCGTCTCGGGCTGGGTCGTGGCCCGCCCGGGAGCCATGCGACAGGTGCTGGTGAACGTCCTCCACAACGCGCTTGATGCGGTCGAGGCGACCGCCGATCGGCGCGTCTGGATCACGACGCGCAGCCGAGACGGGCGCGTTCGAATCGAGGTTCGCGACTCGGGCGTCGGGATCCCCGACGAGGTCCGCGCGCGGTTGTTCGAGCCGTTTGTAAGCACGAAAGCTCCGAATCGTGGAACCGGTTTGGGGCTGTACCTTTCTCGCCGGCTCGCCCTCGAGGCCGGCGGTACCCTCGAGTTGGGCGACGCGGACGGCGGCGGCACCCGCGTCATTCTGGAGCTGCCGGCCGCCGAGGAGCCGGTCCCCGCGTCGTGACGTTTCGCGACTGGCGCGGGGGGCGCGGGCGACGCTAGCCGTAGGCGCGGAGGGGACGGCATGGGAGACGCGCCATTGATCGCGCTCGCGGGGGTCACCAAGGTCTATCGCACCGGTGATCACGCGCTCCACGCCCTCGCCGGGGTGTCCCTGGAGGTAGGCGCCGGCGAGTATGTGGCCATCATGGGCACGAGCGGATCCGGAAAGTCTACCCTGATGAACATCCTCGGCGCGCTCGACCGGCCGACCGACGGGACCTACCTGCTCGATGGCGAACCGGTGTCGACCATGACCGATCGCCGACTCTCGAGCCTTCGGAACCGAAAGATCGGGTTCGTTTTTCAGAGCTTCAACCTACTTCCTCGGCTTACCGCACAGGAAAACGTCGAAGTGCCCCTCGTCTATGGAGGGGTTCGGGCCGCAGAGCGCCGCGCCCGCGCCCGACGCGCGCTCGTCGAGGTGGGCCTCGAGGACCGCCTGAGCCATCGACCGTCGCAGTTGTCGGGCGGGCAGCAGCAGCGGGTCGCCATCGCCCGGGCGCTGGTGACCGAGCCGCGGTTGCTCCTGGCTGATGAGCCCACCGGGGCGCTGGATACGGAAACGACCGCTCAAATCCTGGCGCTGTTGTCGGATCTCCACGCAAAGGGCTTGACCATCGTGGTCGTGACGCACGAGTCCGAGGTCGCGCTTCACGCCGCGCGGGTGGTGCTCGTCCGGGATGGCCGGGTGGTGGACGACGGGCCCTCGCGCGAAGTGCTCGGTCGACGTGCGGGTTCGGTCAGCGACGTGCACCCATGATCCTCCTGCTCGCCGCCGCCGCGTTCGGCGAGCCGCTCACCGTGATGTCTGCGATCGACCGGGCTCTGGCGTCCAATCCCGTGATCGCTCAGGCGGCGCTCGCCGAGCAGATCGCCGCGATCCGGCTCACCCGCGCGCGGCTCGATCGCATTGGCTTGACGCTCGGCGCCAACGCCGGCTCGAGCGAACGGGTCACCGCTCCCTTGGACGGAGCCTCGTCCTTCGACGCCCAGTCCGCGTCC
>CANLGQ010000219.1 GCA_947490265.1 Pseudomonadota bacterium | reverse complement strand
TCGACCCCCTGCCCGACAGCGGTCGGTAACGAACAAAAGCCGGTAATTCTTCGGCACCATTCCTGCTTTGGCAGCTCGCCATCGGGAGGTGCCAGATGGTCGAGCGCGTGTCGGTGGACATTGGGGGGAGCGACGGGCTGGCGGCGGCGATGTTTCGCTACGCCGTGCTCGAGCGGCTGGGTCGCATCGCTGGCAGTCACGGCGTGTTGGTCCTGGCCTGGGGGTTCGCTCGCGGGGAGCTGCGGGTGGTCCTGGAGGGGGACGACGAACCGGTGAGCGCACTCCTCCGCGGGCTCCGGGTCGGCACAGCGCGTGCGTCCACCGCGGTGGGCGTTGCGTTGTCGCTCGCCCATCCGATCCGTACCCCGGTCCCTCCGGGTGACCTCGAAGCGGCGGTGGTGTGGGCGCACCGGGCGCCGGTCGAGCACACTGCGGCCGATCCGCTGGAGAGCCCGTGGTCGAGTCACCGCGACCTGCTGGGGTTTCGGCACAACGCGAGCATCGACCTGGCGAGCCTCGAGGGTCGCGTGGAGCCGAGGCGCATTCACGCGCTGCTCGGCGGCGAGGCGCTCCCCACCGGGTGGCCGCCGCCGATGGCCAAGCGGGCGAACCTCAGTCGACTTCTGCGGGTCGCCGCGGGGGTCCTCGGTGTGCTGCCGGCGGATCGACGGTGTTTTCGGCTCTTCGTGCACCTCGCCCGGCACGAGGGCTGGCTGTCGGGGGAGATCGGCGACGCGCTGGCGTTGACGGCGCGGCGGATCCGGCAGCTCGGTGTCCAACCGGAGCCGAACCTGCCCTTGGCCCGACTCACCTTGGGGTCGCCGCTCCTGTCCGTTGTGCCATGAGCTGATGTTACAAGCGGATAGTCAGGTGGCCGAGGACCGCCCGCCCCTCCCCTTCGAACGCGACCGGGTACGCGGGCTCTCCCGGGTCACCCGCGTCGGCATCGTCTCGGTAGACGCCGGCGGTTCCCCAGTTGCTGTCCATGGCATTTCGGATGACCACCCCGATATCCAGAGACTGCCGCGGGCCGAGGCCCTTTGCGAAACCAGCCAGATGCACGAGTCCAAACGGCCGACCGTCCGCGAGCTCCGCTGTGGGCGACCAGTCGGAACGCGGTCGGGTGGCATACCACTCCCCGAAGACCGTCGCGGAGAGGGCGTCGGTACCGAGCCGGAGGTCGCCCTTGACCATGTGTGGCGGGAACTCGTACTGGGTGCGGCCGTGGTACTGCGCGTGCCCCGTGTACGACGCGAGGGTGAGCGCATAGGAGACGGCAGCCCGCAGGAGACCTGCCGTCCCCGTGAGTCCCGCCTCCGCACCGAGGACTTGGAGGACTCCGCCGAGGTTCTGGTACTGGTTCGGCGGGTTCACCTTGTCGATCTCGTCCTCGACCCGCGACCAGGAGGTGTCTCCGCGCACCGTCCACCCCTCGGTGACCGTGGCCTCGACCTCTCCCTCGATCGTGTCGATCTTCTCCGGGAGCAGATCGAGGTTTCCACTGGCGAATTCATAACGGCCATCGGCCTGCCGTTGTGCCCGGACGAGCAGCTCCCGAACCGACGGGGCGCGAAAGGCACGTCCGTAGAGGAGCTTCACGTCGGTCGTCTCGGAGGGGAGGATGAGGGCTCCGAATCGCGGAGACAGGGTGAGCGCGAAAGCGCCATCCGCGGCGTCCTCCCCGCTGTTCACCGGAATCCGCTTGTCCGCGCGCAGGCCAGCGGTGAACTCGAGGGTCGCCGAGGCCGTCCAGGTGGTCTGGCTCGACGCGAACACGTTGCGCAGCGCAGGCTGCCCACACGATTTTCCGCCGAAACCCACCGGTTGTCCGCAGGCGTCCTCCACCCGGAAATCAGTGACGGTTCCGCCCTCTCCGGTGCTCTCGAAGGCCACGTCGGCGAATCGAATGACCTCGGTGTTCTCCACACCGACCGCGGCGACGACGACGTGGTCGATTCCAGGCCGGGCCTCCACATCGAGGGACGCACCCCACCGGCGCGTGTCCTTCTCGGTCTCGACGGTCGTAAAGGCTTGCTCGGCCTCGAAAACCCCGGGGGAACTCTCCGTGATTGTGACGTCGCCCCCGTAAAAGTAGGCGGCCGGGTCGTCGTGTCGCTGGGCCCACAAGACGGGGCGAAGTGTCGCGTCCTGGCCCAGCGCAAGGGTGTAGTCGGCCCGCGCGTAGGTGTCGCCGAACGTCAACGGAAAGGTCGAGAGCTGCTTGCTGAGCGCCTCAAAGGGGTCGTCGAGGGGGGTCGGGAGGTACAGGAGGTCGTGATCGACCCGATCGAGGGCGAGGTGAAGGTCGCCGATGGCTGCCCGGGCGCCGAATTGGGTTCCGCGGCGCGGGGCGCGGCCGACCACGTCGGCTTGACCGTCGGGCGTCACGTCGAGACCATCGCCGACCTGGGTGAGCAGGCGAGCGTAGACCGAAAAACCGGCGTCCCAGGGGCCGGCCTGGGTTGTCCCGCCGGCACTCGCGGTCACGTCGGACAGGCCCGTGGAGCCAGCGATCCACGTCGCCTCGGCCCCTTCGAGGTCGGTCGCGCCCCAGGTGACCACGTTGATGACGCCTGAGAAGGCATTCGTACCGTAGATCGCGGAACCGGGACCCTTGATGACCTCGATCTGCTTCACGTTGGAGATCGGCAAATAGCCGTCGACCCAGGCGTGCGTGTAGCCCCCGTCGTACCAGGGCTGCCCGTCGACGAGGAGGAGGATCTTGTTGTTGTCGGAGCTGATCACGCCGCGGAACGCGGCGAGGTCCCGGCCCTCTTCACTGGGCCACACGTAGATCCCAGGCAGACTGCGCAGCACATCGGAGACCGAGCGCCACCCGTGTTCGGCGATGTCCCGGGCGGAGATCACCGTCACGATCGACGGCGCCTTGCGAGCGGTCTGGGCGTAGCGCGACACCACCGTCACGAGGTCCTGCTCCATGCGGAGCAGGTCGCTCTCGTCGGCCTCGCGGAAAGGGTCCCGCGGGGGATCGGCCCACGCGGCGATGGAGAGCCACCACATGGCGGCAGCTTACTCGGACCTGGGTGCGGGGGGGGCGGTCCCCCGGACGGAGGACTGATCAGCCGGTTCGACCGATGGGCGAACGCCGCAAGCCGGAGCATGGCCCGGCCGGCCAGCCCGGGTGGCCGCCGACCGTCGATCCGTGCGTTTAGTGCGCGCCGGCGTGGACGAGCGTGACCTCGAAGACGAGCGTTGCGTTCTCGGGGATCACCGGTGGGCGCCCCTTCGGCCCATAGGCCAGATCGGCGGGGATCTTGAGTTGACGACTCCCACCCTCCTTCATGCTGGCGATCCCCTCGTCCCAACCCTTGATCACCTGGCCTTCCCCGAGTTGGAAGCCGATGCCCTCGGGCCGGTCCATCGAGGAATCGAACTTCGTGCCATTCTCGAGCCAACCTGTGTAATCTACGATCACCTTGGCGCCCTTGACCGGGCTCGGTCCGGTGCCGACGACGAAGTCGTGGACGAGGAGCCCGCTCGGGGTCTTGGTGAACTCTTTGGCCGCGACGACCTGGGGTTTCTCGGGCGCGATGCGCGGCGCCAGCACATTCACCAGCTCCACGTCGAACACCAGCGTGCTGTTCGGCGGGATGTTCGGCTTCACCTTCGAGCCGTAGGCGAGGTCCGCGGGGATGACGAGTTGGCGCTTTCCTCCGACCTTCATCGTCGCCACGCCCTCGTCCCACCCCTTGATCACGCGACCCTTGCCGAGCGGGAATTTGAACGGGTCTGGGCGCTTGTAGGAGGAGTCGAACATCGTTCCATCGGTCAACCAGCCGGTGTATTCGACGACGGCCATCGAACCCGGTTCCGGCGAAGTCCCGGTTCCGACGACAAGATCCTTGTACTTCAGCCCGCTCGGCATCGCGGTGAGCTCGCCTTCGGGAACGGCGGTCTTTTCGGGAATGGGTCGCGCGCTCGGATGGGCTTTCGCCGGCGCCGGCGCGGGGGCAGCGGCGAGCGGAACCGGCGCGGGGACCTGGGGTTCGGGCGTCCCGCAGGCGACGAGGACGAGGGCGGTGAGGGTGAAACGGAACACGTTGCCTCCAAGGCAAGCTTTCAGTGGTAGGTGAGCTTCCACCAGATGGTGGACAGGATGCCCGTGCACGAGACGGTGCCGGCGAATAGCGCCCCGAGGACGCCGAACACGATCGAGACGAGCATGTACGGGCTCGTCAGCGAGCCTCCGCGGAAGCGGCTCCACAGGGAGTACGCGTCGCGGATCGGGCCTGGGCGGGCGAGCAGGCGCACCGTGCCCTGGCGGATCATCTCGTTGCCGACGGCCGTTCCGAGGCCAGGTCGCGCTCCTTGGGTCGCTCCTGCCCAACCGACGGTGGCGGTCGGAATGGCGTCGGCCGGTCGCGGCGCCTCGGCGGCCGCCTCCACCTGCAGGGCGAATCGCGGGCCCCCCGGGGATCCGAAGATCAGGTGGTCGCCGGGGTTCACCTGGACGGGAGACTGGATGGGCCAGACAGCCGGTTGGCCTTGCACCGCCAGCCAGAGGCCGGCGCCCGGAGCGGGCTCGATGCCGAACACGCCGTTTGCATAGGGCGTCACGACCGCGTGCTCGGGTTTCAGGTTTCCAGATGGATCGAGCACGATCTGGACTTTCTTCGGATCGGTGCCGATCCGAAAGGCCCCCTGAAACGGTCCGAAGCGCACGCCTCCGGCGGGCGCCCCGGGCGTGGACCCCGGAAGGACCAGCTGGACGAACGCCGGCACTACTTCTTCTTGGCGCTGCCCTGGCGCGCCTTGAAGCGCGGGTTGGTCTTGTTGATCACATAGACCCGCCCCCGGCGCCGGACGATCTGCGAGTCCTTGTGCCGCTTCTTGAAGGCGCGGAGCGAATTGACGACTTTCATGGGAGCCTCGGACCCCGGAGGGGGAAACCCCAGCCCTTTAAGGATGCGACCTAGCCGCGTCAAGGGGGCGGAGCGACCGCCGCGTGAGCGAGCGAGGGGTTGCCGTGACCGATGCCGCCATGCAGGTGGGCATGGGAGATCAGCGCCCGTACCCAGCGAATGGAGCCGTCGATCGCAGCCTCCTGCTCTTCGCCGCGCAGGAGGCGAGCGGCGATGGCGCTGGCGAGCGTGCAGCCGGTGCCGTGGAAGGGGCGCACGCCGATCCGCGGTCCGCGCCAGATCCGACGAACGGAACCTCCCGCCGACCAGACATCCTCCACCGTCCCCACCCCGTCGCCCCCGGTGACGAGGAGCGATCCATCGGAGGGGCCGAGGACTTCCGCCTCCTCCCGGTTCGGCGTCGCGAGGGTTGCGAGCGGCAAGAGCGCGCGCACCGCGCGGACGCCGTCGTCGGTGAGCAACCGGTGCCCGGTGCTCGCAACCATGACCGGATCGAGAATGACTGGTGGAAGCCAGCGTTGCGCGCTCAAGACCGTTCCCACCACCTCGGCATGGACGCCGCTGCCGAGCATCCCGATCTTGACGACCCCGACCGGGAAGTCGTCGAACACGGCGCGGAGCTGCGCCTCGAGCACCGTGGGGTCGAGGAGCTCGATGCGCGTGACGCCCTGGGAATTTTGGGCGGTGATCGCTGTGATCGCACTCATCCCAAACACGCCGTGGGCCGCGAAGGTCTTCAGATCGGCCTGGATTCCCGCCCCGCCCCCCGAGTCGGAGCCGGCGATGGTGAGCGCGACCCGCCAGTCAGTGGTGGACACGGCCGTCGGCCTTCTCGATCACCACGACCGTCCCGATCAGCGTCTCGGGGGGCTCGACGGCCGGGATCTCGAGAGTGAGGTGGTCGCCCACCCCCTGGAGTACGCGCACCCCGTCGGCGGTGCGGAGGAATCCCTTGGCGCGGATGGGCGCCAACGCTCGGAGCCCGTCGAGCACCGTGGTGGGGTCGATGACGCCCGGAAACGACAGCATCCTCGAATGAAACATTTCGTGTGAATGCGGGTGTGAGGCTGCCTCACGTCCGATTCTCGGAGCGTGAGGCCAGAGGACGCCCTCCGGCAAGGTGCCATGCCGGGCGCGGTAGATCGGGCGATCCGGAACGCGCTCAGCGATGAGCGCCAGGGCTGGGCCCTCGTCTGCGAGGTCGGTCTTGCTGAGGACGACGATATCTGCTGCTTCTAGCTGCATTTCCCATGTCTCGTCGCCGGCGAGGGCGGCGGCGCGTGGCGCGTCGACCACGACCACCACGGTGGCGGTGGCGATTTGCTCCGACAGCGGCGGGCGCCAGAATTGAATCAGGATCTCGCCGGGGAGAGCGACGCCGCTCGTCTCGAGGATCAACCGGTCCGGGCGGGCCCGATCGAGCACGCCGATTACGGTTTCGACCAGCGCATCCGAGAGCTTGCAGCACACGCAACCGCCGTCGAGCTCGACGAACCCGTCCTGCCCGCTGTCGAGCAGCGCCTGGTCGATTCCGGTGTCTCCGAACTCGTTGCTGATGATCGCCAAGCGGACCCCGCTGGCCTGCGCTTCGCGCAGGAGGGCGCCCACGAGCGTTGTT
>CANLGQ010000218.1 GCA_947490265.1 Pseudomonadota bacterium | reverse complement strand
GGCATCCTCCAGCTTGGTCTCCTGGAGGCACAACACGTCGGGATTCGCGGACGCGCACCACTTCGCCACCTGTGGCAAGCGAATCCGCAGGGAGTTGACGTTCCAGGTAGCGATCTTCACGGAAGCAGTCGCGGATCCGTGAGCCTGCCCGTGACGGCGCTCGCCGCCGCAACCGCGGGGGAGACCAGGTAGACCGGACCGGGAGCCCCCATCCGACGGGCGAAATTGCGATTCGTGGTGCTGGCGGTGGTCTCGCCGTCGAGCGGGATGCCCGGGCCGTTGCCGATGCACGAGCCACATCCCGGCTCGGTCACGACGGCCCCGAGGGAACGGAAGAGTTCGAGATAACCGGCCTTCTCCGCCTCGCGTGCGACATCCGTCGAGGACGGGGTGACGGTGACCCGCACCCCCTTGGCGAAGGCTCGACCGCGCAGGACCTCGGCCGCGGCGCGCAGATCGGCGAGTGACCCCCCGGTGCAGCTCGCGATGACCACGTTGTGAATCGAAACGGTGGCGTTATCGGCCAATGTCGCCCGGTTTCGTGAGTCACCCGGCGTGGCGACGGTGAGCGGCACGTCGGCGAGATCGAGCTGGAGGGTGCGCTGGTAGGTCGCCCCGGGGTCGGCGTGCACCAGGAACGGCGACGCATCGATCCCCCTCCGCTCCTGGAGAAAACGGGTGATCGGCTCGCAGGGCTCGACGACCCCGGTCATGAGCCCGCCCTCCACCGTCATGTTCGTCAGGACGGACAGCTCGTCGACGTTCCACTGGGCGAGACCTGGGCCTCCGAACTCCACGATCGCGGTGTCGGTGGGGCTCGTGCGCCACTGTTCCTCGCGGAAGTACGGATCGCCGATGAGGTGCAGGATGAGGTCCTTGGGGGACACGCCGGCGGCCGCCGTCCCGGTGACTTCGACGCGGACGACCTTGGGGACCGTCACCGGGATGAGTCCGGTGCGCAGCGCAAACGCCATCGCGGTGGATCCGACCCCGAAGGCGAACGCGTTGAGTACGCCGGCCGTGGGGGTGTGGCTGTCGGTCAGCACGATCACGTCGCCGGGCAACGCGTAGTCCTCGACCACGAGGCGATGGCAGACTCCTGCGGGAAAGGCCCGGCCAGGCCCGTGGAGCCGAATGCCGTTCGCTCGGCACACTTCGACCATCTCGGCGGTGAGCTTCATGGCCGAGGACTGGCGCTCCGCCTTGGCCAACGCCGGCACGGCATCGTGGGAAATCAGGACGAAATGGTCCTCGAACGCGGCGACTTGTTCGGGACGATCGACCGGGGCCGAGCCCCACTCCCCGTCGTACAGCGCCATCACCATCCCCGCCGTGTACTCGTGGACCCCGCGGAAACCGGCTCGGCACAGGACCTGATCTCCGGGCTCCACGGCGGCGATCCCATCGGGGAGGCCGGGTCCCGCCCAGGTGCGCTGGGCGATGATCTTCTCGGCGATGTTCATCGCCCGCGCCGGGACCGCGACCGGGTAGGTGGGGCTGACCGCACCCGCGAGCAGCTTCGTTCCATACCCGAGGAGCCCCCCCGCCGCGGACACCGCGCGGAAGAACGGGGGGAGTTCCGCAGCCAAACCCTCGAGGTCGACGTCTTCCCCGGCCACGAGCCGCGCGACCACGCCGCGATCCGTGGTGAACGGCATCCCGGAGTAGACCATGTTCTCCTGGAAGATCCGCTGGAAACTGTCGGCTACCACGAGGCGGATCCCCGCGCCCCGGTGGGCGACCACCGCCACTTCCCGCGAGCTCCCCGAGCCATACGCGTGCCCGCCCACCACGACCTGGTAGTTGCCGCGGCCCACGTCGTCGCGACGGACGATCTCCTGGAAGTTCTCCAGGAACCAGGGTCCGAGGATGGCGCCCGTGTAGCCATAGGTGCACGCCCTCCCCGAGATCATCAGGTCGGTGTTCACGCCGTAGGCGTAGCGCTTGCCGTGGGCGGGCGGCAGATCCAGGCCATCGAGCTGCAAACGCAGCTTGTCCGGATCCTCGAGCAGATGAAGGACGCGGCCGGTGAGCTTCACGTGGGTCCTCGCAAGCGGCGGCATGTATCGCGGGCCGGGGCTCGTTTCACCCGTCAGGCTCGCAGGAAGCCGCGAACCCGTTCGAACGCCGGGGAGATCCGGACCAGCTCCGACAGCTGCTCGGAGGCCACGTCGAGCCCGCCCTGCACGATCCGGGCGAGCCGGCCGCTGGAACCCTGAAGTTCCACGGTCCCATCCGGGTGGAGCCGGGCGGTCGACACCGACACCGGCACCTGGCTGGCCAGCCACCGCAATTGGCGGTGGGCGACCCGAAGCCCCGTTCCGCCGATCTCCACCTCGAGCGGGCGACACAGGGAGAGCGCCTCGGCTGGCCCCTCGGTGGCCCCGCTGACCCGGATCGGGTGGTCGGCGGGCATCGACAGCTCGATCCCCGCCGGAAAGGCCAACACGACATCGATCAAGGGATGCGCTTCGGCGTCTACCGACACGTCGCTCAAGCGATCCACGAGCGCATCGAGCAGCGGACCCAGCCTCACCGTGCCGCCGGCCCGGAACGAGAGGACTTGATGGACCTCCCCCGCCACCGTCAGCACACCCCGGATCTCGACCTGCTCGAAGTGCGGCCGCTCCCCCCCCTGGAAGAGCAACCAGACCGCGATCGGCCCCGGTGCGACGGCGAGTCCATCGAGCTCGAGCCCCGTTTCGAGAAGTCCACACAGGATCACCCGACCCGACCGGAACCGCGACGCCCACACGGACAGCGGAAGCCTGCGGATGGCGCCTGGAGAGCTCAGCGGACGACCTCGCACCCGCGCCCTTATCCCGTCAGTGGCCGAGGTCGGTCACGAGATCGCGCAGCTCCTCGTCGTCGACGAACAGCTCCTCGACCTCGTCGAAGGAGAGCAGCCCGGCCGAGACAGCCGAGATCAGCGAAGCACCGTGTTTCTGGTTCGCGAGGTGCTGGCTCAGCAGCCAGATCACCCGGTCGACGGTTCCGTCGCGGATCAGGAGCTTCTGCTGGGCGATCAGACGCCGCACCAGCTCATGCGAGAAAGCTAGCAGGAAGTCGGACATCCGTTAAGGCTATCCGCACAACCGCGCTGGGGGTAGCCGTGAACCCGCGTTCCGCGAGACTGATCGAGACCATCCGCGCGTCCATCGTGGGCGACGACGCGGCGATCGACGGACCCTACGGGCCGCGGCGGGTGACCTACGCAGACTACACTGCGTCCGGCCGTTCCCTTGGTTTCATCGAAGACTTCATCCGCAACGAGGTGATGCCGCTCTACGCCAACACCCACACCGAAACCAGCGGCACTGGGCTGCAGACCACCCGGTTTCGGGAAGACGCTCGCTCGATCATCCACCGCGCGGTGGGCGGCACCCACGAGGACGCGGTGATCTTCACCGGATCCGGCGCCACCGGCGCCATCAACAAGCTGGTCGACATCCTGAACCTCCGCGTGCCGCACGACCTCGACGAGAAATATGGTTTCGGGAAGCAGATCCCGACTGCCCAGCGCCCGGTCGTCTTCATCGGACCCTACGAACACCACAGCAACGAGCTCCCGTGGCGCGAGTCGATCGCCGACGTGGTGGTGATCGACGAGGACGCCGATGGGCGGATCGATCTCGCGATGCTCGAGCGAGAGTTGGCGGCCCACGCCGATCGCCCGCTCAAGATCGGCAGCTTCTCCGCCGCCTCGAACGTCACCGGCATCGGAAGCAAGACCCGCGACGTGGCGGTCCTGCTCCACAAGCACGGCGCGCTGTCGTTCTGGGACTTCGCGGCGGCCGGTCCGTATGTCCAGATCGAGATGAACATGGCCGACGCCGGTCCCGACGGGCACTTGGCCTGGAAGGACGCGATCTTCATCTCGCCGCACAAGTTCATCGGTGGACCGGGCACACCCGGCCTGCTCATCGTCAAGAAGAATCTCCTTCGAAACACCGTTCCGAGCTGTCCCGGCGGGGGCACGGTCTGCTATGTGTCCAAGCATCGGCACACCTACCTGACCGACCCGGTCCACCGCGAGGAGGGGGGCACACCGGCGATCATCGAGAGCATCCGCGCCGGACTGGTCTTCCAGCTCAAGGAGGCGGTCGGCGCGGACGCGATCCGCGAGCGCGAGGAAGAGCTCGTCCAACGGGCGATTCAGTCCTGGGGCTCGAATCCGAACCTGCGGATCCTCGGCAACCCGGAGCGTTGGCGCCTCTCGATCGTGTCGTTCCTGGTGCGCCACGGCGACCGCTACCTCCACCACAACTTCGTGGTCGCGCTCCTGAACGACCTGCTGGGGATCCAGGCCCGCGGCGGTTGCTCGTGCGCCGGGCCTTATGGCCACCGGCTGCTCGGCATCGACCTCTCCACCTCGGAGGCCTTCGCCCACGAGATCGAGCTCGGCGTCGAAGGGATCAAGCCCGGATGGGTCCGGGTGAACTTCAACTACTTCATCTCCGACACGGTGTTCGACTTCCTGCTCGACGCCGTCCACCTGGTGGCCAACGAGGGTTGGAAGCTGCTGCCGCATTACCGGTTCGACCCGATCACCGGTCAATGGCGGCATCGCGGCACGCGCGCGGAGGCGGTGATGCGCCTCGCGGATCTCTCCTATCGCACGGGGAAGCTGGAGTATCGCTCCCGCCACGCCACGGAGCCGGAGTGGTCGCTGCCGAGCTACCTCGACGACGCGCGCCGGCTGATCGCCGAAGCCCAGGCAGGGTACTTCCGCGAACCCATGCCAGAGGATCCGGTTTTGACCCCTGAATTCGAGCGCCTCCGCTGGTTCTCCCTTCCCGGCGAGGTCTGGCGGGAGTTGGCGCTCGGTCTCGAGCCGAGTCAGCACCCGACCGCACCGGTGAGCCCTGGGGTCCGGGTCGGCGGGTGACCCCGACCGGAACCGAGATCCCGGCCGACCCTCCTGGAGCCACCCCGGCGCCACCGGGCATCACGTGCGTGCTCGCGATGGGGGTCTTCTTCGCGATGGTCTGGGGCTTTCAGGGCCTGTTCCGCCGACTCGGCGGTCGCGGCGACTGAACGCGTGCTCAGTCCACCCCGCCGTCGTCGTCGAAGCTCCGGTCGGGCGGCGCCATCCCCGCGCCAGCGAGGGGGGGCACCGAGAGATGCGGCTCGGGGAGCGGGAGACCGGCCAGCACGATCGCCAGCTCCTCGGGCGTACCGGCGTGCCGCGCGGACACCTCAGCAAGCGCTGCGGGATCCGCGATGTCGATGGGATTCCGCGCGTCCTGCGCCCGCAGGTCGAGGTACTGCGACAGGGTCGAGAGGCCATGCCCGACGTAGTCGATCCGGACCTTGTTCTGGGCCATCTCGTACTTGATCCCCCCTCGGACCTTGCCCGGAGCCGCCAGGAAATAGCTGTCGACGGGATCGAACTGCATCACCTCGAGGAAGCGGATCGCCTCGCGGGTCGACGCCTCGTACTTGGGTTGGCGCTCGGGGGCAGCCTTCATGGCGAGCCGCCAGGCCGCTGCCGTGCCCTCCGAGTAGCAGAAGGTCTGCATGGCCGGGAGCTCCTCCGGCATTTTGTAGTACCCACCAACGTAGTCAGGAAACGGCGCCCGATCGGCCGACCACTGGTAGTTGTCGATCATCCAATCCGCCACCTCGAGGCCAAACTCGACCGAACGCGGATCTCCACCGGTCAGGTGTGCCTGTGCCGCGGCCATGACCGACCAGGGCCCGAACTGGACCAGCTCCAGCCGATCGCTGTTGGTGTATGTGTCGCGCGGCCAGCGGCCCCCGGGGACCTTGCGAGCCGCGCGCTCCCGGAACCACGGCTGGTAGTAGTCCACGAACTTGGTGTAGGGGGCGATCCACTCCGGTTCCCCGAAGTAGTTGGCGAGCTTCCCCAGCGCGAGCGCGGCCTCACCGGGGACGATGTCGTTGACCGACGTGTAGTACGGGTGCTCGACTGGAACGTAGTAGGCCCGAAACTTACCTTTCTCGTCCAACATCGCCAGGGTGAACTTCCCCAACTTGCGGAGCAGCTCGTCGTACTCGTGCGAGCCGGTCGCCTCGGCGAGAGCGACCACCGCGAGCACCCCCACCGCCACCGTCCCGAGCTTCTGATTCGGGCTCCCCGTACCGACGTGGGGATAGCGGAAGAGCACGGTCCCGGGCGGCGGGTGGGGCAGCATGATCGAGCGGCCACCGGCCTGAAACGCTGGGGCGGGCGGGTCCGTGTCCGAAACCAGGTACCGGTTCAACCACTCGAGCCCGAGCCGGGAGCCCGCGAGGTACCGGGGGTCGTTTCGATACCGATAGGTGTCGGCGAGATCGCGAACACCGAGCTCGTGCCGCACCTCGTTGTATTCGGTAGATCGCCGGTTCTGCTCGGGCCAGTACTTGTATTCGAACGAGCCATCGGGGTATTGGTTCTCGAGCCACCACTCGCCGCCGGAAACCAGCATCGACTGCACGTTTCGGTCGGTCACGTGGGCCATCGACACTTCGGGCACCCCCCGGAACAGGTACACCGCTCC
>CANLGQ010000217.1 GCA_947490265.1 Pseudomonadota bacterium | reverse complement strand
TCACCGCCACCTGGTCGTGATCGACTGCGGAGAGGAAGACCGCCGCACCGAAGGCGCCGGTTCCGTCGTTGCCGTACCAGATGAGCCCGTCGTCCGACCCCGCGACGACGTCGATGTCCCCGTCCTGGTCCAGGTCCGCCGCTGCAGCGTCGCTGAAGTACCGGTCGGCCTCGATCACCACCTCGGGCCCCAGGCCGCCGGCGACCTGGGGGTACCATCCGACTCGGGCGCTCAGGTTCTCTACCGTCGCCACGACGTCGTCGTCGCCGTCCCCATCGAAGTCGCCGTGGTCGAGCGACTCGATCCACCCATCGCCGACGATCTGCTCAGGGCCGAACGCGCCGGCCCCGCGGTTCTCGAACCAGGTGAGGCCCTCGCTTTGCCCGGCGATCAGGTCCAGGTCGCCATCCGAACCCAGGTCGAGCGCGTCGACTGCCTCGAAGGCGCCCCCACCCGCCATGTCGAACGGCGCGAACGTCCCTCCGAGGCTCTCGTACCAGCCCGCCCCGGAGGCTGCCGCCCCGAGGTCGGGGTCGCCGTCGCCGTCAAAATCGGCGGCGATCACCGCCCGCGGAATCCCCGGGGCGTCGTCGATCACCCCTTTGCGCCCGAAGGCGGTGCCGAATCCCTCCCACCACGCGATGTCGTAGTCGAGAAACGCCGAGCCCCCGACGTCGAGGTCCCCGTCGACGTCGAAGTCCGCGACGGCGAGCGAGGTCGGCCAGTTGAAGGACGAGGTCAGCTCCTCCTGCCCCCACCCGTTCCCGAGCCGCGGGTACAGGCGGATCGCCGAGCTCGGATACTGCCAGTCGGCGATCAGCAGGTCGTCGTCGCCGTCGGCGTCGAGGTCGCCGAGCGCGATGTCATAGGCTTCGGCCTCCGGACCGAGATCCACGCGCGCGAAGCTGCCTCCGGTGTTCTCCCACACCACGAACGAATAGTCGTAGGCGAAGCAGTCGTTCGCGCTGTAGCAATACTCCTCGAACATCTCGGTCGCGAGGTCGATGTCGCCGTCCCCGTCCACGTCGGCGGCGAGCATCGGTCCGCTGGCTCCCTGTCGGGAACCGGACAGCACCGTGGCCGGGCCGAACGCTCCGCTGCCGTCGTTGGCGTACCAGGCCAGCCCAGCGTTTCCGCCGTCGTTCCCTGCCGCGAGGTCGAGGTCGCCGTCGCCGTCGAGGTCGCCGACCGCCACCGTCTCCGCACCCTCCGGCGTGTCGATTGGCTCGGGCGCGCCAAATGCCAGGCCCCCGAGGTTCGGGTACCACCCGAGGCTTCCCCCACCCGTGCCGAGCGCGAGATCGACGTCGCCGTCGCCGTCGAGGTCGCCGAAGGCCGGCCGTCGGGGAAGGACGCCTGCGGAGGCGAGCAGCGGAAGCGCCAGGAACGACCCGCCGCCGACGTTTTCCCACACGTCCACCGTGCTGGCTGGGCCCGAGGTGGCGACGATGTCGAGATCGCCATCCGCGTCGAGGTCGACCGGATCCAACATCGGGGAGGGGTCGCCGATGCCCACGTCGGCGAGCGCAGCGAAGGTTCCCCCGAGGTTCTCGAACCAGCTGATCGCCCCGGCGGGATCGGCACCCAGGAGGTCGGGGTCGCCGTCCAGGTCGAGGTCGGTCGCGACGAGATCCGCGACGGTAGGTCCGATCTCCCCCGAGACATCGACCACCGACCCCGGAGAGCCGCCGACGTTCTCGAACCACGCGACGCGCCCGTCGCCCGAGACGAACGGGACGTCGAGATCGCCATCCCCGTCGACGTCGACCGCCGCCACGGCCACGCCGTCGGTGGAGACGGTGAGCGGGCGCACCGGCCAGTCGGCTCGCGCGGCGAGTACCAGTTGGAGCCAGAACATTGGGAGTGCCCCCTCGTCAGTGTACCCCAGGCTCGTCGCGGCGATGCGGGCCTGGCCGTCGGCGCTGGGGGATCCCAGTCCGGGGTCCAGTCGCCGAATAGTGGACCTGCCCGCGCGGGGCGCCGTCCTCCGTCTCGTCGGAGAGGGTGCCGGTTTCGGCCGTGGACCCGGTGGTGGGAGGCGGGTCGGTGTCAGGGACGGGGTCGGTGTCGGTCGGATCGGGGGTGGGAACCGGGACGGCGGGAGGATCGGCCTGGCGGGGCGGGGTCGTGCAGGCGGCGAGGAGCAGCAGCGCGGTCCTGGGGCAACCCTACCCCAACGAGAAGCCGGGGGACTCGGGTCGGTGGGGCACCTGGGACCCGAGCGTGGGACAATTCCACCGCAGCCGTCTTCGGAACGCAGGTCCTCCCGATGCCGTTTGTGGCATGGAACTTGCTCAACGCGCGCAGCAAGAGGGAGCCCCCATGTCCACCGTCGTCCGCGTCGCCTGGTTTGCGATCTTCGCCGTCGGGTGTTCCGAGAACAACCTCACGAGCATCGTCGATCCGGCCGTCGCCCCGCCCGATCCCGACGCCCCAATCGCCGACGCCGGCCCCGACGCCGAGGTCAGCCCCGGCGACGGGGCGACGCTCGATGGCTCGGCGTCGTCCGATCCGGGCGGCCTCGTGCCGCTGGTCTACAAGTGGACGCTCGTGTCCTATCCCCAGGGTTCTTCCGCCCAGATGAGCGCGCTCGACACCGTCCACCCGGTGCTGTCCACCGACGTGGCGGGGGAGTACGCTCTCGATTTGACCGTCCAAAACAGCGACGGGCTGTGGGACGAGACGCCGGATCGGGTGGTGATCACCGCGGTCGCCCCCGCGGCCGACGAGCCCATCGCCGACGCGGGGCCGGACCAAGAGGTCGCGCCGCTCGACACGATCCATCTCGACGGCACCGCGAGCTACGACCCGGGCGGCCTCGACCTGACCGCCTTCCGGTGGACGCTCGTGAGCCAGCCGGCCGGCTCGACCAGCAACCTGTCGAACAACGACGTGGCGCGTCCGCAGCTGTTCGCAGATCTCGCCGGCGACTACGTGTTCGAGCTCGAGGTCCAGAACAGCGCCGGCCTGTGGGACAGCACCCCCGACGCGGTGACCGTCACCGCCGTCCCGCTCGACAACTTCTACGTCCAACTTTCGTGGAACTCGGCGTCCGACCTCGATCTCCACCTGATGGAAGACGGTGGGCGGATCTTCGAGTCGCCCACCGATTGCAACTACTGCGACCAGACCCCGGCGTGGGGCGCGGCCGGCGGCACCGACAACCCGTCGCTCGATTGGGACGCGATCTACGGCTACGGCCCCGAGACGATCACCATCGACGACCCCGCGGCCGGCGCCTACACGATCGCGGTTCACTTCTACGGGCTGAACGGCTCGGACAACTGTGCGAACTGCCCCTCGAGCGAGGCCACGGTCGATGTGTACGTCGGCGGGGTCATCGCCGCGTCGTACACCCGCACGCTGAATGACGACGGCGACCTGTGGACCGTCGCGACGCTCGACTGGCCGTCGGGGAACCTCACCGAGGTCGACGACCTGGGGTTCACCGACAAGACGGTGTGCTACTGATCAGCGCTCCAGCGTCCGGCTCTCCACCTCGGTAGGGGAGAAGACGGCGGTGAAGGCCTGCTCGCACCGCTCCGCATCGAACGGGGTGCACGAGAACAGGTCGCACAGGCAGTCGCTACCGGTCGCGGGCACGTGAACCGAGGCGTGGGACGCCGACAAGAGCACGATGCCCACCACCGAGCCGTCGCCGGGGCAGGTGACGATCGGCTCCCCGATCCGGATCAGGCCGAGCGCGTCGGGGACGTCGCGGAGCGCGCGGGTGACCCGCTCCACATCGCGGAGGGGCGCCCGACAGCCGCGCAAGGTTCCCACCCAGTGCCAGCCCAGCACCCCTACTCCAGGTCGGCCGCGACGCAGTCCGCCGGGGCAGTCGCCGGGTTGCAGGCCACCGGGTCGCCCGCGGGGAGCGCCATCCAATAGCCCGGACCCTCCGCCGGGAAGTCGGTCGCGGCGTAGTGGAGCCCGGCGGCGAGCGCGGCGTCGCGGCTCGCGGTGTTGTCGGCCTCGCTGTCCGATGCCCCGTCGACGTTGCCGGTCACCACCAGCCCGGCCGCGTGCAGCGCCGGGAGTTCCGCGGGGTCCGCGTCCTTGACCAGGGCGGCGAACGAGTCGGTCGGCGCGTCGGTGTCCGGAAACAGGAGGCGACCGGCGAGGTCGGGCGACTCGGCCAGGTAGTCGGCCCGATGATCCCCGCTGTCGAGCAGGCCGAACAGCACCTTGCCCCGCACTTGATCCAGGGTAGGTGGTCCCAGCGCGGCGGTGGCGGTCCCGAGGTCGGCCTGGCCCCGACGCCAGTCGTCCGGCGCATAGACGCGATCCCGCGGGAAGATCGAAAGGATCTCGTCTTCCAAGGCCCCGGTTTGGCCGGTGAAGGGTTGAAAGCCGGGCGTGAGCCCGTCGAGCTCGTCCTTTGGCTCGAACCAGATCAAGACCGGGGCATGTTCGCGGTTCGACGCGGACCACACGCAGACTTGCTCCAGGCACTCCGCGAGGGTGGGACACGAGGAGATCGGGTCGATGCCGGGGAGGTGGAACACGTCGAAGCCGCCGTCGTCGCGGAGGTGGATGTCGAGCTCGAGCTGGCGGACGCCCAGGCTTCCGAGCTGCTCGGGCAGCGGCGGCTGGGTGTAGGCGTGGGACGCGTCGAGGACGACGTCGGGCTCTTGGTGGGTGCTGTTGTGGGTGCCGCGGGCCTGGAGGTGCGCGAGGGTGAGCTCGCCATCGCGCGGGAGGGAGGCCGGTTCGCGCCAGTCGGGGGTGCCGGCGATGCCGCAGGCCGGAGTCGCCGGGGGGGCGGCGGGGCCGTCGGGGCCGCAGGCGAAGAGGAGGAGCCACCACATGGGGACAGTGTAGCGCCGCTCGCGTTGTGCGGTGCAAGCAGGTAGCCTTCCCGCGGAGGGCCGGTGGCCGAACTCACCCACGTCGATGCGGCCGGTAATGCCAGGATGGTCGACGTCAGCGAGAAAGTGGCGTCGAAGCGGGAGGCTGTCGCAACGGGGCACATCGCGGTGTCGCCGGCGGCCCTCGCCGCGGTGGTCGAGCGCACCGCGAAGAAGGGCGACGTGCTCGCCGTCGCGCAAATCGCCGGGATCCAGGGGGCGAAGCGGACCGCCGACCTGATCCCGCTGTGCCACCCGCTCGCGCTCACGAGCGTGCGGGTGGAGCTGGAGGTCGACGCCGGAAAGGGGCACATCCTCGCGACGGCGACGGTCGCGACGGTCGGGGTCACGGGCGTCGAGATGGAGGCGCTCACCGCGGTTTCCACCGCGCTCTTGACGGTCTACGACATGCTCAAGGCGGTGGACCGCACGATGGAGATCGGGGGTGTCCACGTCGTCTCCAAGCGCGGAGGGCGCTCGGGCTGATGGCGCTCCCCGGCCCCCTTCAAGACCTGGTGCAGCGGCTCAAGGGCACGCCGGCCGAGCAGGCGACCGGCGTGTTTCGGTGGGCCTGGCTGTTTTACGTCGAGCTCAGGCAAGACCTGGCGTTCGTGCGGGCCGCGGGGCTGGCCTATGCGACCGTCGTGGCGATCGTGCCGACGCTGGTGCTGGTGATCGGCCTCGCCCAGCCGCTCGGCGTGTTCGGCGAGAACCCCGCCGACACGATCGAGGCGCTCCTCGACCCGATGTTCGGCGAGATCCCCGACGCCGGGCGCTTCGTGGTCGAGGGGTTGCTCCGAGTGGATCTTCCCGCGCTCGGCGTCGTGGCCACGCTGGGCCTCCTCGTGGTGGCCGCCCGCATGTACCTCTCGATCGAGCTCGCCTATCACGACATCCTCGGCATTCCGATCCGGCGCTCGCTCGGGATGCGCCTACTGAACTTCTGGTTTGCGGTCACGGTCGTCCCCCTCACCCTCATCCTCGCGGTCCGCGCCGGCTTTGGCGGAGCGATGCCGGCCGCCGACCTCGTCCATCGCGCGATGGTCTACGGCCTGTTGTTCGGCGCGCTCAAGTTGCTCCCCTCGGTGCCGCTGAGGTGGCCGCCGGCGTTGATGGGGGCCTTGGTGTCGTTCCTCGGGATCGAGCTCGGTCGCCGACTGTTCTCGTGGTACGTCCAGTTGTTCGGCGACGATCCGCTCCTCGCGGTGTACGGAACGATCGGCCTCTTTCCAGTGTTTCTGCTCTGGGTCTACCTGTTCTGGGTGTGCGTGCTCCTCGGCGTCGAGGTGGCGAACGTGATGCAGAACCACAGCACGCTGTCCCAAGCGGAGTTCGAGGCCGACGAGGCCAATCGCTACCCGTCGGTCGAGCTGGCGGTGCAGGTCGCGACCTGGGTGGCGTGGAACTTCAAGGCGGGAAAGGGTCCGGCCTCCCTCGATCTCCTCACCGAGGTGACCCGCCTGCCGGCCCGGCACCTGCGCGCGGTGCTCGGGATCCTGGAGCGCGGGTCGATCCTGGTCGGCAGCGAGGCCGGGTGGCTTTTGTGCCGCGAGGCGGAGGCGATCCCCATCGCCGAGGTCGTACACATCTGGCGGCACCATGCCCAACCGAAGGGCGACGGGCTCGACCGGGTGCAGGACGAATTCGGCCGCCGGTTG
>CANLGQ010000216.1 GCA_947490265.1 Pseudomonadota bacterium | reverse complement strand
GGGACGCCTGGCGAGCCCGGTTGGCACGAGAGAGCGAGCCCACCGTAGGCCAGCTCACCCGGGTGCGGAGCCGCCTCGACGCGCAGCTTCGATCCACGCGGAGCCTGTTGACGGAGGGCTCCGAGCCCCACCCCGCCCAGATCGCCCGCGTCCAGGCTCGGCTGCGCGGCGTCCGCCGTCCCGCGCGAATCGGTTGGACCGCCCCGGCCTTCGGCGCCATCAGCCTCGCGGCGCTCGCGGTGTTTGGCCTCTCTCGCCCGTCGGGCGAACTTCCCCTGACCACGCTCCCACTCGCGGGGTCGGTCGCCCTCAGCGGCGAGGTCCAGGTGGAGGCAAACGGGACCGGTCACGCGACCGGCGCCGGGCAGGCCTGGGCGATCGCCTGGGAGCGTGGCGCGGTGTCCGTCGCGGTCGCGCCGGGCACCGGTCAGCACGTCTCGGTGCGCACCCGGGAGGCCGAAGTGCGAGTGATCGGCACGCAGTTCGTGGTCGATCGCGGGGCGCTCGGCACGACCGTATCGGTGGCTGCCGGACACGTGGCCGTGGACTGCACCACCGGGGAGCACCATGAGCTCGCGCCCGGCGACGAAGCCGAATGTCTGCCAGTTACCGCGGCAGGCTTGCTGGCCCGCGCACATGCACTGGGCGAGGCCGGACGTCCGGCAGCGGCGCAGCTCTCGGCCATCGAGCAAGGGCTGGCGCTCGACCCGGGTGTGGCGCTCGAAGGCGAACTGCGCGCGGCACGGCTCGCGCCGTTGATCGCGCTCGGGGAAATCGACGCAGCGCGGCTCGAGGCGGCCACCTATCTGGCCACAGCCGGCGCCCCGCGCGCCGACGAGGTGCGGCGGATCGCCGGCCGACTGGCAATCCATGCCGGCGACTGTCCCGCAGTGGTCGAGCACCTCCAGGCCCTCCCCGAGCTGAGCCCAGAGGAGGCCGCGTGGCTCGACCGGTGCCGGCACCGCTGAGGAAGGAGTGGCCGCTCTGCCGGCTACCGAGTACGCTGACCGCGACCTCCATCCGAGGAATTCGTGGGCCGCTGGTTCTCCCTGCTGCTTGGCCTCGCCGGTTGCACCGATCGCACGATGGCGTGGGGTGAGCCACCGGAGTCCGATCCGGCGGCCCCGGCCGACCGCACAGAAGTAGCAGCAAACGTCAATATTCTCGGAATCGGGTGCCAAGATCCCGCCGGCGCCGGGCCGTTCCTCCGCAAGCACTCGAACTCGCCGCCGAGCCTGGACCGCAATTGGCTGTGGGGCGGCGGCGTGATCGCCGGCGACCTCCTGTCTGACACCCTGCACGACCTCGTCGCGCCCGCCGAGCCCTACGCGAAGGCGTACCGGGGACAGGACAACGAGGAGTTTCCGGAAGACTCTTGCTTAGACCCGTTCGACCTGGATTTTGGAACGGGTGGGTCGGTGGTTGACTACGACGATGACGGCTTGCTCGACCTGCTGATCACTCGCTTCGAGAAACAATCTCGGTTGCTCCGCAACAAAGGCGACCTGACGTTCGAAGACGTCACCGAACGGGTTGGGCTCGTCGCCGACGGCCCGGCGCTCGCGTCGACCTGGGCCGACTTCGACCGCGACGGCGACCTCGACCTCTTCGTCGGTAACTACGCTTCCGTCCGCGACTTCCAGGCCCTTGAGGACAGTGTAGCCGTTGGTTCCCGACTTTTCGTGAACGAGGGGGGCGTGTCCTTCACCGACCGGACCGACCTGCTGCCAGCGGAGATCGCGGGTGCCTGGGTCACCGCGGCGGCGTGGGTCGACCTCGATCTCGACCAGTGGCCCGACCTGTATGTGGCCAGCGACCTCGGCGATTTCACCGGCAATGTGCTCGTCATGAACCAAGCCGGAAGGCTGGTCGGCGACGACAACCTCCACGGTCTCGACCACGCGATGCCGGCGCGCGGTATGGCCATCGGCGATCTCGACGGCGACGGCCTTCCCGACTTCGTGATCGGCGAGCGGAACCACCTGCGCGTGCTCATCAGTCAGGTGGGCATGACGCGCTGGTGGAACGACGAGTCGCAGGAACTCGGAGTCACCCTTGCAGGCGACCAGATCGACCCATGGGGCATCGATCTCGGCGACCTCGACAACGACGGGCGGCTCGATATCGTCGCCAGCTTCGGCACCACGCACCCCGACGATCCCGACACCGGGGCCGATCAGCCCGACGGGGCGTGGATGCGCGGTCCAGGCGGGCAGTTCCGGGATCGCGCGCTCGCCCTCGGGCTTGCCGATCGCGGGGTGAACCGGGGCGTCGTGCTGGCCGACCTCGACAACGACGGTTCGCTCGACGTGGCGAAGCGCGACCTCGAGGGCCCGAACCTGCTCTACGTGTCCCAATGCGATCCGGCCGCCGGGTGGCTGCGCGTCCAGTTGTCCCAGCTCGAAGGCAACCACTTCGCGGTCGGGGCCCGCGTCGAAGTGCACACGGGCGACGGCGTGCAGACCCGCACGATCACCGCAGGCGGGATCGGCTTCGGCTCCGGCGGGCCACCAGAGGCCCATTTCGGCATCGGCACGAACGCGTTCGTCGATCGGCTGGTGGTCACCTGGCCCGACGGGAAGACGACCACCCGCACCGACGTCCCTGCCGCGTCTATCGTGCGAATCGACCGGATCGAGTGAGGCCGGATCCCCGCTTGGGGGAGGGCCAGTTGAGCGGTTCGGGTTAGTGCATGTGCCCGGGAAGGCCCCGGCCGCCCAATCGGGCGCAGCCTCGAGGCTACGTTGCGCGCAGACTCTGTTCCGGGCCCGCCGGCCGCCGATGGGCGTTGGAGCAACGCCGAACATGCACTGGGTGCATTCGGCGTGTTCCTGCTGGTGGCCGGCAACTACCTGGGCCTGTTCGTGGCACCGCCCGAGCGCATGATGGGCGAGGTCGGCCGGATCCTGTACGTCCATGTCCCGGCGGCGTGGCTGGCGCTGGTGACCTTCACGATCGGCTTCGGCGCGGCAATCGGACACCTGAGCACCGGAAAGCGCAGCTTTGATCACGTCACCGAGGCCACCACCGAGGTCGGCATCCTGCTGAACGCGCTCCTCCTCGTGCTCGGCTCGATCTTCGCTCGGCCCACCTGGGGCGTGTGGTGGAACTGGGACCCGAGGCTCACCGCGAGCGCGATCATGCTGCTCACGTATGTCGGCGTTTCCCTCCTGCGATCCGCGGTTCGCGATCCGGAGCGTCGAGCCACGTGGACGAGCGTGGCCACCATCCTCGCCTACGTGAACATCCCGGTCACCTACTTCTCGGTGAAGTGGTTCCGATCGCTGCACCAGATCCAGTCGTCGCCCGAGACCATGAACGACACGATGGTGGCGATCCTGCGCACCAATGCCTTCGCGTTCCTGTTCATCACCCTCTGGTTCATCGCCTGGCGGCGCCGGCTCGCGGCCGCGCGGGATCGCCTCGATTCCCCGCCTCCGTTGGAGATCGCATGACCGGGGTCATCGTCGGAGGGTGGGAATACGTGACCGCCGCGTACGCTGCCACCTGGATATTCTTCGGCAGCTACGCGATTCGGTTGTACCTGCTCTCCCGGAGTGTGCGCCCATGACCGAGGCCACGAAGCGCCGTCTCTTTCTGGTCGGTGCACTCGGAATCGCCGGCACCGCGCTGGGGGCGTTCGCGCTCGGCGATCTCGGCGATGATCTGGTTTACTACTGGTCACCCGCAGAGTTGATCCAGGCTGCCAACGCCAAGGAAGCGACTGTCCGCCTGGGCGGCATGGTGGTACCGGGCACCTTCGACTGGGATCGCGAGGCGCAGCGCACCCGGTTCTCCCTCACCGACGGCACGGTGACCGTCCCCGTCGAGGTCGCGGGGAACCCCCCGCAGATGTTCCGGGAGGGGATCGGCGCCGTCGTCGAAGGGCGCCTGGGGCCCGATGGGGTGTTCCGCAGCGAAAAGGTGATGGTGAAGCACAACAACGAGTATCAGGCCCCCGATGCCGGTGGGAACCCCCGGTCCACCCTGGTGGAGGGAGAGTGATCTCCATCGTCGGGCGCGGACTCGTTCTCCTGGGATTGTTGTTCGCGAGCGCGGGCTTTGCGAGCGGAGCGTACGCCGGAATGCGGCGCGACCTGGTCGCGCTCCGGTGGACCCGGCAGGCGGCGCTCGGGTTCTCCGGCTCGATGATCCTGGCCAATCTCCTGATGGTCTACGCGCTGGTGAGCCACGACTTTTCGGTGCACTACGTGGCCGAAGTGGGCTCCCGCTCCACCCCGCTGTACTTCACCGTCGTCAGCCTGTGGGCGAGCCTGAACGGTTCGATCCTATTTTGGGCCGGAATCCTCGGCTTGTACGTGGGGGCGTGGACCCTCTCCATGGGCGACCGCCACCGCGAATACCTGCCCTGGGCGCTCCACGTTCTGCTCGGGATCTGCGTCTTCTTCGCGATGCTCGTCGCCTCGATCGCCAACCCGTTCGCTCCGGTTTCGCCGATCCCGGCGGACGGGCCGGGTCCCAACCCGCTGCTCCAGAACCACTGGCTGATGAGTATCCACCCGCCGACCTTGTACCTGGGCTATGTCGGGATGGCGGTGCCGTTCGCGATGATCTGCGCCGCCCTGCTGGCGGGTCGCCTCGAGGCCGGGTGGATGGCGCCCCTGCGCCGCTGGGCCATCGTGCCGTGGACCTTCCTGTCGGCCGGCATCGTGCTCGGCGGCTGGTGGAGCTACGAGGTGCTCGGCTGGGGAGGAGCTTGGGCCTGGGACCCCGTCGAGAACGCAAGCTTTCACCCGTGGTTAACCGGAACCGCATTCCTGCACAGCGCGATGGTCGTGCAGCGGCGGGGCTGGATGCGCGATTGGACGTTGACCCTCGGCATGTCGACGTTCCTGCTCACCCTCGTGGGCACCTTCATGACCCGCTCGGGGGTGTTCAACAGCGTCCACAGCTTCACCCAGTCTGACATCGGCCCGGTGTTCCTCGTCTTCATCGGGATCGTGCTGCTCTACAGTGTGGGACTGCTCGCGCTGCGCAGTCACACCCTCGACGACGAGACGACGCGCCTCGACAGCGAGCTCGGGCGGGCTGCGGCACCCCCCTCGGATCTCTGGCGTCGCATCCTCAGCCGCGAGAGCGCCATCCTGGTCCAGAACGCCGCCTTCACGGTGTTCACGTTCACCGTACTCCTGGGAACGCTCTACCCCCTGATCACCGAAGCCGTGCAAGAGCGTCGGGTGTCCGTGGGGGAGCCGTACTTCGATTGGTGGGGGTTGCGGCTCGGCATCCTGCTGGTGTTCCTGATGGGGGTCGGCCCGGCGTTGCCGTGGGGCGGACTAAAAACCGGCGATGCACCCAAGCGCTTCCTCCCTCCGGCTTTCGCCGGGCTCGCGATCGCGGCGGGCTTCGGCCTGCTCGGTTTCTCCAAACCCTGGACGATCGTGGCGCTCTGGGTCGGCGGCTTCGCCCTCTGGACGTCACTGGTCGAGGTCAGCGAGCCGGTGCGCAGTCGGATGCGCCAGCACGGCGAACCGCTCTTCAAGGCACTCGGCGCGCTCGGGCGAGCGCGTCGGCGAACCGGGGCTCACATCGCCCACCTCGGGGTGATCGTGGCGCTGTTCAGCCTCGCGCTCTCGAAGGGCTATCGGGCCGAACAAGACCTCTCCCTGGACAAGGGCCAGTCCGCCGTCGTCCACGGCTTTCCGGTCCAGTTCGTGGGCGCCAACGACGTGGACGAGCCCCAGCGGAGGAGCCGGCGCGCCACGTTCGCGCTCGGCCCGGCCGGTGGTCTCGGCAACTTCGAGCCGCGGATGAACTTCTACCCGGCGAACCGCGAGCCGGTGTTCAGCCCCGCCGTCCACTCTCGTCCGGAGGGCGACCTGTACTTCTCCCTCATCGAGATGAGCCCGACCGGCGAACACGTCGTGGTCCGCGTCATCTGGCAGCCGGCCCAAATGTGGCTGTGGTTTGCCGGTCCCCTCATCCTGATCGGCTCGTGGATCGCCATCTGGCCGCAGCGCAAGCGGGAAGCGGCTCGAATTCCACGCAGCGTGCTGGCGACGCCTTGAGCAAGGGCACCCGGGTCAACTGGATGATCGTGGCGATCGGGGCGGCGATCGTGCTGCCGCTCGTGGCGGTGCTGGCGAGCGGATTCAACAAGGATCCGCACGCCCTGCCCTCGATGCTCGAGGGTCGCGTCGCGCCGCCGTTCGCGCTCCACACCCTGGAGGGGGCGCCGGTCGACCTCCCGAGCCTGGCCGGAACCCCGGTGATCCTGAACTTCTGGTCCACCTGGTGCCAACCGTGCCGGTTCGAGCACCCCTACCTCCAGGAGAGCGCCCGCGCGTTCCCCGACGTCCGGTTTTTCGGCATACTCTACGGAGATGAGGCCGAGAAAGCGCGTCGCTACCTTCGGCAACAGGGCTCGGCCTACCCGACGCTCGACGACCCCGGCGGCCGCGTGGCGATCGAGTACGGCGTGGCGGGCGTTCCGGAGACCTTCTTCATCGATCGCCACGGGAAGATCCTCCACAAATTCAGCGGTCCCCTGCCCCCTGATGTCATCC
>CANLGQ010000215.1 GCA_947490265.1 Pseudomonadota bacterium | reverse complement strand
GTTCGGTGTCCTGGCGGTCGCGCGCTTCGAGGGCGGCAAAGACCTCGGCGTAGCTCAGCTGCTCCCCGCGGCGTACCAACTCTTCGTGCCGACGTTGGGAGCGTTCGTCGAGTCCGGCGTCGAGGAAGATCTTCAGCTCCGCCTCGGGCAGGACGACCGTGCCGATGTCGCGCCCGTCCATCACCACGCCCCCTTGGCGGGCAAGTGTTTGCTGGAGTGCGACCAGCGTGGCGCGGACCTCGGGATGCACCGACACATCCGAGGCGCCGCGGCCGACCGCATCGTCGCGGATCTCGCGCGTGACGTCGGTCTCGTCGACCTCGACCCGCAAGTGGTCGCCGTCCCAGCGGAAATGGAAACGCAGGCGGGCAGCGAGGGCGGCCAGCCTGGGGCCATCATTCCACGGTATTCCGCATCGCAACGCCACCAAGGCGACGCCGCGGTACATCGCGCCGGTGTCGATGTACTGATAGGCGAGCGCGCGCGCGACCCCACGCGCGACAGTGCCCTTTCCGGCCGAGCCGGGGCCGTCTACCGCAATCCGGATCCGCGCTGAGAGGCCCCTTTCGGCGTGGGGAGCGGGTTCGCTCACCCCGCCTGCCCGGGCGGCGGAACCGGCAGTGGCCGTTCCACCATCCGCCCCATCGCGCGGAATCGGGCGTAGCGATCCGCGCGCAGGGCCGCGCGGCTCAGCGGGAGGAGTAACGCCAGATGGCGGCGAATCGCCTCCCCCACCCTGCCGATTGCCACTTGCGGGAACCGATGGGCCCCTCCGCGCGGCTCGGGGACGACCTCGTCGATCACCCCGAGGTCGAGGCAGTCCGACGCGGTGATCCGCAACGCCTCCGCCGCGCGAGAGGCCTCGGCGCGGTCACGCCAAAGAATGGCGGCGCATCCTTCGGGAGAGATTACGGAATAAACGGAGTTCTCAAGCATGAGGACGCGATTGGCGACCCCGATGGCGAGGGCTCCCCCGCTGCCTCCCTCCCCGGTGACGACCGCGATCACCGGGACTTCGAGCCGGCTCATCTCGAGGATGCTGCGCGCGATGGCTTCGGCCTGGCCTCGCTCCTCCGCGTCGAGCCCCGGGTAGGCCCCCGGCGTGTCGATGAACGTGAGGATGGGCAGTCCGAAGTCGTTGGCGAGTCGGCCGAGCCGCTGCGCGCGCCGATAGCCGTCCGGCCGGGTCATGCCGAAGTTGCGATAGATGTTCTCTTTCGTGTTCCGGCCCTTTTGGTGGCCGAGCACCACGACCGGCAGGTTGTTGCACGGGTCGTCGGGCTCCCCGACCTTGAGTCGGGCCAAGCCGCCGACCATCGCGTGGTCGTCGAAGCCCGCGCGATCGCCATGCAGTTCCACCCACTCGGTGAACAAGGACTCGACGTAGTCGAGGGCGTAGGGTCGATGCGGGTGCCGAGCGAGCAGGGTGCGCTGCCAAGGCGACAAACGGCCGAAAATTCGCTCCTGGAGCTTCTCCGCCTGAAGTTCCAACTGATCGATCGATGCCGAGAGGTTGACCCCGTCTTTCTCCTGGAGGTCCTTCAGCTGAGCGATCCGCTTGCGCAGCTCGACGACAGGGCGTTCGAAGTCGAGCACGACGTCCACGGTTGCGTCTCCTCGGGCCTCGCAGCCTATCGCGTCCAGGCGCGTTCTGCAGCCCGGTTGGCTGCGTCCCACGGGTCCTCGGGTGCCAGCTCCCAGGACAGCACCTTGCGCCAGTTTCGCTGCTTGCGCGCGAATCGGCGGGTGTCGCGCCGGGTGCAGCGCGTGGCCTCTTCCAGTTCGGTCTCCCCGCGCAGGTGGGCCGCGAGGTGCCGGTAGCCGAGCGTTCGCATGGGTTTGCACGCCCCAAAACTGAGCGTCAGCAGTCGCTCGACCTCGGTGAGGTACCCCATGCCGACCATCTCGGTCACCCGCGCGTCGATGCGCGCGTCGAGGTCGGGGCGGTCGAGCCAGAGCCCAGCCACCGAGATCTGGTCCGGGGCGGCCGCGTGTGCGGCGTGTAGTCCGCTCAGCGTCTGGCCGGTCGCCGCGTGCGCCTCGAGACCCCGAACCAGTCGGACCCGGTCGTGAGGGTGAAGGCGCGCCGCGAGCGCGGGATCGACGGCGGACAAGCGGTCCCAGAGATCGGGTTCGGCCTCCAGCGCCGCGCGAAGTTCGGGATCGCTGGGCGGCGTCTCGACGAGGCCCCGGACGAGGGACCGCAAGTACAAGTGCGTGCCGCCGACGGCGATCACCCGTGGAAAACGCGCGATTACCTCCCCGGCGAGCCGCACGAACGCGGCCGCGTCGAAGGCGCCGTCCGGGTCGACCACGTCGAGCCCGAAGTGGGGAACACCGGCTTGCTCCTCGGGGGTGGGCTTGGCCGTCCCGATATCCATGCCCCGGTACACCATCATCGCATCGGCCGAGACCACGACGGCGTCCCAGGCCTTGGCCAAGCGTACCGCCAGAGCAGATTTTCCGGCCGCGGTCGGACCTCCGATGCCGACGATCACGCCTGGGCGCTCGGCTCGCCCGTGATCAAGAGCTCGGCGAGCTGGGCCTCCACGTCTGCGACCTGGGCGGAGAAGGTCGCTCTTCCCAGGTAGGCCCTTCGGGCGTCGGGGTCGACGAGGACGCGAGACGCGAGCGCGTCGACGAGGGCGAGGTCGCCCAAGGCACAGATTCGACGGAGTTCGTCCTGGGCATGGCCGCTGACCGTGCCGAGCTGGAGCAAGAGCAGGCGCAGCCGATCCACCCCACCCCCTCGCGGGTCGCGTGGCGGCAACGCCCGAGCCGTCGCGACGCGGTAGGGCTGGCTCGTCGGAAGCTCGGCGACGAGCACCGCGCGCTCTACCGCCTCCACCACGATGTTGCTTCGTCCGTCCCGGAACGGTTGGTATTGCACGATCCGCCCGACGCCGATCTCGGGGAATAGCTGAGGCGTCGATCGGTCGCAGTCCGCGCCGCCAGTTTGCACCGTCGCGATGCCGAGGATCGGGTCCGCTGCAAGACAATCCGCGATGAGCGTTCGATACCGCGGCTCGAACACATGGAGTGGCAGCACGGTTCCCGGCAGCAACACCACGCGCGGAAGCGGAAAAAGCGGTAACCGCGCCAAGCGCAGCGCGAGGGGTTCCGGTTCGATGCGCCACCTCGTGCGATAGGAGGTATCCCCGGAGCCCAGCGGCGCAACCGGCGCAGCGTTACAAGGGCTTCGAGGCGTCGTGGTCCAGGTCCGATCCGGCGAACGCACCGAGCAGCTCACCTGGGAGGAGTGGGAAGAGCGCGTCCGCACCGGGCGGGTGGGCCCCGATGTCGAGGTTCGGATCGGCGCGCTGACCGGCGCGGCTTGGGTGCGGGCGGCGGAGCTCGAGGTCTGGTCCGCGCTTCGAAACGATGCGGGAACCGCATTTCGCGCAGCGTTTTCCCGGGGTATCGCGCCGGTGGCTACGGCGCTGCTCGTGGGGGTGCAGATCCGGATCTGGTGGCTCGGTTGGCTCCCGCCGGTGTTCGCGGAGACCGAGCGATGGCTCCCCAAGCTCACCACCGCGATCCTAGAGAACGGTGAAAGCTGGCGCCTCTTCACGATGGGATTTTACCACGAGAGCGTCCTCCACATCGCGCTGAACCTGTTGTGGCTCGCCTACGCCGGCTGGAGCCTGGAGCGCGCGCTGGGCCGCGCGAACCTGGTGACGCTCTACCTCTCCTCGGTGCTCGGAGGTTCGGTGCTCTCGATGGTGGGTTCGCCGGATCGTCCGGCCATCGGAGCGTCAGGCGGGATCTTCGGTTTGATCGCCGCAGTGACCGTGTTTGGCTTGCTCCGGCCCGAGCTGCTCAGCGACCGCAGTCGCCGCCTATTTGGACCGGCCATCCTGCCGTACCTCATCCTGATGTTCGCATCGGGTCTCCAGAACGCGACCACCGACAACTGGGCCCACTTCGGCGGCCTGGTCACCGGCGGTCTCCTGGCTTCCTTTCTGGATCCCCCGGGGCTCCAGCGCCGGCCGGGATGGAATCGCGGGGTGCAAGCCACCGCGGCCGGGGTCTGCCTGCTCGTCCCGATGGTGCTCGCAGGCGCCGGACCGCGGCTTCACTGGCTTCGAGACGCTGACGCCGCGGCGGCGGCGTTCGCCGACGCGCCCGAGCCGCAACCGGAGCCGGACCGTGGCGGGGCCCCGTCGGAGGCCGGTCGCTACCGGGCGCTCCGCTGGAAGGTGCCGATCGGCTGGGCACCGGCTTCCTTGGCTACTTTCGACCTGGGCGTCGCCTCCACCGCCGGCGAGCGCGGGTTCGCGGTCACCGAAAAGTTAGGCGAGCTCCCGATCACGCCGGACCAGGTGTTGGAGACCTGGTTGGGACGGGCGCGGGACACAGCGCCCGATGCGACCGCGAGTCTTCCCCACGACGTCACATTCGCCGGGCTTCCGGGTCGTGAATTCGAGGTGCAGCTCGGCAAGGATCCGGCCCTCCTCGCCGTGGTGACCGCCGCGACCCGCGGCGCGTGGTCGCTGACCGCAACCTGGATCGTCGAAGCGGAGATGCGCACCCGACTGCTCCCCCTGGAGCTGCGTTCGCGCCGTTCCGTGACCTGGGGAGAACCGGAAGCCCTGGTTCAGGCTCGGCGAGACGCGTCCGGGCTCGGGGCCGATCGCCCGCCGCGGATCGCCCTCGCCCGGCAGCGGATCCTCGCCGGCGAGCTCACGGCTGGGCAGGCCGAGTTGGCCGCGCTGACCGCCGAACGCCCCACCGACGCCGCCGCGTGGCTCGCGCGCATCGAGTTCGTGCACTGGGATCCGAGCACCGGGCCGGTGATCTGGGACGAAGCGCTGGCCGCGCTTCCCGAGCCGAAGCTGATCGGCGCCGTGGTGAGCAGCCTGGCCCGTTCCGGCCGAACGGCGACCGCGCGCGGGCTGGCGGAGGTCGCGTGGCTTCGCTTGCCTGGGGACAGGCTGCTCGCTCGCGCTCGGCGCAGCCAGGGCCTGCCCACTGCCCTCGAGAACGGCCTTCCGGTCGAGCTCGTGCGCGAAGGCCAACGCGATCGGTCGGCCGACGAGATCGCGAGTTGGCGCTCGTGGCCGCTCGATCTCGCCGGGGCCGAGGCCGCCGGTGCGGTGCTCGCGGGCGAGGATGCCGCGGCGAACGCTGAAATCCGGGCGGCGATCCCCAGCGGACCCGAGGTGGCCGTTCCGCTCCTGATCCGGATGAAGTACGGCCCGCTCCAGGTGTTCCCCGAGGACGCAGCCAATGGCCTCGCGGAGGATTTCCTGTCCTTGGAGGGGCCTAATCCGCCCAGTTGGTTGCCCGCCGAACTTCGCGTCGAGCTCGCTCGCGACCCGCTCCTCGCGGCGTGGGCTCGGGCGGTTGCCGACGCGCGCTCCGGCGGCTAGGGCCGGTGCCTTCTCGGAGGCCTCGTGTCGACACCCCGCGTTGTGATCATCGGGTCGGGTCCCGCCGGTTTGACCGCGGCGCTCTATCTGTCGCGAGCGAACCTCCCTCCGGTGGTCTACGAGGGGCTGCAGCCCGGCGGCCAGCTCACCATCACCACCGAGGTCGACAACTTCCCCGGATTTGCGGAGGGTATTCAGGGTCCCGAGCTCATGGAGCGCATGAAGGCCCAGGTCGCGCGGTTCGGCACCACCTTCGAGTACGACGAGATCACCAGCGTCGACCTCGCGGAGCGCCCGTTTCGAATCACGACCAGCATGGGGACCTTGGTCCTGGCCGATGCCCTGGTGATCGCAACCGGCGCCACGGCCCGGTACCTCGGCCTTCACAACGAGCAGCGCTTGGGGGGCCACGGCGTCTCGGCGTGTGCCACCTGCGACGGGTTCTTTTTCCGCGACACCCCTATCGCGGTGGTGGGCGGCGGGGACTCTGCCATGGAGGAAGCCACTTTTCTCACCCGTTTCGCCTCGAAGGTGACCGTCCTCGTCCGAGGGCATCGACTTCGCGCCAGCAAAGTCATGCAAGAGCGCGCGATGAAGAACCCGAAGATCGAGTTCCGGTGGAACACCGAGGTCACCGATGTCCTCGGGGCGGACCGCGTCGAGGGCCTGGTGCTCCGCGACACGGCGACGGGAAGTCGTTCGGAACTCCATGTCAAAGGCCTGTTCCTGGCGATCGGCCACACGCCCAACACGCGTCTGTTCGAGGGTCAGCTCGACCTGGACGAGAACGGCTACCTGGTCGTGACGCCCGGAACCACGCGAACCAGTCTGCCTGGCGTGTTCGCGGCCGGTGACGTGGCAGATCACGTGTACCGCCAGGCGGTCACGGCGGCGGGGACCGGCTGCATGGCGGCCCTGGACTGCGAACGATGGCTCGTCGACCAGGGCCTGTCTCGCTAGGTCGTCGCCTCGGTCACATCTCGCTGAGTCGTGACCAGCCCGAAGCCCTGCATCCAACCTTCGATCACGGCCCAGACCGTGACCGGGACGAAGCAGATCGCCCAGAACACCAGGGCGACGGCTTCGGCGGGCGCCCCGTGCACGTCGAACACCGCCAGCGTCTGCACGGTGAAGTGCTGAAATCCACCGATGAAGCCGGGGGCCTGGGGGATCATCATCTCGACGGCGAGGATCGCCTCGAGCAGCACCGCGGCGGCGACCGGGAGGTCCACGCCGATCGCCTCGAACGCAGCGAGCAACGCGAGCGCCCAGCTGCCCCACACGCCGACCGTCACC
>CANLGQ010000214.1 GCA_947490265.1 Pseudomonadota bacterium | reverse complement strand
TTTACGCTGACAAACGCGGGAAATTCCCGGAGAATGAGACGCCCGTGCTGCTGAAGGCGGCCGAAGATGGGTGACGTGAGCCTCGACCTCGAGGCGTTCTTCGCCGAGGTGCCGAGCGGGTCCCTGCTCTCCCGCTCTCTACCCGACGGTGTGGCGGTCACCTTCGATCTGAGCGGCGAAGACGGCGGGGTCTGGACCGTGCACCGGGCCGCGGAGGGCGACCTCGTCACGCGAGCACCGGCAGCGCCGGCCGACTGCGCACTACGGTGTTCTACCGATGACTTTCGCGCACTCCTCCGCGGCCGCCTCGAGCCACGTCGCGGGTTTCTGGAGGGTCGGCTCGACGTGGTTGGCGACGTCGGACTGGTCCTTCGCCTCCATCGCCTCCTCGCCCGCGGGAAGTCGCCATGAAGCTCCCCCAACCGATCCTCATCCTGTCCGACGGCACGGGCGAAACGGCCGAAAAGGTAGTTCGCGCTGCTCTCCAGCAGTTTCAGCATCACCTCGTCCACGTACGCACCCACGCCCACATCACTCGCCAGGATCAGCTCACTTCGTGGTTCCGGATCGCCGCACGCCAAAAAGCCTTCGTGGTGACGACCCTGGTCCGCGCAGACATGCGCGACTTTGCTCGGTTACTAAGCCGTGAAACTGGCGTGATGCACCTGGATTTGATCGGAAACCTGCTGGGCGAGTTGGAGGAGTTCCTCTCGGAGAAGCCGGTTGGGGTGCCTGGGCTCATGCATCAAGCCGATGAGCAGTATTTTCGTCGGATCGAGGCTGTGGAGTACACGGTGAAGGCCGATGACGGCAAGGAACCCCGGATGCTGCTCGCCGCCGACATCATCCTCGTCGGGGTCTCCCGTACCAGCAAGACCCCGCTTTCGACCTACCTCGCCCACAAGGGTTTCAAGGTGGCGAATGTGCCGATCGTGCTCGATCGACCGCCGCCGGAGGCGTTGAATCAGGCGAACCCGTTCAGGGTCTTCGGCCTGACCATCGACCCCTCCATGCTCCAGACCATCCGCCGAGCCCGCCTTCGGACGATGGGCACGGGCAGCAAGATGAATTACGACGATTTGGATTATATTCTTGCCGAGGTCGAGTACGCGGAGCGCCTGTTCAAGGCTCACCGCGAGTGGCCGGTGATCGACGTCACCAACAAAGCGGTCGAGGAAACCGCCGGAACCATCCTCGGGCTGCTCACCGATCGCGGCCTGGTGGGCCCGCTGGGGGATCCGAGTCAGATCGGCTGATCTCTCGACAGTGGACCTGATGTCGAGCCGGTCATATGCCATTCCAGGCAAAGGTGGGGAGCAGGTGATCGGCAGCGTCCTCGACAAGTACGAGGTGCTCGAAAAGGTCGGCGAAGGGGGGATGGCCACCGTGTATCGGGGCCGTCATGCCACGCTGAACCGCACCGTGGCGATCAAGGTTCTGCACCCGCACCTGTCGTCGTCTACCCGCAACCGCAAGCGATTCGCGCGAGAGGCCCGTGCGATCGAGCACCTCCGACATCCCAACGTCCTCGAAATCTACGATTACTCTGGGGTTGACGCTGGTGATTGCTACATTGTGACCGAATTCGTCACCGGCGAAACCCTGTCGGCGCTTCTCTGGCGCCGCGGACGGCTTCCGTCCGAAGTCGCCGCCCTGATCGCGCTGGATCTTGCGCTCGCGCTCGCGTATGCCCACCGCGAGAGCATCCTGCACCGCGACCTCAAACCCGACAACGTGATGATCCGCACCGATGGCACGGTCAAGCTGATGGACTTCGGGATCGCTCGGTTCCTCGACGAGTCTCAAGTCACGATGACGGGCGCCCTTGTCGGCAGTCCCGCCTACATGAGCCCGGAGCAGGCGCGCCAGGGCAAGCTCGACCGGCGTTCCGACCTGTTCTCCCTCGGCACGCTCCTCTTCCAGTCTGCAACCGGGCAGCTCCCGTTCAGCGGTGGCAATCCCAGTCTTATCCTCAGGAATATCGTCGAGGGCAATCGGCCGACCGTCGCGGAGCTCGCCCCGGCCATCTCCCCCGCACTTGGCGACGTGATCGAACGACTGATGGCGTCGCAACCCGAAGCGCGATTCGACTCTGCAGAAGCGGTGGCCCTCGCTGTCGAAGGCGTGCTTGCCGAGTCGGGCATCGACCGAAACCTACCGGAGTGGTCGGTTGCCTCCTACCTGTCCGCTCCGGAGGCCTGGGAACAACAACTCGAGGCCCACCTCCGCATTTTTCTACTGGCTCGAGGCAAGGGTCTGCTCGAGGCCGGGGATCACCTCGCCGCGCTGCGGCTCTTCAACCGCCTCTTGTCCATGGACTCGGAGAACCCTGAGGTCCTTGCGCTCGTCAGTCAGCTCCACGGTGCCGCCCGGCCGAAGCGACGAGTCGGGGTGCTGCTTGGCGCCACGACCCTCGGCGTGCTCGCGTGTGCGCTGATCGCCGCCTACGCCATTGCGCCAAGCCAGCGACCGGTCGCGGTTTCTCTGCCCACCCCCCCGACCCACGAAGGGGTCGCCAAGGTGGCCGCCCTCGCCCCGCCTCGCCCCGTCCCGCTCGATGCGCCCGCTCCTGCTGGGGTCGAGGCCACGCCCCCCACCCCTCCGCTGATCCTTCCGCGCCCGGTGCCGCGGCCAGTCGGGCTTCCTCCGACCCCTGAGGTCTTGACCGCACCCGCCCCGGCTCCCGCCCTCTACGGCACCGTGGTCATCGTCACCAACGGCTTGGTCGCCGACGTGTACAGTGGTTCCAGGAAGGTCGGCCAGACCGGTCGGGAGATCGAGCTGACTCAAGGAACGTATTCGCTGCGCATCGAGTCAGAGGGTTTCGAGCCCGTCGAGACCACGGTCACCATCACCCCGACCGAGCGCATCACCCCTCAAGTGAGCCTTCGGCCCAAGCCTCGGTTTCTCATCCTTCGCGGCTTCTCGGACCTGTGCCTGGTGGACCTGAATGGTGCCGCGCAAGGCACGGTTTCGAGGCTCGGGGCGCGGGTCGAGGTCAAGCGCCCCGACGACGCGGTCGACCTCGTGGTTACCTGCGACCGCGTGCCGAAGCGCTTCGCGTTCTCCCGAGGTTCGCTGTACCTGGGGGACAAGACGGTCTTCAACAAGTGACCCGGATGTCGCACTCGCTGCGCCAGTCCCGGGGCGCTCTTCGGTCCACCCTACATTATTCGTGGCATGCAAGTTGCATGCTTCTGCTCTCAGGCTGCCTCATCGTTGCGCCAGCCTGGAGGAAACCCTTGGACCTTCCACCGGAAATACTCGTCCCAGATGTTGCCCCCGGCACCACAATCCTGTACCCGTTCGTCTCGTCGGTAGAGCGCATCATCGTCGTCGCGGTTGACCCCGAGGGGGAATCGCTGGCGTTCGTCTGGCAGGTTCCCGCCGGCATCGACGCCGAGATTCCCCCGCCTGTCGAGCTCGAGGGAGGCATCACCTCCTCGGAGATCGTCCTACCGGCCGACCCGGCGCTCGACGACACCACCTTGGCCCTGTCGATCTTCGACCCGGGCGGGAACGACGCGGACATCTACTGGGACCTGGTGATCCCGTGACCCGAGCCCTCACCCTCTCCGTGTTCGCCTGCGCGGCGTGCGCCTCGGCGGAAAGGACGGGAACCGATGTCATTCCGCCGAATGACGGTGCCGTCGAGCTCGGCGCGGAGGAGTTCGGCTTCCGGGTCGTTCCGGCGAACCAACGGGAACCGAGCGGCGCGCTGCGGGTGTTGCCACAGGACTTCGGCCCTTTCGATGCGGAGGATCTCGGGCCAGACAAGAACCTCGACCTCTCCAGTCCGGTGGCCGTCACCGGCGTCGTAACCGGCGACTCGGTGACACCGTATGCCGCGCGCGCAGGCCTCCCGACCGAGTCGGCCCCGGTGGTCGGTCACGTCGAGGTCGCCGACCGCGAAGGCAACGTTCGGTTCACCGTGCCGACGTCAGCCGAAGGCGAGTTTCTGGTCGACGTCCTGCCAGGCGTCTGGGAGGCACGGGTCGTCCCAGACGCCGGGTCGTTGGCGCCGGACTGGGTGCCGTTTACCGCCGGAGACGACCCCATTCGAAGGGATTTTTTCCTCGAGCCGAAGCAGGCGCTGTACGGACAGGTCCGGGTCGCCGGCAGGCCCTACCCGGGCGCCGACGTGTTCGCCGTCGATCTGGAGGGCCACACGAGCGGAACCGCGCGCACGGATGACAGCGGACGCTACGAGCTTCGCGTACCCTCGGGCACCTGGGAGGTGACCACCACCGGCGTCGCCACGGAGACCGATCCGACTCTCCGCGCGGAACCCGCGGTGGTCACGAGCCAACGCGGAGCGTCCGTCGATCTCGACTACCCCATGCTCTCACGGGTCGTTGCCGACCTCCAGGTCACTGCGAGCGACGGCAGCCCGGTCGGCAGCATCCCGGTCCGATTCACCGCGACCTCCCTCGATGGGTATGGCCCCGCCGAGTTCGTCGCCGAGGACACCATCAGCGGCGGTCAGGTCGTGCTGCCGCTCCTTCCGGGCACGTATGACATCGAGATCGCCCCTGCTGAGGGCAACCTCAGGGGTTGGGCCGCTACGGGCGTCCGCGTCCAGCAGGGAGTGAACCTCGATTCCGTATCGCTCGAACCCTTGTTGCCCCTGAGTGGACACGTGCTCGACTCAGAGGGCGACGCGTTGGCCGGCGCCCGCGTCACCTGCGAGGAGATCGGGTTTGCAGGGCGCAGCTGGTCGACTTTTGCGGATACCTCGGGGCAGGTGTCGCTCGCCTTGTCGGCTGCAGCGAGTTGCGCAGCGGTGCCACCCGCCGAGCGCAGCGACCTGGCGATGACGCGAGCGACCCTCGACCTCACCGCGACGTCGACCTGGAACCCGCGCCTCCGCCTGGGCATCCCGATCGGCGGTCGGGTAACCATCGAGGGCGAGCCCGAGCCGTTCGCAATCATCGAGGTTCGGGACGCCACCGGCCTCATCGTCGGGCAAGGGCTCTCCGACCCTGACGGAAACTACGCTCTGGCGCTGCCGCCCGACTAGGATTCGACCCACGGGGGCTGGCTTCGCGGCCCCCAAGCCGCACGGCGCCTCAACCGGCATGGATCGAATCCCTGGGTTCAACCACCAGCCGCCGTCCCCACGCTTCACCTCGCGGGGTTCGCCGCGGAAGATGGGTTACCGATCGTTGTGCTCAGAACAGCTCGCCCAGCCACGTGATCGACAAGACCCGCCCGGGGCTGTCGATTCGCGCCGCAGCCGCAGATAGCGTCGCCGCGAGCACCACTCCGTCGCGATCGATCCCATCGTGTCGGATGACGACCCGCCAGGCGTGCTGGTCTTCCTCCTCGCGCCGGCCGCGCCGCGGCCCGCTAAACGCCGAAATGGCATAACGAGCTCGGTAAGCAGCCACAGTCCGCACGCTGACTCCGGCTCGCTCGGCGACCTCGGCATCCGGGACGCGCCCCAGTTCTTCCCGCCACGACGTCAACAGGTGGTCCTTCGAGCCCGGACGCATCAACTCCCGAGGCGAACGAGCCAGGAGGTTTCGTTGGGAAGCGTACTCATCGACCTCCACATCCAGCGGTCCGCGCGGGCGCAGGTGCCGCGGGCCCGGCGGGGCCGGCATTCGGGCGGTGCCCGTCCGCTTGAACGCCGCAGAGATCGCGCCTGGGGTCACACTGAACTTTTCGGCCAGTTCCCGAAGCGACAGATCGTCCTTCAGCGACAGCAACTCGTGCCAGAACCCGTAGGTCTCGATGCGCCGCACCCCTGCGCCTCCCGCGCCCGAATAGCACCCGCCACAGACAAAGGCCACCCAACACTCGGCACTGAGCGGGCCCCGGTTTGACCCAGGCCCGGGTGGCGGCTACCCTCCGAGCGTCGAACGGGGGCAGGATGCGACGCGGAGCGCCGTGTCGGGGTTGATCCTTGCGGCGTGGCTTGGTCTCGGCGCCGCCGCGCAAGAGCCCATGCCGGAACCGGTGCCGGAGTCGCACGTCGACCCGGTCGAACAATTCAGGCTCGACCTGGAGGATGCAAAGGCCCTGTGGTTCCGCGGAGAGCGGGACCTGGCCCTCGAGCGCTTGGAGCGCCTCTACCGGCGCGCGGTGGCTGGCGAGCCCGTCCCGCTGTCGCTCTCCGGAGAGTGTGCGATCTACCTTGGTGAGATCCAGATCGATCTCGGAAGCACCGCCAAGGCGGATGCCGCGTTCGCCTGGGTCCTGGAGCAGGATCCGACCTACCCGATCAGCCCGTACCACCACCCGATCGAGGTCGTGGGCCGATTCGAGGTCGTGCGCAGCCAGGTGAGAGAGGCCCTCCCGCCGCTGGAACCTCCTCCCCGACGCCGGTACCCCGCCTGGGGCTATGCCCCGTTTGGCATCCCCCAATTTCGGCAGGGAAAGCCCGTCCGGGGCGGGATCTACCTCGCGACCCAGGCCACGCTCGCGGTGGTGTCGATCGGGGGGTGGATTGACTACGAAATCGCCAACCCCCCACCCGGCGAGTGGTCGAGCAACGTCTACGGCTGGGAGGAGCAGGGAGCGACTCAGCGCCTGCTCGATCGGAAATACCTGATTCAATGGCCTTCGACATTCGGCTTCTACGCGCTGTGGACGATCTCCGTGCTCGATGGGCAGGGCACCTTTCGGTCGGTCGCTCCGACGACGGCAACCCCGGGGCGCCACCGCCTTCCGGTCGGCATCGCGGGCAGGTGGTAGGGCGTT
>CANLGQ010000213.1 GCA_947490265.1 Pseudomonadota bacterium | reverse complement strand
TCAAAGCGGCTGAGTTCGGCGACCGCGACGCGCTGCGCGACATCATGGAGCGAGCGGCCGACGGGGTGCCTGGCCTCCGCGCCCAGGTCAACCGGGTGGTCGCCCCCGGGTTTCGGGTCAGCGCACTCCCGCCCGACGACGCGGCGGTGGAGGCGTTGCTCAAGCTGAAGGACAGCAACGCCATTCCGGCGATCACGCTGGCCTCCCTCCGGAGCATGGGCCCCAAAGCCGCCGATCTCCTTTCCCGGGCCTCGATGTTCGCCGCCTACCAGCAAATGGTGGGCGGAGGTCGTCGCAACCTGCCGGCCTGGGGAACGAGCGGCTGGGAGAAGGGGGCCTTGCAGGGACTCGGCGAACCCTTGCCGATCGCGGTTTCTCCCTACGGAGAGGTGCTTGTCGCCGACGTCGCCAACCACCGGGTCGAGCGCTTCGATCAGAAAGGGGTGGCCGATCGGACCTGGGGCGGGGAGCCAGACATCGCCAACACCTGGTTCGGCGGGACGCGTTCCTGGTATGCCGCTGGTGCGAAGCCTGGAACCGCTGACGGAACGTTCTCGACGCCGGTCGGGTTGGTCCTCCTCCCCGGCAAGAACGCGACGGGGTTCGCCGTTCTCGACGCGGCGAAGCGGGTCTCGCGGTTTGATGGCGACGGGAAGCTCGTGGGGGTGACCACCCTCGACGTGGAGGGCAACCTGTCGGCGGCCGTCGGCGGCGAGGGCCATCTCGTGCTCGTTGGAAAGAAGCTCGTTGCCATCTGGGCCAACGAGGGTCGGGTGCTCGACCTGAAGGGCGCGGAGATCGGTCGGTTCGACATTGCGGACGGGGCGCCGACCGGTGCGGTCGCGCTGGCGGGGGGGAAGGTCGGGCTGGTGTTCGGCAGGCAGCTCGTGATGTACAGCCTCGACGGGTTCCGGCACGGGGACCTCGTGAACGGCACGCTGGGCGATGGCTTCGAGGCCTGGAGCCCGGCGGTAGACGAGAAAGGGAAGCTGTGGGCGGTGCTCGACACGGGCGAGGTCATCAAGTTCAAGTCGCCAGGGGTGATCGACCTCCGGTTTCGGCTGACGGACTGGTCGATGCACGTCCCGCGCCTCGCGGCGTACGACTCGTTCGTCTATGTCACCTCCGACGACAAGATCATCCGCGGTGACGCGCTGGCGCTCGCCGAGGAGCAGGCCGCCCCGAAGCCATGAACCGGAACCGCGCCCTGGGCCTTGGCGTTGCCCTCGGAGTCGCCCTGCTGGTCCTCGCGAACTGGCCGCGCGACAGCACGCCGCCTCCCGCGACGTCGGTCGCCCCACCGCCGTCGCCGGCACCGGTCGCCTTGCCAGCCCTCTCGTGCACGCTGCCGACCCGGGTCGGGCGAAGTCCGGCGGCGGTGGACGCGGATGACGCGTTGAAGCACGCCCGGGAGGTGTTGGTGGGCGTGGTCCGAGCGAACGACCTCGATCCCGGAAACCCATGGGCGGTGGTCCACGGGATGCTGGCCCTCGGCGCCGACGAGCCCCTGACCGACGGTCGACCGGCGTTCGAAGCATTGTTCGCTGACTTCGCCGAACGCCCGAAGGAGGGCGGGGTCCGCTTCCCACCAAAGCGCGGGTCGATCCGGGTCGAGCCGCACACGGATCTGGTGCTGAAGGCGCTGACCGAGGGGGGGATCGCCTTTGACCGCGTCGTGACGGTCGGTGGAGCCCCGGCGACCGCGAACGAGCTGCTCCAGCACAGCGTGTGGCGCACCTGGGTGGACGGGGCGGCCCTCTCGGTGGACAGCTACAACGACCTCCCGTGGACGCTGCAGGGCGTGGCGGCGTGCGCCCCGGGCGACCTCGCCTGGACCGCCGAGGGCGGTCACCCGATGACGCTGGACGCGCTCACCCACGCGGTGGTGTTGAAGCTGGCCTCCGAGACCCGTTTTCTGCGCGACGCGATGGCGTCGAACACGCCCGTGCAGAAGCAAAAGCAGGGTATTTTCTCGTATACCTGCGGGGGTACGCACCTGATCATGGGCGCGGCCTTCGCGGTGGCGCGCGGGCACGGCGAGCCGGGCGATCGGGCGCTCGTGGAGGCCGAGGTCGCGCCGCTTCTGTGGCGCCTCGACCTCGAACTCGCCGCGGTCGACGACCTCCTCCCGGCCCATCCCGAGTACACCGACATGCTGCTCGATCAGCGGCTCAAGTTCCTCGGGCACCTGCTCGAGGCGGCGCACAAGATGGCGGCGATGGGCTTGTGGGTACCCGACGAGGCCGGGCGCGCCACCCTGGCCCGCGCTCGCGCCGAATTGGTGCGCACCGTGGTCGCGCTCGAGGGCCAAGGCCTGCTCTCCCAACCGGGCCTCGACGCCGTGAAGGCGCGCCGAGAGCAGACCTGGCTCGACCTGATCGGCGATGCCGCGCACGCGGTGCGCGGGATCGACCTCTCCACCGGGGCAGGCGGGATCGCCTTCTAACCCCCCAAACCCCCGGCGCCGGACACCGGCACCGATCCGGATCACGGGGTTCGACTACTCGTCCCGTTTCTGTTCGTCGAGATCGAGGGCCTGGTTCACGGTGTAGGCCGTGACGTTGACGATCTCCTGGACCGTGGCATGCACCGGGATCACCGAGATCGGGCGTTGGAGACCGACGACCAGCGGGCCGAGCGCTTCGGCGCCGGTCAGGTTCTCGAGCAGCTTGTAGGCGATGTTGCCGGGGGTGAGGTCGGGAAAGATCAGGACGTTCGCCGGGCCGGTGAGGGTGGAGAACGGGAAGTTGGTCTTCAGCTTTTCCCAGTTGACCGCCGTGTCGGCCTGCATCTCGCCGTCGATCTCGAGTTCCGGCCGGCGCTGGCGCACGATCTCGATCGCCTTGCGCATCCGCGCGACCTCGGGATCCTCGTCGTACTCGCCGAAGTCCGAGTAGGAGAGCATCGCAATCTTGGGCTTCTGTCCGAAGGTCTCCGCTACGCGGGCGGTGTTGAGCGCGATCTCGGCGATCCGCTCGGCGCTCGGGTGGAGATTGACCGTGGGGTCTCCAAGAAACAGCATCCGATCCTGGAAGATCATCACGTAGGCGCCGGACACGGCGTTGCTGTGCGCGTCGGTGCCGAGCACCCGCAGGGCGGGTCGAAGCGTCGCCTTGTAGGCCCTCCCCAGGCCGCCGACCATGCCGTCGGCCAGCCCTGCCTGGACCATCATGACCCCGAAGTACAGCGGGTCGCGGAGCTTCGCCCGAGCCGATCCCTGGGTCATCCCCTTGCGCTGCCGGATCTTCCACAGGCCGTCGATCAGGTCTTCGGCGAAGGGCGCCGTTCGGCTGTCAATCACCTCGATCCCGGTGAGGTCGAAGTGGAGTTCAGCGGCGCGCTTCCGGATCCGGGACTCCTCGCCGACCAGCACCGGGGTCGCGATGCCTTCGTCCTTGCAGATCTGCACGGCCCGAAGGACCTGCGCGTGAACCCCTTCGGTGAACACGATCCGCTTACGAGGGCCGCTTCGCGCCCGGCGCAACAAGGGCGACATGAGGCCGCGGGAACGCTCGACGAGCTGGTGAAGCCACTCGCGATACGCCTCGAGGTTGGGGATCGGCTCGCGCGCTACGCCAGAGCGCGCCGCAGCCTCGGCGACCGCCGGCGCGACCCACAGCAGCACGCGTGGATCGAATGGCTTGGGAATAATGTAGTCCGGCCCAAAGGAGAGCTCGTCGATGCCGTAGGCGCGGAGCACGCTGTCCGGCACGTCTTCCCGGGTGAGCGCCGCGAGCGCGCGCGTTGCCGCGACCTTCATCTCCTCGGTGATCTTGCGCGCCCGGCAGTCCAGCGCCCCGCGAAAAACGAAGGGAAAGCCGAGGACGTTGTTGACCTGGTTGGGGTGATCCGAGCGGCCGGTCGCGACGATCGCGTCGGGGCGTGCGGACCGAGCGACCTCGTAGGGGATCTCGGGGTCGGGATTCGCCATCGCCAGGATGATGGGCTTGGGCGCCATGCCCGCGATCATCTCGGCGGTGAGGACGTTCGCGACCGACAGGCCGACGAAAATGTCGGCCCCGACCAACGCCTCGGCGAGGGTTCGGGCCGGAAGACTCGTTGCGAACGACTCCTTTTCCGCGCCCAGGTCGGTTCGACCCTTGTGGACGACGCCCTTGGTGTCGACGAGCACCACGTTCTGGGCCAGCGCTCCGAGGGAGCAATACAGGCGGGCGCACGCGATCGCCGCGGCACCGGCACCCGAGAAGACGATCCGAGTGGTCGCCAGATCGCGGCTGGTGAGGTGGACGGCGTTGAGGACCGCGGCCGCGCTGATGATCGCTGTCCCGTGCTGATCATCGTGAAACACCGGGATGTCGAGCTCGGCCACGAGGCGCCGCTCGATCTCGAAGCACTCTGGGGCCTTGATATCCTCCAGGTTGATCCCGCCGAATGTTGGCTCCAGCGCCTTCACGACCGCGACGACCTCGTCGGCGGTGCGCGCGTTCAACTCGATGTCGAACACGTCGATGTCGGCGAACTTCTTGAACAGGTTGGCTTTGCCTTCCATGACCGGCTTTGCAGCCAACGGACCGATGTCGCCGAGGCCGAGCACCGCCGTGCCGTTCGTGACCACCGCGACCAAGTTTCCTCGGGAGGTGTATTTGAAAACGGCCTCGGAGTTCGCCGCAATCTCGCGACAAGCATCGGCGACGCCGGGGGTATAGGCGAGGGATAGGTCGCGCTGCGTGTCGAGCGGCTTCGTGGGTATGACCGCTATCTTTCCCGGCCTGGGCTCCGAGTGATACTGCAGCGCGGTGCGGTCGTCGTCCATCGTTCCTCCGGCCGCGCAGCCTAACCCGCGGCGGGATAGGCGGGCGGGTCAGAGCGGCGCAGGGGATCGCCGGCGCGTTCGCGCGCGGGAGGCAAAGTCCGGGCTCCACAGGGCAGGATGCCGGGTAATTCCCGGTCGGGGCGACCCGAAGGAAAGTGCAACAGAAAGCAGACCGCCACGCCGGGGAACCGGCGTCCGTCGCCTTCCGCTCGCGGCGGGCGTCGGCGGGGATTCGTCCTCGGGTAAGGGTGAAACGGTGCGGTAAGAGCGCACCGGCACCTCCGGCGACGGGGGTGGCCAGGCAAACCCCATCCGGAGCAAGACCAACAGGGGGAAGGCGGCCCGCCATGGCCCCCGGGTGTGTTGCTGGAGGCCATCGGCAACGGTGGCCCTAGAGGAATGATCTCCACCCCGTCTTGGGCGACCGAGGCGGGGACCAGAACCCGGCTCACGCATCGCTCTGACCCCCTGCCTCGCGAGAGGCGGGGGCACTCTACGTGGCGGGAACCAGCCAGCGCCCACACCCCTTGCAGGGCTCGATGAGCCCGCGGCGGATGTCGGTCAGGTGCTGTTGGTAGACCGTGATTTGACACGATGCGCAGCACTCCTTGCGAATCGCGGCCACCGCAGTCCCCTTTCGCTGGACGAGCAGGAGATAGCGCTGGCGGGTCTGGGGGTCGAGCGGGACGAGCGCCGCGTCGCGCCCGACGAGATGGAGCGCGTGCGCCGCGGTCTGGCGCGCAACCTCCTCCGGCACCTCGGCCGCCGACACCGCCAGGAGCTTCCTGGCCGCATCGAGAGCCATCGCCGCGCGTTGGTAGGCGGCTCGCGCAGGGTCCTGGGCCTCTAGGTTCTCGATCTGCCTTGTCTCCGCCTCGTCGATCAGGGCTTCGGAACGCTGGCGCTGCCGCTCGGCGGCATCCGCGTTGCCCACGCCCGACTCGAGCATCCGCACTGCCGCGAGGCGGTTGGCGCGGTAGCCCTCGATCTCTCGCTGCAGCTGCCGCTCGGCGTCCCGAAGGGCGGCGAGGGCGGCTGCGGTGGTCGTTTCCGCGACTTCGGCGAGGGTGAGGGCCTTTTTGGCGCCCTCAAGGCGCTCGTTGGCGACTACGATCGCGCGATCACACGCCTTGAGGGCACGTTCTTCGGCATCGGCGGCGGAGAGCTGCAGGAGGTCGGGGTGCATTTCGACAGTGTACACCGTGGGCCCACCAGGACTCGAACCTGGGCGCCGCCGGGTATGAGCCGGCTGCTCTGACCAACTGAGCTATGGGCCCGAAGACGGGGTTCAGCCCTCGGTGAACGGACGGAGGCGCTTGCTGCGCGAGGAGTGGCGCAGCTTGCGGAGAGCCTTGGCCTCGATCTGGCGGATGCGCTCGCGGGTCACCTCGAAGTCCTGGCCGACTTCCTCGAGCGTGTGGTCGTGGGGCTGGCCGATCCCGAAACGCAGCCGGAGTACTCGCTCCTCGCGGGGGGTGAGCGTGGCCAGCACCTTGCGGGTGGTCTCGATGAGCGACGCCTTGATCATGTTGTCAGCCGGCGAGACCGTGGCCTTGTCCTCGATGAAGTCGCCGAGGTGGCTGTCCTCCTCCTCGCCGATGGGGGTCTCGAGGGAGATGGGCTCCTTCGCGATCTTCAAGATCTTGTGGATCTTGTCGACCGGCATCTCCATTTTTTCGGCGATCTCCTCGGGACGTGGCTCGCGGGCCAGCTCCTGTTGGAGGTGCTTCTGGGTGCGCACGACCTTGTTCATCGTCTCGATCATGTGGACCGGGATCCGGATCGTCCGGGCCTGATCGGCGATGGCTCGCGTGATCGCTTGGCGAATCCACCATGTCGCATACGTGCTGAACTTGTAGCCACGTTGATACTCATACTTATCCACGGCGCGCATCAAACCCGTGTTGCCTTCTTGAATAATGTCCAAGAAGGGGAGGCCACGGTTGCGAT
>CANLGQ010000212.1 GCA_947490265.1 Pseudomonadota bacterium | reverse complement strand
TTGAGTTCCACTACTTCTTCACGCGTAAGTTTTGGTTCCTCTACCCGTGCAAGGCGCTGGTCATCTTTCCGGGTGGGTTTGGCACGCTCGACGAGCTGTTCGAGACCATGACCCTTGTGCAGACCGGAAAAATAAAGAAGAAGCTGCCGATTGTCCTGTACGGCACGTCATACTGGAAGGCGGTCCTCAACTTCGGAGCGATGGCCGAATTCGGCACCATCTCGCTCAGCGATCTTGACCTCCTCCACATGACCGACGACCTGGACGACGCCTACGGGTACCTGATCTCGCGCCTCGAGGACACCCAGGCGGCCACGCTACTCTCCCCCGCCTGATGCCTCGAACGCAGCCTCCAGCCGATCCGCGGCCTCGGACAGGGTTGCCCTGACGACCGCACCGGCGGCGCGGGCATGGCCACCCCCGGTGGGCGACAGCCTGGCGGCCATCGCGGACACGTCGAAGCGACCACGACTTCGCAGGCTGTACTTCACGGCGCCGTTCGGCCGCTCCAACAGAAGTGCCGACACCTCTACGCCTTCGACCTGCAGTAGGTTCTCGGGTACGCCTTCGAGATCGCCCTCGGCGATGGTGGCGAGATCGCCGACCGAGGCCTGCCCGATGCACAGCCCCCCGCCGCATCGCAGCGAAAAACCCTCGTAGATCTGCCCGGAGAGCCGCAGGCCCGCCGCGGTGCGCTCGTGGAGCACGCGGCTGACGATCCCGGCGTGATCCACGCCCAACGCGAGCAATTCCGCGGCGGCCGAGAGCGTGGCCGGGGTGGTGTTCGCGTGGCGAAAGCCACCGGTATCAAACACGATCCCGGTGTAGAGCAAGGTCGCGAGCTCGCGATCGAGGGACACGCCCCACGCGGGCAGGGCAGCCAACAGCATCTCGCAGGTGCTCCCGGCCCGCGGTTCCAGCCAAGCGAGGTCATAGCCATCGGGCCGCGTGGAACCGTGGTGGTCCACGATGCCTCGGAAATCCGCTTGGGTGAAAGCCTGTCCGGCCGGCTCGGTCAGGCGGTGGCGATCGCCGTCGAGCACCACGACCGCCGGCCAGCGACCGCTGAGCGCCCGGTCGGGAATCACTTCGGTAATTCCTGGCATCCAGCGATACCGCCGCGGAACGGAGCCGACCACCGCGCTCGAGACACCCACCGACCCCAGCACCCGCTGCAGCGCCAAACAGGCGCCCAGGCTGTCGCCGTCGGGGCCGATCGGGCCGGTCAGCAGCACCCGATTCTGGGCGCGGCAGGCGTCGAGCAGCAGCGTGGCCACCGTCATCGCGCCCCCTTCAGGAGAGGAGCGCGTCGAGGTCGTCGAGGCCCGGGTCGGCGGCCTCGGACGGGCCCGCACCGCCCACGTCCCCGTTCGTCTTTCGGCGACGACGGCGCTTCTTCCGTGCGTCACCGTCGCGATCGTCGGCTGCCGCGGCGGGTTTCGGTCCGCGATCGTCGTCGGCTGGCTGGTTCGACAGCAGCAACGCGTCGAGGTCTCGGTCGGCAGCGACGGGCCCCGATCGCCGGGGGGCAGCAGGGCGGTCTCGCCGCTCGGCGCCGCGCTCGGATCGGCCACCGGGCCGTCCCCCCGCGCCGCCGCCTGGGCCGTCCCTGCGCTCGCTGCGGCGCCGCTCCTCCTTTTGGTTGCGCGCCTCGACCAAGTCTCCGACGGTGTCGAGCGACTCGGACATCCGAGCGCGTCGCTGACGATCCCACTGGAAGAAGGCCCGGAGCGCTGCGGCCAGGAGCACTTCGCCGTCGGTCCGCGCGATGAGGGCGCGGACGGTCGGGAGGTACGCTTCGAACACCATCGTGCTCATTGCGCTCTTGATTTGGGCGGCCTGCCGCTCCACCCGCTGGGCGATCGCGACCTCCGGCTCGGGCAGCAGCTTCACGTCGAATTTGATCTTGAAGACGCTCTCGAGCTGGCGCCGGGTCGCGAGATCCGTTCCGCCCACCAGGCTGATCGCCTTTCCGGTCTTGCCGATCCGCCCCGTGCGACCCACTCGGTGCATGTAGACCGGCGGATCGAACGGCAGGCTGTAGTTGATGACGTGCGACAGATCGGAGATGTCGATCCCCCGGCTTGCGACGTCGGTGGAAACGAGAAACCGGACTTCGCCGGCCTTTACGGCTGCCATCACCTGGGTCCGCCTCGCCTGGGACAGCTCGCCCGAGATGAGCTGAACATCGAGCCCCTGCCGGTCGAGGAAGGTCGCTACCGTGGCGGTGTCTTCGCGCGTGTTGCAGAAGATGATCGCCGACGACGGATCCTCGATGTCGAGCAGAAACAGGAGCGAGCGCACGCGGTGGGTGTCGGCGCGCGTCTCATAGAGGATGTGCTCGATCCCGCTGACCTGATCGGCGTCGGTGGAGAGGGTGACCTGCTCGGGATCTTTGAGGTAGCGCTGCACGATCCGTTGGGTGTCGGTCGAGATCGTCGCCGAGAACAGCAGCACTTGGCGGTTTGCCTTCGTGGCATCGAGGATGTTTGTGACGTCCTCGAAAAATCCCATCGAAAGCATTTCGTCGGCCTCATCGAGGACGGCCACTTCGGCGCTGGCGAGGGAGAGGTTGCGCCGGCGCAGGTGGTCGAGGATGCGGCCGGGGGTGCCGACGATGATCGACGGCTTCTTGGCGAGCTCGTCCTCCTGGGGCCCCATCGCCATCCCGCCGACCAGGACGGCAACATTACACGGCCGATATTTGGCGAGCTCAGCGACCTCCTCGCCGATCTGCTGGGCGAGCTCGCGGGTCGGTGCGAGGATCACGCAATAGGCGCCCTGACCGTCCGCCGGTGCCCGATCGATGACCGGAACCGCGAACGCGGCCGTCTTTCCCGTCCCAGTCTTTGCGCGAACGAGCATGTCGCGACCGGTAAGGGCAGATTCGAGTGTCGCCGCCTGAACGGGCGTTGCGAACTTGTAGCCGCGCTCAGTGATCCCGCGCAGGGTCTCCTCGCTGATCGGAAAGTCGGAGAAGCGGCGGTTGGTGGCATAGTCCGCGCCGGTGGGAACCCACGTCTCGGGTGCATCGGCGGGCGGGGTTTCGTTCAAGAAGGCTCCTGATCCCGGTGGGCCGCGCCTTCGCAGCCCATCACGGGGGCACGGTTCTAACCTCGTTCGCAGCGACCTGCGACCCCGTCCCTAGAAGCCCACTCCCGCCGTGAACTGGACAAACGGGAGGATCTGGCCGGGTGTTCCGAGTACTTTCGCGGCTCCCGGCATGACCGCCGCTCCGGCATCGAGGGCGGCGGTCGTGTAGAACCGCGCGCCGCGGTCGATCCAATGGCGCCCCCGCAACGTCGCACTGGCCTCCGCTCCCGCTGCCTCCACGGGGGCGCTGAGTTTCGACACGCCGAAGTCCAGACCCGGTTCGTCCGCAGTCGCCTGGATCTCGGCGAGGCCCGCCCCGAGGACGAGGTCGAGGGACGAACGCGCCTGAGCGACGCCCGCGACCCGCACGCGCCCTCGGAGGTGGAGAAAGTCCGGCGCGGGTGCGTTGTGCCAGACTCCGCTGCCGTTGCCGCACGCCTCAAACGACAGCCAGGAGGCGGGGTATCCCTCGATGCAGACCGTGGGCGGGGAGGCGAGATCGGGGCCCGCAGACAAAGCGACTCCCCCTCGCACCTCGAAGGCGGGATGACCTGCCAGGGGTCGCGGGAGGGTGGCCCGCGAATCCTGTCCAAACGCGGCGACGGCGAGGGCCCACCACACCAACGCTCCCCCTGCCCGCGGTCTAACGCGGTAGGCTCCCGCCACGGAGCGAGCCCATGTGGTGGACGTCGATCGCGCTGGCAGCCGGCGCCCCCCGAACCGTCGTGGTGCTCTACAACGCCGACGTCCCCGAGTCGCTCGCGGTCGCGGAGCACTACGTCGAGGCGCGACCGGGCGCGCACCTGTGTCCGGTGCGCGTGGACCCGACCGTCGTCGACCTGCCCTTCGCGGAGTTCGCTGACCTGATCCGCTCGCCGCTCGATTCCTGCCTGGCCGGCGAGCCCGAGATCTCGACGATCGTGACCGTCCGTGGGCTGCCGAACCGGGTCGCGCTCGAGTCCGGGGTCGCCTCGCTCGAGGCGGTCCTGCAGGTCGGGCACGCGGCGGACCTCGCAGGGAACGAGGTGGCCTCGGCACCGCAGGGTTTCTCTGCGAGCCAACTCAATCCCATGTTTTCCGGCGGCTTTGCGCAGGCCGGCGATTTCGTGCTGTCGAACCTGTACGAGGGCTCCTATCAGGCCTCCCCCGGCGTCGTGCGCGAGGAGCAGCTGCCCATCGGTTTCGAGCGCAGCAAGGCGGAGAGTGCGGGTGGCACCGACTACGCAGGGGAACTGTTCCTGGTGGGACGGCTCGACGGCTTCGACTATGACGACGCCCACTCGCTGATCGAGCGGTCCATCGCGGCGGAAGCGGCGTTGCCCACCGCGCCGATGCTCTGCATGCACGGCGCCGACGAGGCCCGCGGGGCGCGCGATCCGGAGTGCGAGTACGCCACGCGGATGCTCGCCCTGGCCGGTGTTCCGACCCTGTGGATCGACCCGTGGGACGCCGGGCTGGCGGGTCACGAGGTGATGGCGTGGATGTCCGGCGCGGACAACGCGATCGGGGCGATCGACGGGAACACCTATGCGCCGGGCGCGATCGTGGACAACCTGACCAGCTATGGCGCGGTGCCCCAGAACTTTGTTTGCAGTGAGGACGGCCTGACCTGCCCGGCGGCCGAATCGCAGACCAGCATCGCGCGCTGGGTGCGGGCCGGCGCGACGTTGGTGCATGGGACCGTCGAGGAGCCGCTGAACAACGCGTTTCCGAACGCAAGCCTCCTGCTGTTCTACGCCGCCGGCTACTCGGCTGGGGAGAGCGCACTCTTCGCACAGCGCTTCCTCCACTGGCACAACCTTTGGCTGGGCGACCCGATGACCACCCCCTACGCCACCCGGCCTACGGTGCAGTTTGCGCCGGAAGTCGTTGATGGAAGTGAGTTTGTGGTCACCGCTTCGCACCCCGACGGGATCTACACGCTGCGGCTGTGGGTCGATGGCGCCGAGGTCGCCGCCGCCTTCGGCGAGGAGCTCCGGTACCCGCTCAACGGGCTCGGCGCGCATGAGGTCTATGCCGAGGCTGCCGCCGGCAATCACACTTGGAGGCATCCCGCGTGGCCGGTCGCTGAGTCGGTGGTTCGCGCGCGAACCGCCGGGTGGATCTCTGGAACCGTGACCGTCACCGAGGCCGAGGCGCCGATCCTGGAAGACACCGGCGGTGACGTGGTGGAGGAGGAGGAGCCGGCCGGTTGCGGTTGTGCCGTCGGGCCGGCGGGAAATGCCGCACCAGCGCTGATCGTGGGGCTGGTTGCGCTCGCTGCGATCAGGCGGCGAGGGAGACTGGAGCAGATGGGGCTCGAACCCACGACCTCCAGAATGCCATTCTGGCGCTCTCCCAGTTGAGCTACTGCCCCGAGGTGGGTCCTGGTAACGCACCGCCTCCGACGCGCAACCCCAGGTGGCTCAGGGCGCTGGGGGACGACGCTTCAGCGCCTCGATCCGGGCCTCGAGTTCGGTGATCCGAGTCATCGCGCGGCGGAGATCGGGGTGCTCGATCTCTCCGCCTTCCACGAGGTGCCAGGCGGTCTTTCCGAGCCGAACCCAAAAGTGGTCGAGATCGGCCTGGAGTTGCCGCAGCTCCAGTCGCGCGCGCCCGGACTCGGCGGCCTTGCCGACCTCGCGCTGGCCCCGGCGAAAGACCCGCCGCATCATCTGACTGACCAGGTCGCGCAGCGCCGGTTCGGTTGGGGCAGGGGACTCTTCGGACATCGCGACCGCCTTCACGTGCTAGAGGGTTCCATGTCGCGTGTTCGCGCCCTGTTCGCCACCGGCTACGGGCTCACCGTGCTCGTGGGGGCCATCGGGAGCGCGCTCGTGCTCGGGACCGTCCTGGCGCTGCCGTTCGCCTGGATCCCGCGCGGGCGACGGGAGCGGCACACGCTGACCGCCGCTTGGTGCTGGGCCCGGACGGTGCTCGCGTCGCTCGGCACGACCGTCGTAATTACGGGCGACTCTGGCTTATCGGACGAGGACGGGGCCCTCCTGCTGTGTAACCACCGGTCGTGGCTCGACCCGCTCGTGTTGATGGCGGCACTCCGGAGCAACGGTCTGTCGAAGCTGGAGATCCTCTACATTCCGGTCGTCGGGTTTTACGGCTGGCTCACCGGGGCAGTGTTCTTCGATCGGCGCAACCGCATCGCACGGCAGCGCGCGCGCGACGAAGTGATGAAGCTCGTTCGGGGGGGGACGCGCGTTCAAGTGTTCCCGGAGGGGACCCGGAGCCGCGACGGTCGACTCTCGGAAAAGGTGCATCTCACGCTGGCGATGGACTGTTGGCGCGCGCGGTGTCCGATCGTTCCGTGCGCGGTGTGGGGCACCGAGCGCGTGCTCCCGGTGGGCCGACCCGAGGCCTGGCCGGGGCAAACGGTCTGGCTTGACGTGGGACCCGCGCTCTTCCCCAGGGACTATGCCAACGAAGAGGCGTTCGCCCAGGCTGCTTGGGGGGCGGTGGTGGCGCGGGTTCGCGACTTCGAGCGGAGCGCGGGTGTGCCCAGAGCGGGGCTCGAACCCGCACTCCCGTGAGGGAAGGGGATTTTAAGTCCCCCGCGTCTACCATTCCACCATCCGGGCGCTACAACCAGGATTCTAACTCGCCGGTCTTCACCAGGCCCGCCCACTTGCGACGAGCCGTTCCGTCGGGACCGATCAGCCACGTCACA
>CANLGQ010000211.1 GCA_947490265.1 Pseudomonadota bacterium | reverse complement strand
GGGTTTCTCGACCGGTGACATTACAGATGATCTCGGACGGCACGGAAAACTCCTGCGCCGTCTCCCGGGGCCCGCGCGCGCGCGCGCAGGCGCACTCCGCGGTACCGGTTGCGGGAAACGGCTAAAAATGGCCCCCGAACGAGATGCAATCGAGCATCGATCGGGGTTGAGATGTCCGGGCGAGGCGCGCATTTGCCACCCGTGGTCAGCGACCACGGTCGCACAGCGCGCGCGGGAGGTCAACCCCACCGACGGAGAACGGCGAACTTGAGGTAGAATCCCTCGGGATGTCCCGAGGACACCGGATGATCCGGCGGTTCCCCGCTGCACCAGGAGAACGACCAGCCCGGTCCCACCCCGGCTCGCACCGCCCCTTTCCAGCTCTCCAGCGGCAAGCGGGCGGTGCACGAGCTGGTCGCCAACAGGCCTCCGGGGGCCACACCCGGGGCCAGGCGTCGATGCAGCGCCAGATAGGCCGCTCGAGCCGCCGCTTCGTTGGCCCGGGCGTGAGCGAGCGACGGGGGATCGACGATCAGCAGGTCGAGCTTCGCGGGAGGCGACCACGCGAAGGCGTCGGCCACCTCGAAGGCGTGCAGCCCTGGGTCGAGCCCGTTGAGACGGAAGTTCTCCCGGGCGTCTTCCACCGCGCCGGGCGACTGGTCGACCGTGTACACCCGGGACGCGCCGCCGAGCGCCGCGGCGACCGAAAACCCACCATTGTAGCTGAACAGGTTTGCCGCGACCCCAGCGCCGCCCCAACGACGGATCAGCAGCCGATGCTCCCGCTGATCGAGGAATAGGCCGGTCTTCTGGCCCACATGCGGACGGACCAGCAGCGCCATGCCGGCCTCCCGCACCACCAGCGAATCGGGCGGAACAGGCCCCAACAGGGGTACGAGTCCCTCGCCGTCGTCGACCCGCGCGACGCCGAGTCGGCGCGCGACCCCCTGGATCCCGGGGAGTCGGGCAACCGCTCCGGCGATCGCCTCGAGCCAGGGCACCCACCCCCCCGCATACAGCCGGACGATCGCCAGCGACCCGTACCGATCGACCACCAGTCCGGGGAGGCCGTCCCCTTCCCCGTTGACCGCCCGCCAACAGTCGGTATCCGCGGGGAGGAACCGCGGCCGAGCGGCGTCCGCCATCGCGATGCGCCCCAGCACGACCGCCAAAGGATCTGCCGGCAAGGCACCCAACCCGAGCACCCGAACCGCGATGGGCCCCTCGTCGCCGAGGCCCCACCCGACCGGGCGGTCGCCCGGACCGATCAGCTCGACCCAGCCGCCGAGCGGTGGCCCACCCGCCTCGCGAAAGACCCACGGATGGCCCGAGGCCACCGGTCCGGCGGTGCTGGCGGGGATGCGGAGCCGTGCGCGCCTCACGGCGACTTGCGGGCCCGAACGGACCGGCGAACGAGCCGGCGCTCGCGGTACTCCCCGATCCACCCGGCCATCCCCGCGAGCAGGGGCGGGATCCAGCCCCAAATCAGCACGGCCAGCCAGGGGCCGCTCCAGTAGCCGAGTCCGGCGCCACGGGTCTCCGCCCCCAGTTGCAACGCCCCGACGGCCACGGCGCTGGCGACGAGGTAGCCGAGGCCCCACTGGCGCGCGCGCTCCGGGTGGCCCGACCAGCCATCGAGCACGGCACCGGTGGCGACCGCGATCGAAAAGACGGCATGCACCGGAATCAGCAGCCAGGCGGTCGGACCCGACAGCGCCAAGGGCCCGAGCAGGAGCCCGAGCAGCGCCGCGAAGGTCGCCAGCGCCCGGGACACTACTTCGGGAGCTCGAGGGGGGGCAGGACCGGCGGCGGCGGTGCTGCGTCGGTCAAGGCGCTCGCGGAAACCCAGCCGACGAGGTCGCCCTTCTGGATCCGCACGCGATCTCCCTCCGTCACGAGCAGGACGACCATCGCGCCGGCCGGGAAGGTGGGGCCGGCGGTCGACGCGTCGGGAAAGCGAGTGGACGGCGTCTCCCCGGCGGTCCACTTCGACGCCGCGGGAGCGACCGGGATCGGGGCCATGCCCGGACCGGGCGGAAGCGGCGACTGGCCAAGAGCGAGCGACACGAGCGCGGCGAGTAGAGACACGTCAGCGATCCTTCTTCTTGGGTTTCTTCGGAAAAAGGCGGATCAACACGCCCTCCTCCCGGAGCATCCGGTCGAGCTCGGCGCGGTCGATCGCCGAGAGGTTGTCGAGAATGACCGACAGGCTCTTCCCCGACCCGTCGAGCGACGCGAGCACGGTGCGCGACTCGCCCACCGTCGATCGAACCTCGGCGATCAACGCGCCCGGGTCGGCGGCCTCGACGTCCGCGAGGATCCCGTCGACCCGCGCGATCACCGGGCCGACCTCCGCCACCCGCCGGTCGACGCCCCCGAGCGTGCCGCGGGCGCTGGAGAGCGTGCTCCGTAGCTCGGAGACCGCGGCAGGGAGTTCGGCAGTCGCCTCCGCCGCGTTGGCCAGTGCCTCGTCGGCGTTGGCCAGCATCCGGGCGACGCGCTCCGGGTCGTCCTCGAGCGCGGCGGCCAGCGCCGACATCGCCCGGGCGAGGTCCTCGGGGTCAATCGCCGCCAAGACCGGCCCGAGCGCACCGACGAGCTCGTCGATCTCGACCTGCTCGCCGACCGCGGGCAGCACGTCGCCATCGCGCAATCGGCCGGAATCCGGCGTGCCCGGCTCGATCTCGAGATATTTCTCCCCAAGGAGGGAGGCCGCCCGCACCCGCAGGCGGGCGTCCCGATAGAGTTCGGCATCGGTGTCGAGCGCGAGGCCCACCTCCGCGTGCCCGCCCGAGGCCTGGAGCGACGCCACCGATCCGACCTGGACGCCGGCCACGCTCACCGGCGCGTCGGGCTTGAGCCCGGCGGCATCCGCGAGCGCCACGCTGACGTGCAAGCTCGAATGCCCGAGCCCGCTGAGCGCCCCCATCTTGAGGGCCAGGAACGCAGTGACCGCCGCTGCGGCCAGCATCAGGCAACCCACGCCCAGCTCGTTGCGAACCGAAGCCAAGGATCAGCCCTCAGTCCCAGGTTTCTTCTCGGTCCCGGGCAGCGGCTTGAGGTGCAGCGAGACCTCGAGCGAGTGGCTGGTGAGGAGGTCGAGCACCTCTTCCTTCAGCTTCAGCTCCTCGAGGTAGGTGCGCACCTCGCGGGCGATCATTTTCACCGCCTCGGTCTTGGCGCGGTCGCTCGTGGAGAGGACCGCCATCAGCACGTCGCGCGTGTCTTCGGCGAGCTCCTTTCGATCCATCAACCGGCGCGCTAGCCGCGCGAGGCGGCCCGCGCCCGACTCACTGCGTGGCGCCTCGGCGGTCGGCTCGGGATCGGCCTCGGCGTCGGGCGCATCCTCGTCGCGGCTCATGGGGGTCTCCCGCTTCGAACGGGCCTCCCTACCGCGCGTGCATGGGCGACGCCAGCCGCGATACATCTGGGCGGTGAGCAGCGGCGGCGTCATCGCGGGAATCGGGAGGTTCGGCATCTTCGCCGGACACGTGGTGTGGCGTTCGCTCACCCCGCCGTGGGAGCTGCACGAGTTCAGCCGACACCTGTGGCAGGTGACCACGCGATGCGTGCTCCCGGTCTGCGCCACCGTGGCCCCCCTCGGCATGGTGATGGCGCTCCAGGGACTGAAGATCTTCGAGCTCTTCGGGGCGCAGCAGCTCCTCTCTTCCTTGGTGAGTGTCGCCGTGTTCCGCGAGCTCTCGCCGGTGCTGGCGAGCGTGCTCGTCGCAGCGCAGGGCGGGTCGTCGTTCGCGGCCGAGCTGGGCGCCATGCGGATCAAGGAGGAGCTCGACGCCACCGAGGTCATGGCGGTGGATTCCCTTCGGATCCACGTCGTCCCGCGCTTCCTCGCCGCGGTGGTGGCCACCCCGCTCCTCAACCTCGCCGGCTCGCTGGCCGGCATCGCGGGCGGTTGGCTCTCGGCGGTCGTGTTCGAGGGGGAGTCGAGTGGGCAGTTCCTCTCGAATCTCTGGCGGCTGACCCAGCCTATCGACCTGGTGGGAGGCACGATCAAGACGCTGGTCTTCGGGGCGCTGGTCGGCCTGATCTCCTGCTACCAAGGCTTTCATGCCACCGGCGGCGCCGCTGGGGTCGGCAAAGCGGTGAACGACACCGTCGTCTACGCCGCGACCACCTTCATCGTCGCGAACTACTTTCTGACCTCGGCCTTGTTCGGGGCGATCGGCGGATGATCGCGGGAATCACCGGCCTTGGCCGCTTCGGCGGCTTCCTCGCGACGCTGGTGGTTGCGTCCGTGACCCACCGGCCTCCGATCCGCTCCACCTTCGAGGAGGCCTATCGGATCGGCGTCCGTTCCTTGCCCATCCTGCTCACCATCTCGGTGTTCGTCGGCACCAATCTCTCCGTCCAAGGCTACAACGCCTTCGCTCCCTTGGGCGGTCAGCGCCTGATCGGGATGTTCGTGGCGCTGGCTGGCGTCCGCGAGCTCGCGCCGATCATGGTCGCGGCCATGGTGGCGGCGAAGGCGGGCACCGAAATGGCGAGTCAAATCGCCGTCATGCGCATTCGCCAGCAGATCGACGCCCTCGAGGTGATGAGCATCAACCCCCACTGGTACCTCGTGACCCCTCGGCTCTTCGGGATCGTCCTCGTGCTCCCCGCCCTCACGGTCCTGTCGGTGTTCGCGCTGGTCACCGCGAGCTGGCTGGTGGCCATCTTCCAGCTCGGACTCAACGGCCAGCAGTTCATCGAGTACGCCAGCAGCACCACGCGCCTCGTCGACCTCTGGTACTGCATGGTCAAAGCGTTCGCGTTCGGGATCACGATCTGCGTCGTCTCCTGCTACTACGGCTTCCAGAGCTCCCCCGGACCGTCGGGCGTCGGTTCCGCCACGAACGCAGCGGTCGTGAGCTCGGCCGTGGCGTGCGCCGTCTCGAACTACCTGCTGTCTCGGGTGCTCTATGGTTGAGTCGCCGCCGATCATTCGCATCGACCACCTGTCCAAGCGGTTTGGCAGCCTGGTGGTCCTCGACGACGTCTCGTTCGACATCCCGACCGGTCGCACCACGGTCCTCCTCGGTCCGTCGGGCACGGGAAAGTCGGTGTTGCTCAAGAACATCGTCGGACTCATCCAGCCCGATGCTGGCCACATCTGGGTCGACGGGGTGGACATCACCACCGCGAGCGAACGGAAGAAAGCGGAGCTCAGGAAGCTCTTCGGGATGCTCTTTCAAGACGGCGCGCTGTTCGACAACCTGACGGCCGGAGAGAACGTCGCGTTTCCCCTGAAGTTCCACACCCGGCTGGGCGAGCGCGAGCGGCGTCAAAAGGCGCTGGAAGCGCTGGCCATGGTGGAGCTCCCCGATGTGTTCGATCGGCCCACGAGCGCGCTCTCGGGCGGTCAGCGAAAGCGCGTGGGCCTGGCCCGCGCCATCGTCCTCGAACCGAAGGTCGTCCTGTTCGATGAGCCGAATAGCGGCCTGGATCCAATCACGTCCGACACGATCGACGAGCTCATCGTCCACATGAAGGCCAAGCTCGGGATCACCTTCCTCGTGATCACCCACGACATCGTGCAGGCCCTCCACATCGCCGACCAGATCGGGATGCTCTACAAGGGGCGCCTCGTGGAGTACGGAACCACCGAGGCGTTCCTTCGGACCCGGCAACAGATCGTTCGCGATTTCATGCAGCGCAACGCGACCCTTCCCCCGCCGGACGGGCCCCTGATCCCGATCCCCTGATCCGGAATCGTCAGCCGGTCGTCACCGATTCGCCACACGAGCCACGCGACGACCACGTTACCGGGCGGCCATGCCGACCCCGCCGGATGGCCTGGCCGCTCGCCACCGCACCGAATCCATCGCCGGACTGTTCCTGCTCGCCGCAACGTTGCTCGCGGCGCTCCCGGCGCTCGCGATCGTGGGCATGTTGTTGGCCAAGGGCCTTCCTGCCCTTTCGTGGGAATTCCTGTTCGGCATGCCGATCAACGGGATGACCTCTGGGGGGATCTTCCCGTGCATCGTCGGCACGGTCTGGCTGGTCGGCGTGTCGCTCCTGTTCGCGGTCCCGGTCGGCGTGCTCGCGGGGATCTACCTCTCCGAGTACGCGGGCGACTCCCTCCTCGCTCGCCTCGTCGACCTCGCCATCGTGAACCTCGCGGGGGTGCCTTCGATCGTCCACGCGCTGTTCGGGCTCGGGGCGTTCGTGATGTTCTTCCAGTTCGGAGCCAGCATCCTGTCCGCCGGCCTTACGCTGGGTGTGATGACGCTCCCGGTCATCATCACCAGCACCAAGGCGGCGCTGCGCTCGGTGCCCCATCCGTTCCGGGTCGCGTGCTGGAACCTGGGGATCACCCGGTGGCAGACGATCCGGCACGTCGTCCTGCCGAACGCGCTCCCCGGCATCCTCACCGGGGTGATCCTCCAGGTGTCGCGCGCAGCGGGCGAGACCGCGCCCATCCTGTTCACGGGCGCGGCGTTCTACCTGCCCATTTTGCCGAGGGGAGTGTTCTCCCAGACGATGGCGCTGTCGATGCACGTGTTCGTGCTCGTCACCCAGGTGCCGAACGTGACCGACACCCTCAAGTACGGCACCGCGCTCGTGTTGGTCGGAACGGTCCTCGTGTTCAACTCCTTCTCCATCGCGCTGCGTCTGTATCTACGCCGCAACCGGAAGTGGTGATGGACGCTCACCTTCAGGTCAGCGACCTCTCGGTCTGGTACGGCGCGCGGCAGGTGCTCCACGGCGTCTCGTTTCGCGTCCCACGCCACGGGATCTACGGGATCATCGGTCCGGCCGGGGGCGGCAAGTCCTCG
>CANLGQ010000210.1 GCA_947490265.1 Pseudomonadota bacterium | reverse complement strand
GCTCCGGTCGATCAAGGTGCGGTCAGCGGATCTGCCGAAGCGCGGCGTTGTACGATCCGAAACGGCAATGATCGGCGTTCAGGCGGATCGAGTCGTCAACTCGGCCAGGGTGTACTTAGAGCCCCGCCGTCCCTCCGTTTCCCCCTGGTGCCCCAATGCGCTCCGGTCTCGAAGTTCTCCTTGACGATCCTCAGATCTTGCGCGGCGCCCGGGTCGCCCTTCTCTGCAATCACACTGCGGTGGACCGCCGGTTCCGCCACGCGGTCGACCTGCTTCAAGCGAGCGGCGTTCGACTGGTCCGGTTGTTCGCCCCAGAGCACGGTGTGCGGGCCACGGCGCAAGACATGGAGGGGGTGGGGGAGCGCCGCGATCCCGTCTCGGGTCTGCCGGTGGTTTCGCTCTATGGCGACGATGCGGCGTCGCTTCACCCGCGGCCGGAGCATCTGGCCGATGTCGACATCCTCTTGTTCGACATCCAGGATATCGGCGCTCGGTACTATACTTATCAGGCGTCGCTCGGATTTGCGATGCAGGCTGCGGGTCGCCAGGGGGTGCGCGTCGTCGTCCTCGATCGCCCGAACCCGATCGACGGGATCACGGTGGAGGGGAACACGGTGCACCCGGGCTTCGAGAGCTTCGTGGGGGCATTTCCCCTCGCGGTGCGGCACGGAATGACGGTCGGTGAGCTCGCGGTGTACTTTCAGCGTTTTTGCGGGGTGACCTGCGAATTCGAGGTCGTGCGGTGCGAGGGGTGGCAGCGAGATCAGTGGTTCGACGCCGGAGATCTCCCGTGGGTCTACCCGTCGCCGAACATGCCGACGCTCGAGACCGCAGCCATCTACCCGGGAATGTGTCTCGTCGAGGCAACCAATCTCTCCGAAGGACGTGGGACCACCCGACCCTTTCACCTCGTCGGGGCGCCGTGGCTCGATCCGCAGCGGGTTGTGGCCGAGGCGGAGGCCGCAGCCGAGCGGGTGGGGCTGGAGGGGGTTGCCTTTCGACCTGCGGCCTTTGTCCCAGGCTTCCAGAAGCACGCCCGCCAGTCGTGCACCGGAATGGAGGTGCACGTCACCGATCGCCGCCGGATGCACAGCCTGCTCCTGGGGATGGTCGCGCTGGAAGCCTGTCGGGCAGCCGATCCGATCCGTTTTGGATGGCGAACCGAGGCCTACGAGTTCGTGACCGACGTGCCGGCGATCGACCTGCTCACCGGCGATCGGTCGTATCGGGAGGCCCTGGAAGGAGGGGGATCGGTCCGGACGGTTCTGGAGGGCTATGAGCCGGAGCGGCGCGCCTTCGTGGCGCGACGGGCGCAGGTCCTCCTGTACTGAGGTCGGCGGTTGGGGTGTTGGCGCGGTAGGATCGGAACGTGGTCCTCCTCCTTGCCCTCGCGTGCCGCAGCGGCCCAGCGCCGAAGCAGGTTCAACCCCTACCCGCGCCCGCGCCGGTCCCATCCAGCACGGCTGCCCGCCCCACCGTCGAGGTGGAGACGGTCGCGGGGTGGACCGGCACCGCGCCGTTCCCCGTGGACACGGGGACCGGCGACACGGGAACCGGTCTTGGAACCCCGCCCTTCACCCTCGTCGACGTCACGGCCGGCGCCGGCATCGACTATCTGCACTGGGTCCAAGATCCGCTCACCGAGCGGGAGTGCGAATGGGGCCTCCTCCAGGGGGCCGGAGCGGCGGCGGGCGACTACGACGCAGATGGCGACGTGGACCTGTTTGCGACCCGTTTCCTCGAGTCTTCCCTGTTGTTCCGCAACCGAGGTGACGGAACGTTTGACGAAGTAGGGGCAGCCGCAGGCGTCGTTACCACGGGTTTTGCGAACGGCGCGTTGTGGTTCGACGTCGACAGCGACGCCGATCTCGATCTCTTTGTGACTCGCCTCCACATGGCCGAGACGAACCTGCTCTTTGTTAACGACGGCGCAGGGGGCTTCACCGAGGAGGGGGCCGCTTGGGGGCTGGCGCTGCCGGCGCCGATCGACCGCTGTTCTCGCCAATACTCTGCATCTGCAGGCGACTTCGACATCGACGGCGACCTCGATTTGCATGTGGCCCAATGGAACAACCTCGATCCCTATGCCGAGCCCTCCCGAACGTGGCTCCTTCGGAACGAGGGGTTCCGCTTCGCCGACGTGACCACTGCTGCGGGGGTCGCGGTACCCGGGATCGCCGCATTGACGTCGGGCTTCACTGACTTCGACCGCGATGGCTGGGCCGACCTCTGGATCGTAGCGGACTTCGCGGAGTCAAAGCTCTTCCTCAACAATCAGGATGGAACCTTCCGCGACGCCACGTCGGACTGGGGTGCCGGTCTCGATGCGAACGGAATGGGCGGGACGACCGGCGACTGGGACGGCGACGGGGATCCTGAGTGGTTCATCACCTCGATCATGCCGGGAAATCCATATGATTGTAATCCCGGGCTCTGGGGGTGCAGCGGCAACGTGCTGTACCGCAACGAGCGCACGCTGTTTGCGCTCGATGCCGCGGCTGGGGTGACCGACGGGCAGTGGGCCTGGGGAGCGGCCTTTACCGACGTCGATCGCGACGGCGATCTCGACCTGTTCCATGCGGCGGGTGAGCTGAAAGGGAGCGGATGGCCGTATGGGCCAGATAAACCAAGGTTGTTTCTAAACGATGGCGCGGGCGTCTCCACCGATGTGGCCGGCTGGGTGGGTCTTGCCCCAGGGGGCGACGCCCGCGGAGTACTGGCGTTTGACGCTGATGGGGATGGCGATCCGGAACTCTTCCAAACGGCGAACGGGGGACACCCAACGCTCTGGCGCAACGAAGCGCCTCCCGCCGACTGGCTTCGGGTGCAGACGCGGGGGCGCGTGAACCGGTTCGGCGTGGGGGCGCGGGTCGAGGTCGAGCGGGTGTTGGGGGGACCCGTCGTCACCCGCGAGGTGCACGCGAACAGCGGTTTCCTCGGTAACAATCCAATCGAGGCCGACTTCGGCCTCGGGGTCGGCGGCGGCGCGGTGGATCGGGTGCGGGTGGTTTGGCCTGGCGGCGCGGTGACCGAGATCGCCGGGGTGGCCGCAAACCAGGTGCTCGTGGTGGAGGAGCCCTGATCCTCCTGGCCGCAGCGGCGTGGGCCGGTTCGGCGACGGTCACCGTCGAGGTCGGGCCGGAGGGCGCCGCGCTCCGGGAGGTGGTCGTTCATCCCGGCGTGGCGCCGGTGGTCCACGGGGTGGCCGGGGCGCTGGGGTCGCTGGAGGTGCGGGACGCCGCCGGTCGCAGGCTCGGCTGGGCTGCGTTCGAGGACCCGCGGGTTCGGTCGATCGCCCTGCCGGACGGGGGAGGAGCGGCCGCTCGGTTGGAACGCGCCGTGGGGCGAACCGAAGTGGATTGGCCGGTGGGCGCCGTCTCGGTTCGCCTCGGCGGCCAAGAGGCTCGGCCGGCGGCCCCGCCGCCGCCGCGCGCCGGCGTGGTGGCCGTTCAGCATGCCGGACCCGCCGCCGAGCGGCTGGATCTCCTGTTCCTGGGGGACGGGTACGGCGCTGCCGAGCAAGACCGTTTCGCGGCCGATGTCGATGCCCTCGTCGGATACCTGAGCGCGATCGAGCCGTTCGGAGCCTACACCTCGCTGCTCAACATCTGGCGGGTAGATGAGATCTCCGTGGACTCGGGGGTCAGCCATCCCGATCTGGGGGTGACGCGAGAGACCGCCTATGACTGCTACTACGGCTGTGGGGGGATCGAGCGCCTCGTGTGCTGCGACGACGCGCAGGTACTGTCGACGGCCGGTGAGGTGGGCCCGGTCGAGGGCATCGTCGTGCTGGTGAACGACGCGGAATACGGCGGCTCGGGCGGCTTCACCTATGCCACCGCCTACAACGGGGAGGAGGGCCTGGAGGTCGCGGCCCACGAGCTCGGCCACAGCCTGGTGCTCCTCAGAGACGAGTATTCCTACGAGATCGGTTCCTATAGCGGGTTCACTGGTTCGAATTGTTCGGCGTCGGGCGACGATCTCTCCTGGGCCCACTGGCTCGGGGTGGATGGCGTCGGCGCGTTCGAGGTGTGCTCGTACGACAACTTCTGGCGACCCACCGAGAACCACTGCATGATGCGGACGTTGCGGGACAACTACTGCCCCGTCTGCCGGGAAGCGGCGGTCTTGGCCCTCTACCAGCGCATCCCCGACCTGCTCGCGAGCGCCGAGCCGGCCGCGGGTGCCCTCGTCGATGCGACCGGGGACGACGACCCGCTGATCCGGATCGAGACCCTCGTCCCGGCGGATCAACTGACGTTCGAGTGGTCGGTCAATGGGGAGATCGTTCCCGGTCTCTCCGGCCCCGAGGTGCGTCCGCGCTGTCAGCCGGAGCTCACCGGCGAGCTCACCGTTCGGGTGGTCGACCCCACCCCGTGGGTTCGGGAGGACCCGAACGACCTCCTTCAGTCCACGGCCGGGCCCTGGACCGTGACCGCGGCGCGCTGCGGGGGCCCTCCCTCGGAGGGCGCGCGTTGTGGGTGCCGGACTGCCTCGCCAGACGCTCTTTCACTGGCCCTTTTCGGCGTACTGATCCGACGGCGGCGGGCGGCGTGAAGCTGTACGCGCTCTCCGACCTGCACGTGAACCACGCCGCCAACCGGGAGACCCTGGAGGCCATGCCCGCCCACCCGCAGGACTGGCTGATTTTGGCGGGCGATCTCGGTGAATCACCTGATCAGCTCGCGTGGGTGTTCGATACGCTCGCGCCGCGCTGGGCCCGGCTGCTGTGGGTGCCCGGCAACCACGAGCTGTGGACCCCCCGCGACGGACCCGCTGGCGTAGCGAAGTACGATGCGCTCGTGCAGCTGTGCCGATCGCGCGGCGTGGTGACGCCCGAGGATCCCTATCCCCGGTGGCCCGACCAACCCGACGTGCGGATCTGCCCGTTGTTCTTGCTCTACGACTACTCGTTCTGCCCTCCTGGGATGTCCCCCGCCGAGGCGATCGCCTGGGCCCGCGACGACGGGATCCAGTGCGCCGACGAGCTGTATCTGCGCGCCGACCCCTATCCGGATCGGGGGTCGTGGTGCCGCGCGCGGGTGGCGGCCACCGAGGCGCGGCTGTCTGCCCTCCCCACGTCGGAGCGCACGGTGCTGATCTCCCACTGGCCGCTCCGCCTCGACCTTGTCCGGCTGTACCGGATCCCCAGGTTCATCCCCTGGTGTGGCACCGTGCTGACCCACGACTGGCACCTCCGCTTTCGGGCGATCGCGGCCGTGAGCGGTCACCTGCACATGCGGGCCACCGATTGGCGTGACGGCGTGCGCTTCGAGGAAGTATCGCTAGGATACCCTCGGCATTGGCGGCCCGAGTGCGGCGCGGCCGGTTACCTGCGGGAGGTGCTGCCGGGCGCCCCGGAGCCCGGTCCGATGCAGTCCGGTGGACCGGTCTGGCACCGCTGATTACCTGCCTTCCCGGAGGGCGGATGCGGTGGTGGGTGCTCGCGGGGTGGGCAGCGGCAGGCTGTGGCGGGGCGGATCCGGTCGAGGAGCCGGCGCCAGAGGGTACGATTTCCCTGTCGTGGACGATCGGCTCGCTCGGGTGCGCCGAAGCGGGGATCGCGAGCGTCGCCGTGCTGCTCGACGAGGAGGAGCGGGCTTCCTTTCCGTGTTCCGCGGGGAGCGGCATTGTCCCTGACGTTGCGGCCGGTGGGACGGTCGTGGCGGTGCGCGGGCGCGATTCGGGCGGTCTCGACCGCTACGGTGCCGACGTGGGATCGGTCTCCGTGGCCTCGGGTGCCGACACTGCGCTCGGCAATGTGACGTTGTCGGCGTTACCAGCTACTATCGGCGTTTTTTGGATGTTCGACAACGGCATGCTCTGCGCTCAGAACAACGCCGAAAGCATCCACGTGCGGCTGTTCGACGCCAACGACTCGCTCGGGCACGAGGGTACGGCGGCGTGCGACGAGGGAACGCTGATCCTGGACGACGTCGCGGCCGGGGAGTGGACGGTAGACCTCGAGGCGATCAGCGCAGTGGATGAGACAACCTGGGCGGGGGAGCAAGCGATCGCGCTGGAGCGAGGGAGCCGGGCCGACGTCACCGTGACCCTCAGTCCCGCGCCCTGATCGCCCACGGGATCGGGCCGCCGGCTCGCCAAGCCGCGAGCGCGCCGGTCACGCCGTCGGCCACCCGTCGGCCGAGCCCGAGCGCATAGCCGGCGGCGTGGGGGGCGAGGATCACGCCGGGGATGGCGGCTTCCGCCAAGCCGGGCCAGGGCTCTACGGGGAAGACGTCGACCGCGAGCCCGCGGAGGCGTCCGTCTCGTAGCCGGGCGACGGCGGCGGCGACGTCGAGGATCGGGCCGCGCGCCGAGTTCACGACCACCGCATGCGCTGCGAGGGCGTCGAGCGCTCCCGCGTGGAGCAGGCCGCGGGAGCTCGGGGTGAGCTCGCAGTGGACCGTGACCGCGTCGGCCTCCGCAAGTCCCTCCGCGAGCGAGACCGGCTGGACCCCCTCAGGGACGCCGGCCGGATCGGTGCCCAGCACGTCCGCGCCGAGTGACGCGAGGGTGGTCGCCATCTTCGATCCGATGACCCCGAGCCCGATGACCAGCACGCGCGACCCGGCGAGGGTGCGCGGCTCGAGGGCCGGCAGGGCATCTCGGGCCCATCGCCCCTCGGCGGCAGCGCGATCCAAAGCTGGAAACCGACGCATCAGGGCGATCATCGCGCCCACCGACCATTCTACCACCGCATCGCGCCGAGCCAGGGGCACTCGCGCCACGGTCACCCCCCGTGCAGCCGCAGCGTCGAGGTCGACGTGGTCGAAGCCCGAGGTTGTGGTGACGACCAGGTCGCCGGGAAAGGC
>CANLGQ010000209.1 GCA_947490265.1 Pseudomonadota bacterium | reverse complement strand
CCGTCTTTGCGAACGAGCTGGTTCGAACCGAGCGCTTCCTCGACCCCGCGACCGGAGACTGTCGGGTTGCGCCCTGAGTCGACCGTCGCGCGGGAGCGGGTGCGCACGCTCGGGCTCACGTTCCTGACCCTCGGGATGATCGAGCTGGCCTGGGTGGCGTTCTGCCTTTTCGGCGGGGCGATTCTGGCGATTACGGGCTTTATCGGCCACGAGATGGGGAAGTTTCTCTGGCTGCTGGCCGGGGCCTATGGGGTCCTCGCGCTGGGCAACCTTCCCCTCGCCTTGCTTCACGTGTGGGCGGGCTGGACGCTCCGAAAGGGCTCGGGTCTCGTGACCGCGATCGCGGCGATGGCAGCGTGCCTCGTGTCGCTGGTGTTCGCCATGTACTGCGCCCCGTTCTCGCTCTTTGCCCTGGGCCACGCGATCGTGGTTTTGGCGGACGCCGAGGCGCGTCGCGCCCTGGACCCGGCCCCGGAAGCCAGCCGGTAGGTCACAGGAGCCGCGCGAGTGCCTGCGCGGTGGCCACCGGCGCGGCGCACGATCCGCGCCGGCACGCATAGGCCAGGGGCGCACCGTCGGCGGATGGGGTTTTGTCGGCCAGGAAGGGGAACCCGTCGCGTGGGGCCGACCGGTCGGCGAGGACGAGGACGCCCTGCGGCCGCCAGGCGGCGTCCCATACCCGGAGCAGGGCCTGGGTCCGCGGGTCGTCGAATTCGCCGGCGATCACCAGGGTGATCGGGCCCTCGCGGAAACGAGCGCGGGCCACCCGCCAGAGCTCCGGAGTGGCCGCCGGGGTGTGGGTCATCGTCGGCGTGCCCGCGGCGAGCAGGCGGTCGAGCGCCCCGCGGTCGTCCCACCCGAGCGCGGTGAGCTGGCGGAGCACCTCGGCCAATCGGCCGTTCCCCGAGGGTTCGGCTCCGTCTACCCATTCCTTCCGTCGAAGGAAGAGGTCGCCGCGTTCCTCGCTGGGAAAGCAGCCTCCGTCCGGGGCGCCATAGCGAGCGAGGAGGTCGGCGGTGACCACGCGGGCGGCTTCCAGCCAGCGGTGCTCGGCGGGCCTGGCCTGGGACAAGGCCAACAACCCGTCGGCGAGCTGAACCCGATCCTCGAGGACGGCGGGGGCGTCTCCGTCGAGGGTCCGACCAGGCGCCGCGAGCAGGCGTAGGGCGGTCTCCGCCGCGAGGGCTACCCAGTGGGGTTGCTCGAAGAGGCGCCCGGCTTCGGCCAGCCCGGCGACCGCGAGCCCGTTCCAGGCCACAACCCGCTTGCCGTCGCGCGCGGGCGCGGGTCGGGCCTGCCGCGCTCGAAACAGGGCATCTCGGACGAACCGGTCGGGCACGCCGGCCCGGGTGTTCAGCACGGTGCGACCGCCCTCGAAGTTGCCGCTCGGCCGCACGCCATACGGGAGCACCCCCGCTCCGATCACAGCGCGCACCGATTCGGGCGTCCAGGTGTAGTAGGCGCCCTCCCCTCCGGGATCGTCCGCGTCGAAGCTGGCCGCAAAGGCCTCGCCGACCCGGAGTTCCCGCTCGAGCCACGCCGCGACGCTGCGCACCACGCGCATCGCGGCCACCGACTCGTCCTCGCCGAACGCGCGGAGCCAGCTCGCACAGCGGGCGTACAGGCGCAGCAATTGCGCGTTGTCGTACAACATCTGCTCGAAGTGGGGGACCGTCCACTGTCGATCGACGCAGTACCGGTGGAAGCCTCCGCCGAGCGGATCGTGCAGTGCCCCGCGATCCATGGCGATGAGCGTGTTGCGGAGGGCGTCGGCCGCCAAGGGCAGCGCGTCGCACGCGCCGAGCAGGAGGAGCTCGAGCTCGGGCGTCTGGGGAAATTTGGAGCCCTTTCCGAAGCCGCCGTACTCGCCATCGTGGAGCGCGGTGAGCGTGGCCACCGCGCGGCGGTAGCCGTCCCAGCCGATCTCTCCGGGCTGGTCTGGGGCGGCGAAAAGCCGAGCGCGAAGCGAGTCTGCGGCGCCGAGGAGCGTGCCGCGGTCCGTCTCCCACAGGTGGCGGATCCGAGCGAGCACGTCGGGCAGGGAGGGGAGGCCATGGCGCGCCACGGGCGGGAGGTAGGTGACCCCCGTGAAGGGGCGGAGATCCGGGAGCAAAAAGAGGGTCGCCGGCCAGCCGGCTTGCCCTTGGAACTCGAGCAGGGCGGCGATGTAGAGGGCGTCGACGTCGGGTCGCTCTTCGCGGTCGACCTTGATGCACACGAAGCCTGCGTTGAGCGCGGCGGCGATCGCGGGCTCGGCGAAGCACTCCGCCTCCATGACGTGGCACCAGTGACAGGACGCGTAGCCGATAGACAGGAAGATCGGCCGATCTTCGCTGACTGCCCGGGCGAATGCCGCGGGGCCCCAGGGGAGCCAGTGGACCGGGTTGTCGGCGTGCTGGAGGAGGTAGACGCTGGTCTCCCCGCCGAGTTGGTTGCTTGACACGTGGTTCCCTCCGGGCGAGACGTTCGCGGGAGACCGCCATGGGCGCCGCCAGCCGGGAGATCGTCGCCAAGAACTTCCTCGAACGATACGGCGCCGACGGCTTGCGCCGGCTGCTCGCCTCGTTTTCGGCAGGAGAATCCGGCCAAGTCATCGCCGAGCAGTTCGCGGTGTCGCGCGAGCGGGTGCGCCAGTGGAAGAACAGCTTTGGCCAGCTCGTGTCGATCTACCAGGTGCACCCCGAGGTCATGGCCCTCACTCGATCGGATTGATCGCCGCGTCTCCGCAGTAGGCGATCACCCCGTGGTCGAGGGCGGGGCTGTCGAGGTCGCCGCCGGTCGCCCACACCCCGCCGCGGTCGTCGATCCAGCAGCTGTGGAACTTCCACGACGCGGCGGTCGGAATGGCCCGTGGATCGGGGGTCCATCGCTCGTCGGACGCGCGCCACCAGATCGACTGCTGCGCCCCGCATGCCACCGTGCCCCAGGTGGGGTGGCTGAAGGTGCCGGTCCAAGCCGGGGCGATTGCGGTTGGTGGCGGAGAGTCGACCGCCCAGCTCGTCCCGTCGTAGTGCCAGGCGGCGCCGTTCGCGGCTCCGCCGACCGCCGTGGCGTCATCGGAGCCCGCCCCGTGCACGGTGAACATCGTCTGGGTGTTCGCCTCCGGGGCCGGCTGCCGCGTCCAGGAAACCCCGTCATAGTGGACGAGTAACCCGTAGCTTCCGACCGCCCAGACGTCGTCCGCCGCCGATCCCCAGACCTTGAAGAGCGCGTAGCTCTGGTCGGTGGGAGCCTGGTAGGCCACGCTCCAACTCGCTCCGTCGAAGTGGTGGATCTCACCGACGAGTGCGCCCCTCGGATCCCCCGACACCGCCCACAGGTCGCTCGCGCTCGACCCCCACAAGCCCCACAGGACGGTTGCCGGGTCGGCGATCACCTCGACGTCGAACGTGCCGGTTGACCGAGCGTAGCGCACGACCTGCGCTCCCTGGCCGACCATCCAGACCTCGTCGCCCCCGTCGGACCACACCCATTGCAGCTTGCCGGTCCCTCCCGTCTCGAGGTCCGTCCAGCTCGTCCCGTCGTAGTGGAACAGCATCGGTCCGCCGGGATCTCCCGCCCCGTCTGCCCCGACGATCCACACGTCGGACGGGTCGCTCATCCAGATCGCCATCCCCGCGTCGGGCAGCTCCTCAGCCACGACCGCGCACGGGGGTGGGTCGGTGTCGGTGTCGGTGTCACCATCGAGGGTTTGCCGGTCGTTTTCCCCGGTGCAGGCGAAGAGTATCCCCACGGGCGCGAGCAAGCAGCGCAACGCGACTCCCTCCGAGGCCACTCTACCCCAGGGCTTGCCGAGTTCGGGCGTTGCGCATAAACTGCAAACAGTCCAAGTGGCGCACCTTCTGGAGTCCCCGTTGGAACATCCTGCCCGCGTCCTGCTCGACGACACCGACCCGCAGTCGCGGGCCCGCGCCCATCGCGTGCTGGGGGAGCGGGCGATTGCGCGTGAGGATTGGCCGGCCGCGGAGGCTCACTTTCGGGAGGCGATCGACCTGGATCCGATCGACGACCGGCCGAGGAGTCTGCTGGCAGGCCTGCTCGCCCGCGAGACGAAGCGCGGCTTCGGTGGCTGGTTGCGCGGGAAGCTCGGCGGCTGGGTTCCGGAGCCCTCGGTTTCTTAGGGGTCGTACACCAACCAGGTGCGCACGCGTCCGTAGGGCGGCACCCACGTGATCTCGGCCGCCTCCACGCGTTCGTCGGTGGTGCGGGTCAACAACGGCCGGCTCGTGGCGCCGAGCGTCGCCCCGGGTGGCAGTCGGTAGATCGCGATGCGCAGGATCGGGGTGGCTTCGGGCGAGTCCCAGCGCGAGACCCATCGCCAGTCGCCCGCGGGTTGCCGCTCGAGCCCGTCCAGCGTTCGCGACGCGGTGTGATCGACGGCGGGCTGCCCGTCGACGGTTCGGATCACCCGAACCCCCGTGGGGCCGGGGGCGAGGTCGATCACCTCGATCTCGATCGGCGGCGGGGCCACCACCTCGATCGACGCCCCTTGCACGACGTGGGAACCGGGGGCCAACCCGTCGAACGCAACGATCGTCCCGCCGACGCGGACGGCGTCGCCAGCGAACACGGTGGCGGACGCATTCGGGGCGACGTCGCGGACGAGTCGAGCGCCGAGCAGCTCCGGAAACGCGGTCGGGAGTCCCGCGGGGGGCTTGCCCGGCACCCGGTCGAACCCAGCGTGCCAGTCGGCCTCGAGGTCGGACAGCGGCACGCGATAGGCGCGATCCAGGCGCTCCCGGACCCTTCCCTCGGCGGCATAGAGTTCGAGAAACGCCTGCATTCCTCGGCGTTGGATGAGGCTCGAGACGAACGACCCGGCCATGGGGTAGCTGAGCTGCTCGTCCACCGACTCCCAGCGGTCGATCAGCGCGCCCAGGCCGGGAAGGTCGCTGGTTTGCCGATATCGGCGGAGCCAATCGTCGGTGGGGAGGCCTTGCCAGCTTCGGGAGAGGGCCACCGCGAGGCCCTCGCCGAGGAGGGCCCCGTGGGGATCGCCGAGCTGGCTGGCCAGGAGGTGGACCATCTCGTGGCTGTCGCGGGACCACAGCGTGTGGATCGCCTTGCCGTCGAAGTGGGCGTTGCCGGTTTTCCCGGTCACGAGGCCCTTGAATGCGGCGTCGGGGTAGCGGTAGAAGTCGATCGGCGGACCGGCGTAGGTCAGGCCGAGCTGCTCCTCGGTCCAGGAGAACTGGCGCTCGATGGCCGCGCGATCCTCGGCGTCGATCGGCGCCGACGGAAGGGCGTGGAACACGAAGCGCGGGCTCGTCGCCACCCCCCAGGGGATCGGGTCGGTGACGGTCAGCGAGACGTCGTCGATCCACAGGTGTCCGGTGGTGGACAGGAACGCGATGACGCGGATCTCGGTCACCTCTTCGGGGACGACGAGGATCCGCTCGAGAGCCGTCCAGGGGGCGTCGCGGGTTTCTACCGCCCGGACCGGGAGCCAGGTGCGTTCGGATCCCTCGGTGGCGATCACGCCCAGGTACTGGTTGGGGAACTGGTTGCCCTCGGTGCGCAGGCCGGCCGCGCGAACCCAGCCGGAGAGGTGCAGGGTGGCCCCGGGCTCGACGGCGATCGGGGCGGATTGCACGCTGCGCCAGCGGGTGGTGCGACCGTCCCCGGAGAGGTGGAGGGCCCGTCCAGAACGAGCTTCGTCCGTCCATTCTACGACCGAGTCGGACCGCTCGGAGCCGGTCGTCGCCCCGACTTCGGTCGACCAGTGGGCTTTCCCCTGCTCGAAGTCACCGTTCTCGAGGAGCTCGACTTCCACGGTTTGGCGACCCTTCTTTGTGTCGAAGCTCATCTATCCGTGGCTTCGTCGCTGTCCACGGCGAGCGCGTTAGAACCTGCGGCCTGGGAGGGGCGATGCGGGCGACCGTGCTCGGGGCGGGTTCATGGGGGACGGCGCTGGCGATCCAGCTGGCTCGGGTCGGGCACGAGGTCGTGCTGTGGGACCGCAACCCGGATCGCTGCGCGGTGATGAACGAGACGCGCCGCAATCCGCGGTACCTCCGCGAGGTGAGTCTGCCTTCGGGTCTGGTGGCTTCGCCCGACCTGGAGGGATCGGTCCGGCGCGCCGACCTGCTGGTGCCGGTGATCCCGTCCCACGGGTTGCGCGGTGTGCTGCGCGAGGCGGCACCGGTTCTGTCGCCCACCGCGCTCGTCTGCACGGCGACGAAGGGCATCGAAGACGAGTCGCTCGACACCATGGCGGCAGTGCTCGTTCAGGAGCTGGGTGGGCCGGAGCGCTGCTCGGTGCTGTCCGGCCCGTCCTTTGCCCTCGAGGTGGCGCGCGGGCTCCCGACCGCGGTGGTCGTCGCGGGGCCGGAGTCGGCGTCCCGGCCGGCAGCCGACGCGTTCCACGGTGACCTCTTTCGGGCCTACGACACCGAGGATGTGATCGGCGTGTGCGTCGGTGGGTCGCTCAAGAACGTGATGGCGATCGCGTGCGGGGTGGCCGACGGCGTGGGATTGGGCGGCAACGCGCGCGCCGGACTCATCACCCGAGGCTTGGCCGAGATCTCCCGGCTCGCGGTGGCGATGGGGGCCAACCCGCTGACCCTGGCCGGGCTCGCCGGCATTGGCGATTTGGTGCTCACCTGTACCGGGAACCTGTCGCGCAACCGGCGGGTGGGCCTGGCGCTGGGCGAGGGCAAGCGATTGCCGGACATCCTCCTCGAGATCGGCGAGGTCGCGGAGGGCGTAACAACTGCAAGCTCGGCCTGGAAGCTTGCGCTTCGGCTGAACGTCCGGATGCCGATCACTGAGCAGATCCATGCGCTGCTCTACGACCACAAGCCCGTGGGCATGGCGCTCGGCGACCTGATGCGGAGAGAACGGAGGGCCGAGCGGGACGGTTGAAGTATTTCTACGG
>CANLGQ010000208.1 GCA_947490265.1 Pseudomonadota bacterium | reverse complement strand
GATCGCGGGAAACACGCGACTCGCCGCCGCAAAGCCGAAGAGCCCTCCCGCGAGCCCATATCGATCCCGCTTCAAGGCGCACATCCCGACGACGAGCGCGGTGAGCCAGTCGAAGCGCAGCAGGGCCTGGCCGAGCACCGGCCAACGGCCGGAAAACGTCGAACAGAAGAACAGCATCGCCCACAGCATCGGTTCGACACCAAACGAGAACCCGACGGCGAGAAATGCACCTGCGACCAGCGCGACGTCGACGAGCGCCGCCGCCTTCAAGCGCTCCACCGGCACCCAGGAGGCCAACCGTCCCCCCACGATCGACCAGGTCGGAGGGGGATTGTAGCCATGGTCGACGTAGATGTAGCGCACCTCCCCCCGGTCCTGCCGGGCGAGGAACCAGTCGGCGTCGTGACAGAACGCCTCCCATCGCTCAGGGCCAAAGCCCGCTTTGACCCGCTGTCCGTCGGCCACGGCGAGGGCAGACGGCTTGAGCTGATCATCGCGCAGATCGCGCACGACCTCGACCGCGCTCGCATGGCGGTCGGCTGTCTCGAGATCGGCGAGCATCATCGCCGGATACAGACCGTAATGGCCCAGTTCGTCGAGGTACTTGCTGTTCAGGTAATAGAACGTGATGTCGCTGAGGTCGTCGATGCCGGCCACGGTTTGAGCCGAGCGCTGGTAGTAGTTGAACCAGCCGCCGACGCAGGCCACGACCAGCAACCCGCGAAACCAAGGGATCCACCGAGACCCCTCGGCAATGGCTGCGCGAAACAGGACCGCGCCCACCGCGAAGGCAGCGAGCCCCTCCCGGCCGAGGTGACTCGCGCTCCGAGACCAGGGATCAGCCAAAAAGGCCAGAAACAGCGTGAGCACCAGGACGACGAGCGCGGTGGCGAGGGCCGCCGCGCGACCGCGGTTCACACGATCTCCTGCAGCTTGATAGGCCGCAGCTCGCCCGCTCGCAGGCTCCGAATGGCCGAGACGACCGTTCGACCTGCGCTCACCGTCGTGATGCACGGGATCCCGTAGCGGAGACCCGCCAGCCGCATGGCCAGCTCATCGAACTGAGCCTTCTTGCCCTGCGGCGTGTTGATCATCAGGTGGATCTTGCCATTTTTCAGGTGATCGACCACGTCTGGCCGACCCTCCCGCACCTTGTACACCGCCTCGCACCGGATTCCCTTCTCCGCCAGGTACCGGGTGGTCCCCTGGGTGGCGTACAACTTGAAGCCCATGTGCATGAGCGCGCCTGCCACCGCGATCGCCGCCGGCTTGTCGCTGTCCCGAAGCGACAGAAAGACCCCGCCCTCGGTGGGCAGCTTGAACCCGGCCGCGAGCAGCGCCTTGGCGTAGGCTTCGCCAAAGCCCCAGCCCACCCCCATGACCTCGCCGGTAGAGCGCATCTCGGGCCCCAGCACCACGTCCGACCCGGGGAACTTGCGCCACGGGAAGACCGGGGCCTTCACGAAGAACAGGTCGCCCCCACGCCGGGTGAGCGGCCCCAACCCGGCGAGTTTTTCCCCAAGGCACAGCCGCGTCGCGAGTTTGGCGAGGGGAAGGCCGATCGCCTTGGCCACGAACGGGACCGTGCGGCTGGCGCGCGGATTCACCTCGAGCACGAAGACTTCGCCTTCGCGCACCGCGTATTGGATGTTGGCGAGGCCGATCACCCCGAGCTTCAGCGCGATGCGGTGGCTGTACTCCTCGATCTGCCGCCGCTCGTGCGCGGACAGGTTCACCGGCGGGATGATTCCAGTCGAATCACCGGAATGAATGCCCGCTTCCTCGATGTGCTCGATGATTGCGGCGAGGAACACGTCCGTCCCATCGGCGAGCAGATCGACGTCGTACTCCCGAGCGTTCTCGAGGTAGCGGTCGATGAGGAGCGAGCGACTCCCTACCGCCTCGCTCGAAGCCAGGGCCTCGACCACGACCCGGTCGAAGTCGGCTTGGTCGTGGCAGATCTTCATCGCCCTGCCGCCGAGCACGTACGAGGGGCGAACGAGCAGCGGGTAGCCGAGGCGGGCAGCGGCCACAGAGGCACCCTCGACGGTCTCCGCGATGACGCCTTCTGGCTGTGGAATTCCCAAGTCCCTCAGGAACTGCGCGAACCGTTGCCGGTCCTCGGCGAGGTCAATCGCGTCGGGCGAGGTGCCGAGCACCGGCGACCGCCCGTCGGGGAGGCGGATCCGCTGTGCGAGCTTGAGCGGCGTCTGCCCCCCGAACTGCAGGATGACACCTTTGGGGCGCTCCCGGTCGATGATCGACTGGACGTGCTCGGTCGTGCACGGCTCGAAGTACAGCTTGTCGCTCGTGTCGTAGTCGGTCGACACCGTCTCGGGGTTGCAGTTCACCATCACCGCGCACAGCCCGGCTTCCTTCACCGCATACGCGGCGTGGCAACAGGCGTAGTCAAACTCGATCCCCTGCCCGATCCGGTTCGGGCCGTTGCCGAGGATCAGCACGCGCTCGCGGGTCTCGTCGCCCGCTTCGTCCTCGTCCTCGTAGGTCGAGTACAGGTACGGGGTGTGGCTCTCGAACTCCGCCGCGCAGGTATCCACCCGCTTGAACGTCGGGATCAACCCGTCGGCCCGCCGCCGTGCCGCGATGTCCCCTTCCCCGCAGCCGAGGATCCGGCCGAGGTGGGCGTCGGGCATCCCGAGCCGCTTTGCCGCGAGCAGCTCACCGGTCGACACGCTCGAGGCGAAACGCCCGGCAAGTCCCTGCTCGAAGCTCACGATCTCGCGAAGCTGGCCGAGAAACCACCGGTCGATCCGGCTGAGCCGATGGACCTCGGACGGGTCCCATCCGCGGCGGAACGCCTCGAAGATCGCCGCCATGCGGTCGGGGGTCGCCACTGCGAGGGCCTCCCGGATCCGCTCGTCGCCGAATCCCGACACGTCGGGGTAGCCTCCCTCCAAGCTGGAGATCGCCTTGAGGCACGCCTCCTGAAACGTGCGACCGATCCCCATCACCTCACCCACCGAGCGCATCGCGGTGCCCAGCGTGCGATCCGCGTTGTCGAACTTCTCGAAGTTCCAGCGCGGGATCTTGACGATCACGTAATCGAGGGCCGGCTCGAAACAGGCCGGCGTGACGCGGGTGATGTCGTTCACCACTTCGTCCAGCGTGAGACCCACCGCGAGCTGGGCGGCGATCTTCGCGATGGGGAACCCGGTCGCTTTCGACGCGAGGGCCGAAGAACGGCTGACCCGCGGGTTGAGCTCGATCACGCGGATGCGGCCGTCGTCCGGGTTGACCGCGAATTGAACATTCGAGCCGCCGGTCTCGACCCCGATTCGCCGAATGATCCGGATCGCCAGATCGCGGAGCTCCTGGTACTCGCGATCGGTCAGGGTCATCGCCGGGGCGATCGTGATCGAGTCGCCGGTATGGATCCCCATCGGGTCGAAGTTCTCGATCGAACAGATGATGATCACGTTGTCGGCGAGGTCGCGCATGACCTCGAGCTCGAATTCCTTCCAGCCGAGCAGCGATTCCTCGACCAGGATCTGGCTCACCGGCGAGGCGGCGAGGCCTTCGGCGGCGATCACCCGGAACTCGTCCAGGTTCCAGGCGACCCCTCCCCCGGCCCCGCCCAGGGTGAAGCTGGGGCGGACGATGGCCGGCAGCCCCACGCGCTCGATCAAGGCCTCGGCCTCGGCCAGCGTCCTCGCCGTCCCCGACTCGGCGACCTCGGCGCCGATCTCCAGCATCGCGTCCTTGAAGAGCTGGCGATCCTCGGCGAGCTCGATCGCGACCGGATCCGCACCGATCAACCGCACGCCGTTCTTTTCGAGGACTCCGGCGTGATGTAGTTCTAACGCCAGGTTCAGGCCGACCTGCCCTCCAACCGTGGGGAGGATCGCATCGGGCTTCTCCCGTTCGATGATCTGCCGCGCGGTGTCGAGGGTGAGCGGCTCGACATAGGTCGCGTCGGCCAACCACGGGTCGGTCATGATCGTCGCGGGGTTGCTGTTGATCAGCACCACCCGATACCCGAGTGCAGACAGCGCTTTACAGGCCTGCGTCCCGGAGTAGTCGAACTCGCAGGCCTGGCCGATGACGATCGGCCCCGACCCGATGACGAGGATGGTGGAACCCGGCGGCAGCCGCTTCTTGCTCATGGATCGATCCCCTGGGCGAACCGGACGAACTGGTGGAGCAAGATGGACCTGCTGTCGTGGGGCCCCGGCGCGGCCTCCGGATGATATTGTACGGCAAACACCCGTTTCCCCGGATGGACGAATCCACTGATGGTGTGGTCGTTCAGGTGGGTGTGGGTGACCACCGCCCCGGTGGCCGCCAGACTCTTGGGCTCCACCCCGAACCCGTGGTTTTGGCTCGTGATCTCCACGCGCCCGGTCCGCTCGTCTCGCACCGGCTGGTTGGCGCCTCGGTGGCCGAACTTGAGCTTGTAGGTCTCGGCGCCGAGCGCCAGCGCGAGAAGCTGGTGGCCGAGGCAGATGCCGACGACCGGGAGCTTTCCGAGGACGCTGCGCAGCTCGCCCACCGGTCCGGTGAGCGCGGCCGGATCGCCAGGACCATTGCCAACGAGCACCGCATCCACCCCGTCGGTGAACGCCGAGGCGGGATCGGTGATCGGGTGGACCCGCACATACGCACCCGTGTCGCCCAGCAGGCGAAGGATGTTCCGCTTGATTCCGCCGTCGAGCACCGCGAACCGAACCGTCGGCTGTTTGGGATCCGAGGAGACCCACGGCGCCTTGCACGCCACCTCAACGGCGAGATTCCGCCCGACCATGCCCGGCCACGCGCCGAGCTGCTCGCGAAGGGCGGCTTCCGACGTGCCATCGGTGGAGACGACGCATCGCATCGCCCCCTTGTCGCGAAGGTGGCGGACGAGCGCGCGCGTGTCGAGGCCCTGCATCCCCGGCACCCCCCGCTCCGCCAGGTACCGGTGAAGGCCGCCCGTGGAGCGCCAGTTCGACGGCGCGTGCGACAGCGATCGCACCAGAAAGCCGGCGACATGCACCCGCTCCGACTCCTCGTCTTCCAGGTTTATCCCGGTATTTCCGATGTGGGGTGCGGTCATGCACACCACCTGCTCGGCGTAGCTCGGGTCGGTCAGGACCTCCTGGTAGCCACTCATGGCGGTGTTGAACACCGCTTCACCGACCCGGGTGGTCACGGCGCCGAACGCCTGTCCCACGAAGCGACGGCCGTCTTCGAGCAGGAGAATCGCACCCATCGGCCGGCCCCTCGTGGGGCGCCACCACCCTGGTCGGCGACCCGGCGGGATCTATCCCGGTGGGATACGGGCGCCAGATGTCCGGCCTGGGAGACAACTTCGCGTCGTACGCAGTGGTCTGCGCGACGTCAGCCCTACTTTCGGCCGGGGCGACCACGGTGATCCTCGATGCGACGTCTGCCTGGGGAGTCGTTGAGGTCGAGCCCGGGGCCGATGTCGTCGCCGTCCCGCATCCGGCCCCCGAGCCGCTTTCGGTCGCGGTCCCAGCCCCCCCGGGAGCACCAAACGTCGTTTTTCTAATGTGGGACACAGTCCGGGCCGATCGCCTGTCGCTGTATGGCCACCGACGGCCCACGACCCCTGCGCTCTCCCGGATCGCCGCCGACGGCGCGGTCTGGGACCGTGCGATCTCGCCGTCCTTCTGGACCGTCCCCTCCCATGCCTCGCTGTTTACCGGCCTTCCGGTGCGAGCGCACGGCACCGACGCCGCCAACCCCTGGCTGGCCGACCGCCAGACCACCCTCGCCGAGTGGTTTCGGGACCACGGTTGGGCCACCTGGGCGTTCACCGCAAACCCCAACATCAGCCCGGACACGAACCTCGCCCAGGGTTTCGACGTCCTCCTCGATCAGTCGGTAGAACCCTGGGGAACCCGCGCCCGCGCCGAGGTGGCCGCCAAGGCCATCCCAGACGACGCCAGCTCACCCCGATCGCCTGCCTGGCCTGCTGGGAGGCTCGAAGGCTCGGCCAAGGACGCCGGTCCCGTCGCCTCGGCCGCGCTGCTCGATTGGCTCGACGAGAAAGGTCCGGGTGACAAGCCGTTTTTTGCGTTCATCAACTTCATGGAGGTCCACGCGCCCCGCCTGCCCTCCCGCGACGCCCGGCGGGCGGTGGGGCTCGTCGGCGGAGCCGCGACGCTCGCCCTGAGGACCCCGGCAGGTTTCGAAGACCTCGCCCGGGCGAACCGAAGCGAGAAGCCCTACACCCGGGCGGAGGACGAGGCGATGCGCGCCGTCTACGACGCCTCGGTTTGGGAGCTCGACCGCGTCACCGGCGAGCTGATCGACGCCCTCGACCAGCGCGGCCACCGCGACGATACGGTCGTGGTGATCGTCTCCGACCACGGCGATGAGATCGGTGAACACCGATTGTATGGGCATAATTTCTCGGTCTACGACACGCTCGTCCGCGTACCGCTCGTGATCCGCGGACCCGGGGTTGCCCACGGGCGACACCGAGCGCCGGTCAGCACCGCGGGCTTGTTCGGCACGCTCGCACATCTCGCCCGGATCCCGGTGGAAGGGGCGTTGACCCTCGATACCGCGGCACCCGTCGCCGAGCTGACGTGGGCCCACGGCATCAAGCCCGGTCTCCCCGACCGCGACGCAGACGGGACATTTCTGCCCAATCGACGCCGATTTACTGCGATTTACGATGCCCGCTGGAAGCTGATCCGGTCGAGTGCTGGCGAACTCGAGCTCTTCGACCTCGACCGCGACCCAGCGGAGGAGCGGAACCTAGCCGGGGACGCACTGGATCGGGTCGCCGCACTGGAGACCGCGATGGACAGCTGGCTCGAAGGGACCCCTCGTCCTCCCGACATCCCGCTGCCCGATGAGGAGCGCCAGCGCCGTCGCGACGCCCGACGGGACGGAAGCGACCAGCAGGCCGCGGAGCTTGCCGCGCTCGGCTACGTGCAGTAGGCCGGTAGGATCAGGTGGGAGGCG
>CANLGQ010000207.1 GCA_947490265.1 Pseudomonadota bacterium | reverse complement strand
GCGACCGTCAGGGGCATCGTTCCTAGCGTTTCGGCCGTCAGGGTGCCGCCGCGGGCGAGGAACCAGTTGTACCGCTTGAGGGGGTCGACCGGCAATTCGAGCGCGCCCAGGATCCGACTCGTGCGACGCGTCCAGGCGTTCGTGCAGTCCACGAAGAGATCCGCCGAATAGCTGCCCTTCGGGGTCTGCACCGAGAGGATCCGGTCGCCGGCGCGAACCACCCCGGTAACCGGCGCATGCTGTACGACCGCTGCACCCAGTTCTTTCGCCCGCCGAATGCCCTCGTTGTAGACGAGGTGCGGCATCAAGAAACCGTCGGTCGGACAGAAGGTGCCGGCGATGCACGCTTGGCTGTCTACCCAGGGAAAGCGCCGAACGAGCTCCGCCCCCTCGAGCGCCTCGACCTCCACGAGCCCCGCCGCGCGCTGGACCGCCACCACACTGAGCGCTTCCTTCCACCGCTCTGGCGTTGCATGGAGGAACAGGTATCCGTTCTGAACGATCGGGCAGGTTTTCCCTTCGATTTCGTCAGTGAAGGCTTTGTACCAGGCCACCGAGTAGCGCATGCCGCAGATGGTGGCGGGCGTCGAGAACTGTTGCCGGATCCCGGCGGCGGTGCGCGAACTCGATCCAGCCCCGATGTGGGCCCCCTCGAGGACGGTCACCTTCCAGCCGGCCAGGGCCAGTTCGCGGGCGGTGAGCGCGCCGGTGATCCCCCCGCCGATCAGCACGGCCGAACGATCCGCCATCCCCCCCCCGCGCTGCGTTAACCCGGCCCCTCCACGGGACCACCGGCATCCGCGGGCTCGGGCGCAGGCGCCTCCCCCCCCGTGGCCTGCGCTACGCCGAAGTCCAGCACGTAGATCCGGTTGTCACCGGCCTTGGACAGCCCGTACCGACCGGGCGGCAAGGCGTCGCCCTGGATGAAGGCCACCGTGCGATCGCCTCGGGAGATCGACTTCACCTTGGCCGGATCAAACCGCGCACCGACCCGTTCCACGGCCGGAGGCGGGCCAGGGGTGACTCGAACCCCGAGGTAGAACCAATTCTTCTGCGTCACATCTGCCCCGCGTTCCCGGATCACGACGTTCGGGCTCGCGATCAGCGGAGCCGGCGCCAGCCCCTCGACGTTGTCCTTCCCCACGAGAACCAACCGATCCTCGGCGGGCAGGAGCACGATGATGTCAGGAAGCTTCGCCGGAAATTTCACCTTCTCGGTGCTCCCGGACAGGTCGCGGGCCTTGAGGTCGCTGACCGTGCGCATCGGCTCGAACTCCCCGGCCGAAAATCGGTACACACCTGGCGCAGTCGGTGTTTTCCAGGCCTGGACCTCGACCGGCGCAGCTGGGTCGGCCGCGATGGCGTCTCCCGACGCGAACCACACATCCACCACGTCGGACTTCACCGGGGTGAGGGCGTACGGGACCGCGCAACGCCCGGTTGCGCTGAACTTCCCTTCCGCATCGGTCCGGATGCTGAACGCGGTGCAGCCCATCGAGGTCGCCTCGGTCGCCTTCGCCATCAACGCGAAGTCGGCGAGCGGTTCACCGGTGAGGCCGTCCACCACCCGGCCCTCGAACCGCCCTTCGGAACAGGCCATCAGCGCGAACCAAAGCAGCATGTCGGCTCCTCGCCCGATCATGACGCAGCCGGCGACCGGGAGTCAAGCGCGGCGAGCTCAGCGGCGAAGGCCGCGGCGCGTCGGCCCACGCCGGCGACCCAGTCGCGCTCCCGCGGCCCTCCGGATGCCGGAAAGAGCACCCCTCGGCTGCTGTTCACGAGCAGCGGCCCGGATCGGAGCGCGCGCAAATCGGCCAGCGTCCCGCCTTGGGCGCCAAAGCCGGGGACCAGGAACCAGGCCTCGGGCAACAGGGTGCGCCACGCCGCCGCCTCGGCGGGGACCGTGGCCCCGACCACCGCACCCAGTCCCGGCTGGCGCTGCGCGGCGATCCAGCGGGCGACCTCCCCCGCCACCCCCTCGGGCCCACCCTGCCACGCTCCCGCTCCGGGGTTGCTCGTCCGCACCAGGAGGAATGCACCCTTCTGCGGCATCCGCGCCAGGAACGGCCCGAGCGACTCCGGCCCGAGCCACGGGGAGAGGGTGACCGCGTCGGCGCCGAGCGGCCCGTCATCGTCGAGCGTAGCCTGGGCATAGGCCTCGGCGGTGCTCCCGATATCGCCGCGCTTCGCGTCGAGGATCACCACCAGCCCGGCGCGGCGAGCGGCCGCCACCGCGACCTCGAGCGCCGCCACGCCCGGAGCGCCCAACGCCTCGAAAAAGGCAACTTGCGGCTTGATCGCCGCGACGTGGGGCGCCACCGCTTCCACCACCCCGAGCGACCAGTCGCGAACGACGGCCGCCGTCTCCGCCCGCCGCTGCGGATCGACGGCCAGGGGCAACAGCGGCAGGTGCGGGTCGAGGCCCACGCAGGTCGGCCCCCTCGCGGCGACCGACGCGGCGAGTCTCTCGGCAAAGGTCATGTGTTCCTCGTCAATCTGGGTTCAGGGCCTGGGCGATCGACGTAGCCAGCGCCGGGCCGATCCCCGGCACCGCGGTCAGTGTATCCACGTCGGCGTCGGCGACGGCCTCAGCCGAGCCGAGGGCCCGAAGCAGTGCCTTTCGCCTCGCGGGTCCGACGCCGGGGATCGCCTCGAGCACGCTGATCAGGTTCGCCTCGCCGCGCACCCGGCGGTGGTAGGTCACGGCGTGTCGATGTGCCTCGTCGCGGAGGTGCTGAAGGATCCGGAGTCCGGCATGGCTTGGCGGCAGGCGGATCGGCTCTTTCACCCCGGGGAGGACGAGCTTGTCGGTCGCGTCGCGCTCCCCCCGGGCGCGCTCGGTTCGTGGCTTACTCACCCCGATGACCGCCTGATCGACGATTCCGAGATCCTTCAACACCGCGACCGCGACGCCGAGCTGGCCGCGGCCGCCATCCACCACCAGGAGGTCGGCCCGCTCCTCCCCGGCGAGCACGCGCCGGTACCGACGCACGAGGATCTCGCGCATGGTCGCGTAGTCATCACTTCCTACCACTGTTTTCACCCGATAGCGGCGGTACTCGGCCCGGGCCGGTTTGCCGTCGAGGAACACCGACATCGCGGCGACCGGGTGGGTGCCCTGGGTATTGCTGTTGTCGAAGCACTCGATCCGACGAGGGGGCACCGCGAGCCCCACCGCGTCGGCGAGATCGCGCATCGCCCGGGCGTGGCGGTCCGCGTCGCTGTGGAGCTGAAGAAACTTGACCCGGGCGTTCTCCGCCGCCAATTCCACAACCCGCACCTTGTCGCCGCGCTGGGGGACCGCCAGGGACACCCGGGTACCTCGCCGCTCAGAGAGCACGTCCGCGAGCGACGCCGCGTCGGGTGGAAGCACCGGCAGGAGGATCTCCGCCGGAATCTCGACACCCTCGGGGTAGTGCGCGTTCACCAGCGACGAGAGCAGCTCGGCGTCGTCCCCGACCCAGACCTGAACCGGGTAAAAGGCTGGTTCTCGCATGATTCCTTCCCGAATCGGGACCACGGCCACCGCGCCGATCGACCCATCGCGGAACCAGCCCCAGGCGTCGCGATCGCCGAGCTTCACGTCCATGACGCGCTGCCGCTCCACAACTCCCTGGATCGAGCCGATCAGGTTCCGCAGGCGCGCCGCCTCCTCGTAAGCCTCGGCCTCGGCCTCGCGGAACATCCGGGCTTCGACCCGGGCCACCGCCCGCGACGTTTTTCCGGCGAGGAACTCGGTGGCCCCGGCCACGAGGTCGTCGTACTCGGCGGCCAAAGCGGCATCGGTCCGCACGCACGGGGCCACGCAGCGGTGGAGCTGGTGGAGCAGGCACGGACGGGTCCTGCTGCTCAACACGGCGTCGGTGCAGCTCCGGATCGGGAAGGCCCGCTGGACGAAGGCCAGTGTCTCCCGGGCCTTCGAGGCCGAGGAATAGGGACCGAAGTATCGAGCGCCGTCGTCCTTGATCTGCCGGACGAGCTCGAAGCGCGGCCAGGCCTTCCGCGGGTCGATCCGGGCGTGCAGGAAGTTGCTGTCGTCGGTCAGCTTCACGTTGTAGCGCGGCCGATACTGCTTGATGAGGCTGTTCTCTAGGATCAGAGCCTCTTTCTCGGTACGCACCACCACCACGTCGACATCGTGCGCGGCCGACACCAGGAACGGCACCATGGTCCGCTCGTCCGCCCCGGCAAGGTACTGGCGCACCCGGGCGCGCAAGTTGATCGCCTTTCCGACATAAATTACCTTTCCCCGCCGATCCTTGAACAGGTAAACGCCGGCGGTGACGGGCAGCTCGGCGGCCTTGGCGGCCAGCGTCGGGTTCATGGCGGAGATCTAACCGCGGCTCCCCGGCACGGTCCTCCCGGCGTGGTTACTGGCGCGCGATGTGGTGGTGGCTCCCCGCGTGTGGCGACCCGCCGGGCAACGGGCCCGGGGTCGCAGTTCCGGTCCTCGATGCGCCGGTATTCGTCGTCCCAGGACCGGGCCTTCCGCCGGAGATCGCGCCCCAGGCCTCGAACAACAACCTGGCCGTGACCTGGCACCAAGGCCGGCGATTCTTCGCCTGGCGCACCGGCCCTTCCCACTTCGCCAGCGCCGAGGTGGTCATGAATGTCGTCTCCTCCGAGGACGACGGCAACACCTGGCGCTTCGAGGGGGCGTTCGCGCTCGGCACCGACGTTCGGGAGCCCCAACTGCTCTCGTTCGAGGGGCGGTTGTGGCTGTACTTCGCCGAGCTCGGGACCTCCTCGATCGAATTCGAGCCACACGGGATGAAACGAACCGAGTACCTGGGCCCGGGCCAGTGGACCCCGCTCGACGATGTGTACGACGACACGTTCATCCCCTGGCGCCTGCGCGACGTCGACGGCGTTCCCCAACTGCTCGGCTACGTCGGCGGGGAGAACGTGTACGACGCCGACGGCGAGCCGGTGCGGATCCACTGGTTGCGGGCCGACGACGGGATGAATTGGGTTCCGTTCCAGGGCAACGACCCGATCGTCCACGAGGGGGGCGGGTCGGAGACCGACCTGGTGTTCCTCGACGACGGGAGCATCGTCGCGGTGATCCGCAATGAAGCCGGGGAAGACGGGCTGTTCGGCTCGTTCGTGTGCACCGCTCCGGCCGATGACCTCATGGCCTGGACCTGCGATCCTGATCCCCTGAAGTACGACTCCCCCTTGATGTTCCGCGCCTCGGGCCGGGTCTGGTTGGTGGGGCGGCGGAACGTGACCGCGTCGGGGGCCTACGATCTTCAGCTCGACGGCCTGGAGCCGCAGCAAGAATACCTTACCTACCAGCTCGCTTATTGGCAGGAACCCAAGCGCTGTGCCTTGTGGGAGGTCGATCCCGCAACCCGCACGGTCGCTTGGGCGCTCGACTTGCCGAGCAGCGGTGACACCTGCTTCCCGGATTACCTCGATCTTCCGGACGGCAGCTTCGAACTCTGGAATTACACCTCACCGCTCGACACCCCCGACCTGTCGTGGCTCGAGGGACAGACCGGGGAGACGGCGATCTACCGGATCCGGCTGAGCTTCCGGTAACCGTCAGCCGGCGCGCATCAGAAACACAGGGCGTCGCACGCGGCATTCGCACGCACGCAGCTCTCGCCGAACGTCGCCCGCGAGCGGAGCGTCCAGGCCTCGCCGGCCCACGACCAGGCGTCGTTGATGATCCCGCAGTCCGTCTTGCCGCCGAACACCCACAGCTCCCCGGCGGGGGTCATCGCCGAGGCGAAGGCGTTCCGGCGTTCCGGGCTCTCGAGGTCCACATGGGTGAAGTCGGCCGGGAAATCACAGAATCCGTTCCCACCCGCGTCGAGGGTGTCGCCCTCGCGCACCCGCTCCCAGGCCCCGGTGCCCAGGTCAAACGCCCACAGCTCGTTGTGGTTGCCGAGCGCCTGATCGTCGTGTCCGGCGAACATCACCAGGCCGCCGCCCACCGGATCCCAATGGAGCGACGCCCAGATCCGACCCTCCGGGCCATCGCTCCCAGACGACACCTCCGTCCACTGACCATTGCCCGGATCGAAGGCCCAGAGATCGCGGTAAAATGGGCCGGTGAACGCATCTTCCCCCCCTCCGGCGTACACGAAGAGGAGCTCGCCATCGGTGGCGACGTTGTGGAACAGCCGGGGAACGGGATCGCCAGCGGGGTCGACCTCCGTCCAGGTCAGCGTGTTCAGATCCAGCGACCACAGGTCGCCCAGGGGAAGGAAAAAGAGGCCGTCATTCGAGGCGTTGCCCCCGTACAACCAGAGCGTGTCGCCGATCACGACCATCTCGTGGTTGCTGCGAGGGGACGGCCCGCCAGGGGCGGCGAGTTCCGTCCAGGTGTCCGTCGCGAAGTCGAAGGCCCACAGATCCTCGAAGAGCGTGTAGGTGCCGCTCGTGCCGTCGCGAAAGCGCCCGCCGTGGACCAACATCCGACCCCGGAGCGAGTCCGTGGTGGTGGCGAAGCGCCCGCGGCTCTTCGGAGGGTTTCCCTCGATCTTGTCGAAATTGTCGCAGTCGGCGTGGAAGGCCCAGGTTTCCCCGGTAAAATCGGTCTGCGACTGGCAGGACTGGGGCACCCCCTCGTCGCCCCCGAAGAACACGAACCGCTGGCCGGCCTCGTCCCAAGCGCCCCCGACCTCCCCGCGCGCCGACGGCAGGTCGATCGGCCGTTCGGAGCAATCGGCCGCAGGCGGGATCGTCCCGTCCTTCGCCGTGTCTGAGCCGTCAGTACCGGAGCACGCGATCAGGAGCAGCAACGGAACACATCGCATGGCGAGCTACTCCACGAGGGGATCGAACAGGGTGGTGTCGGCCGAGCCGCTAGCGGCGGCACCGGCCGAGTCGGTGAGGGTGGCGACGATCGTCGTCGGCTCGCCGTCGAGTTCCTCGGGGGAGAGATCTCCCGCCGCGATGTTGCCGTTCGAGTAGATCAGCAGGGTGCCCCACGCAACCAGCGTTTGGGTGTCTGGGTCGCACCGAAGCTCCAGGTAGGGC
>CANLGQ010000206.1 GCA_947490265.1 Pseudomonadota bacterium | reverse complement strand
GGTCATCGCAGGAGAACCTCGCGAACGAGCGCTGTCGTCCCTGATTGAGCGCCTGGTTCACAGTGAACAGGCGGGCACGGTGCCCCCGTGGCTCGAGACCGGGGTCGGTCGCATCGATCTCGGCGAAGCACGCCGAAACGATGACTTAATCGCCATCCTCGGTCGGACGCGACCCGTGGAGGCGTCGCTCCTGCGCGCCGTGCTCCTGAGTCTGGTCGAGCGGCGCGCGGCGACTCGGCCGCTGCTCCTCATCCTCGACGACATTCACCTTGCGCCGGGCCTGGTCGACGTCGTGGCGGAGCTCAACGCGGACCCCAAGCTCTCCGCACTTCCCGTGCTGTGGATCCTGACCGCCCGCGCAGACGGGTTGCCGGTCCTCCAGCGCGCCACCGAACGCCTCGCTAGCACTGGATCGACCGTCCTTCACCTTGAGCCCCTCGATCCCCTCTCGCGCAAGCTCCTGCTTCAGGAGCACGGTCTCACCCCAGCGGTCGCGGCCGGGGTCGACGAACGCTCCGGCGGAAACCCGAAGGCCCTGACGGATCGCGTGATCGAGTGGGCGGGCCGTGGTTGGCTCGGACCGGGACCGACCGGTTTCCAGCTCGCGCCAGGCGTAGATGCCTGGGCGGGCGCCCACACCGCATGGGCCGAGCGGGTCGGGCGGGTGCTCGAGGGCCTGCCGGAACCCGCGCTGCAAGCGCTGGAAATGGCGGCGGCCCTCGGCCTCCGGGTCGAGGCCACCGAGTGGCGGCTCACCGGGGCCGGAGGGGTCGAGCCCCAGGCGGGAGCGGCCCTCGCCACAGCGGAAGCCCGACTGATCGCCGCCCACCTGGCCGAGGACGATCCCGACGGGTTCGTCTTCACCCAACCCGGTGCACGCGACGCGCTGATCGAACGCGCCCAAAGCGCAGGCCGCTGGCGCCTCCACAACCAGGCTTGCGCGACCATGCTCCTCGAACGGCCGAGGCTCGGCAACGCCGAGCGAATCGGCCGACACCTCCTCGAAGCGGGACGCGCAGCCGACGCGATCGACTGGTTGCTCGAAGGGGCCGAAGGGCGCGCTCGCACCGCCGGGCCCTCGGCCGCGCTGCAACTGCTGGCTCAGGCGGACACCGCGCTCACCGGCGCCGGAATCGGTCCCGCGGATCCGCGTTGGTCAGCATTATTCCTATGTTACGCGCGTGAAAACCTCACATTGGGCGCGCCGGGTGAGGCGGCGATCTGGGCGGAGCGCGCGCGGGCCACCGGTCGGCGACATCGGTTGCCTCAGGTGGTCGCGGAGGCGGAATGCTTGCTCGGCGAGGCCGCCTTGAGCGTCCTGGATCTGGACCGGGCCGAACGCCTGCTGCTCGAGGCGTGCGCGGGCGCCCTCGCCGCTGGCGCCTGGGGGGTCGCGGGCCAGGCGCGCCTCGGCCTGAGCCAGGTCCTCGCCGCGCTCGGTGAGGCGGGACGCAGTGGAAAGATGGCCGAGCACGCGCAAGCGAACTGGGCGCAGGCGGGCACCGCGTCCGCCGCGTCCGCCGCAACCCGGTGCGAAGGCTGGCGACACCTGGTTGCAGGCAACTGGACCGGAGCGAGAGAGACCCTGGTCTCTGGTCGCGCTCAAGCGCGCGAACGAGCGGACACCCTCGCCGCCGCGGAGCTCCTGGCGCTCGAGTGCACCGCGCTGCGGCGCTCCGGCGCGTGGGCCCTGGCCGAGGTCGGCCTGCGGGAGCTCACCAGCGAGTACGCGCTCCTCGGTCATCGCGGGGCAGCCCGGGCCTGGAGCGAGCTCGCCCTGGTCCAATTGGCGGGCGCCCAGTGGGCGGCGGCCTACGAGACGCTGGCCGTGGAGGGAGCCGGCTATCCGCCACTCCCGGGCAGTGCCGACGCCGAGCTGCGCGTCGCCGTTGAGGCCGCCGCCGCGGCAGCCACCGGGCGTTGGACCGAGGTAGGCCCGGCCCTCGAGCGGGCGGAGGCGGGCATGGTCAACCGGCCGATCGGACTTCCCGACGTCAGGTGGTGCCTCGGGCTGGTACGCGACCGGGCTGCGGCAACCGGCGGGTGGGACCACGCGCGACGGGCGGACCTCCTCGCCGCCGACCACGACAGAAAGCCAATGAGCCTCGTGTGAGGCTACTCACGCGATGATGCGCACCGCACCATAGGCGCACACGGCGACGGAGCCCAGCACCCAGGCGATGTCGAGGATCGCCAGCGCCCTGGCCGGGCGAAGGCCCTCGGTCGCCGCGAGGCCGACGCCTGCCGCGAGCCCGCCGAGATGCCCGACCAGGTCGATGAACGGCAACACCACCGAGAGGAACAGGTTCACGACCAAGAACGCGCCGAGCACGGGGCCGAGGGTTCGCGCATCGGCGGGGGGGAGGTCGCGCCGATATCGCCAGCCGAAGACCACGGCGGCACCGAGCAGCGCGAAGGCCCCTCCCGAAGCGCCGTCGGATTGGAGGTGGCCGGCGAGGTGGGCCAGGTACGACCCGGCGACCCCTCCCGCGAACATCCACGCCGAGAGTCGCCACCCCCCGACCAGGGGCTCGAGCACGCGACCCAGCACCCACACCGCGACCGCGTTGCTGAGGAGGTGCACGAGGTCGACGTGGACAAAGAGACTGGTCCAGATCCGCCAGATCGCGCCGCGGTCGATCATCGGCGCGTAGTTTCCGCCGGCGGCGACCCGCTGGTGCGCCGTGCGCAGCGTCAAGAGGCCCGCCGGCCCGAGCGCGGTCAGCGCGTGCGGCACCACGATCGCGGCCACCCACGCCACGGTCGCGGGGACCGGATCGCTCAGCTTCAACCCCTCCTCGGGCGTCCAGCGCGGCCTCACACTGGCAGCGCAAACTCGCGGAGCACCGCGTTCAGCGAGGTCTTTCGATCGGTCGACGCGGTCCGCTTGCCGATGATCAACGCGGCGGGGAGCAGGTATTCGCCGGCTGGAAAGCGCTTCGGACGCATTCCCGGCACCACGACGGATCGCGGCGGCACCCACCCTCGGTGCTCGACCTCGACGGGCCCCGTCACGTCGAGGATCGGCGTGCTCGCGGTCAAGGTGACCCCCGCGCCGATCACTGCCTCCTCCCCCACCACGACCCCTTCGACCACGATGCATCGGCTTCCGAGGAAGGCGCCGTCTTCCACGATCACCGGCCGTGCCGAGGGCGGCTCGAGGACCCCGCCGATCCCGACCCCACCCGACAGGTGGACGCCCGCTCCGACCTGGGCACAGCTCCCGACCGTGGCCCAGGTATCCACCATCGTCCCGGCACCGACGCGGGCGCCGACATTGACGTAGCCAGGCATGAGCACACACCCGGGCTCGAGGTGAGCCCCGTACCGGATGGTCCCTGGCGGGACGACGCGGATCCGCGCGAGGTCGGTCTTGAGCGGGATCTTGTCGTGCCAGTGGTAGTCGCCCCAGGACCCCAGGCGCATGGGGCTCGACCGGAAGTAGAGCAAGATGGCCAGCTTGATCCATTCATGGACCACCCAGCCCTCGGGGCCCTCGCCGCGCTTCTCGGCCACCCGGAGGGTGCCGTCGTCGAGGCCGGCCAGCACTGCGGCAACGGCCTCGGCATCCACGGTCGGACCGGCCCACGAACGCTCGATGCGCGCCTGCAACTCCATCCGACCCCCGCCGCCCCGGTAACCCGGCGGGTTACCCGTCCGTGAGGGCACCGTGGCAGATCGCAGGGACCAGTGGGACGACAACGTGGGCGGCGAGAGCTGGCTCGAAGGGCGCCGCTGGTCGTTCTACACCGACCGACAGTGCATCTTCTGTTCGGTCTGCACCGACGTCGCGCCCGATAACTTCCGCCGGTCGGTCGCAGAGGATCACGACGTGGTGGTTCGGCAGCCGTCCGATCCCGACGAGCTCGCTCGCTGCCTGCAGGCCGAGGCCTGGTGCCCGGTCGAGGCCATCGGGCACGATCCCGGCTAGAGAAACCGCTCAATCGCCTTCTGAAATTCCATCCGGTGCACCAGATCGCCGAGCCAGTCCTGCCGCTCGGTGTCCCAAGGGATCACCGGACAATCCGTCCATCCACCCATCCACTCCTCGTACAGCCCGTTCAACGCCCGCAAGTAGGTGGCCGGAATGGCCTGCTCGCTCGGGCGACCCCGCTTGGCGATCCGCCGCCGGATCGCCGGAACCCCACAGCGGAGCCAGATCATGATGTCGGGAGGACGTAAACTCCGCCGCATCGACCGGTACAATTCGAGGTACGTCTCGAAATCACGTTGCGCCATCTTACCGCTACGACCGAGGTGAGTCGCAAAAATCTCGGCGTCCTCGTAGATCGTCCGGTCCTGCACGATCGTCCCCGTCTCCTCGCTGAGCTCCTGGTGGAGGCGGAACTTGTGCGAGAGGAACCACACTTGGCTGTGGAACGCCCACCGTCCCATGTCGGCGTAGAAGTCGTCGAGGTAGGGGTTCGTGGCAAAGGGCTCGTAAAACGGCCGGATCTGGTAGGTCTGCTCCAGCCACTCCACCAGCGACGTCTTGCCAACCCCGATGTTCCCCGAGATCGCGACAAACCGTCTTACCGGTGTGTGAGGCTCACTCACGGCGTGAGGGTGCCGAAGTTGCCGAACCCGTCCTCGACGCGGATCTCGGTCGCGTCGGGCGGGACGGCCACCGCGAGCGTGCTCCGCCCGCCCTCGGTGGTCGTCGGCACGTCGTCGAGCCGCTGGTCGCCGGCCGGCGTGGTGAACGTCACCGAGACCGGACCGGCGATCGGGTTGTCGCCCCGGTCGGCGCCCTCCATGTGGATCAGGCGGAAGCCGTCGGACCGGGCAGGCAGGCTCACGGACAGGCCCGAATAGGCGAGTTGGACGTCGAGTGACGCGGGGACGATCTCGAATTCCGGCGACGTGAGCGAGTAGGGTTCGGTGTCCCACGGCCAGGTCGTGTTTCCACCGAGGTAGCGCCGGCCCTCCACCTTCAGGCGGTACGTGCCGGTCGGGAGGCCGGACCGGTCGACCGCGTGGCTCACCGGCTGCCAGGCTGCCCACCAGGCGTGGGTCTGCTCGCCGGCGATTGGGTACAGCGGGGCCGGCGTCCACACCAGCAACACGTCGTGGCTCGCGGTGTCGATCACCCGGCCCGCGTGCGTCGTGAGCGCGACCCAGTCCGCCCCGACGAGGTGCTCGATCGTCACATGGGGGAGATCCACTGCTGGATCGCCGCCCTGCCAGGCGAACTGCACCATCCCTTGAACCCGCGGAACCTCCGCGGGGATCGCGAGGTCGAGCCCGATGCCGATCGGGGTGTACATATTCTCGAGCGGTGTCGTGACCCGCGTCCCCGCGTCGGGGGTCAGGTCGGGGGCGAGGGTGGGCAGCGCCTTCACCGTGTACTCGGTCCACGGGTAGAGGCCCTTCGGATCGGCATCCTGGTGCACCTCATCCATCAGGATCGTCCCGACGCCCTCGATGAGCGTCTCCTGCACCGACTCGGCGGCCAGCGGACCCCAGATCGAGATGTCGGGCTCGTACCCACCGACCAGCCAGTCCTCTGGGAGGAGCTGGTACCCCTCCTCGTCCTGCGAGTAGCCCACGATCATCGCGTGCGGGAAGCCGTATTGTCCCTCGATCCGCCGCCGCCACATCTCGGTGTACATGGCAGTAGGTTCACCTGGAATGAAGCCCAGGATCTGCTCGTCATCGCTGGTCGTGCCATCGGCGCGCAGCGTGCTGATCGGACCGACCCGGGTGGCCGCCGCGGCCGCCCGCGCCGCGTGAGGCACGGGGAGGGGGAACGCCTCTTCGAGCTGGAAGAAGACGTTGATCAGCACCGACAGAAACTCGACCTCCATGCAGTTGGTGTACGGGAAGGTGGTGGAGGTCGGGATCCCCCCCACCGGCAGGTCGAGATCACCGGTCCCGCAGAATGCAGCGCCGAACTCGGTGTTGAACTCGTCGATCGGCATGGCCAGCGTGCCGTCGGGGTTCGTCGACACCCCATCGTCCAGGCGGCCTGGGTCGAACGGCGCGTAGCCGTAGTCCACCGTCCCGTTGCGATCGACGTGGGCGTGCTCGAGATCTTGGGGGATGTTCCACCCGAACGTCTCGAGGCGGATCGCCTGGTCGCTGGTAGGGATCCGGTCGTAGAGCGCGCGGATCTCCGGCGCGGCGAGTTCGCCCACCGACTCGATTCGCGCGTAATTGTCCTGCACGCCGCCCGGCGACGCGTCGCCCCCGGCGCCCTGGGTGAACATCACCATCACCGGCTCGTCGAACGTGTCCTCGACGATCGCCTCGACCCCGCCGCCGGCATCGGCGCTCACCATCGGGCTGTCGGCGTCGAGGATGATCCCGTGCATCCCGAAGTTGACCATCATCGCGAGCGGCCGGTCGTCGAGCGTGTCGATGCGGAGGATCCCGAGGTGCGGATCGCGACCCGTCGGCAGCGGCACGCCCCACGGGTCGTTCACGACCAGCGCGTCGTTGCTCCCTCGGCGGTCGTGGTACACCGCCCCGGTCGGATCCCAGGTGTCCGACCAGCCCATCCCGAGCTTCACCGGCTGAAGCTTCGCGCGCGCCGCGAGCGCCGTCGCAACGAGCTGATCCGCGAAGCGCTGGAAGATCTCTTCGTTGTACCGATCGGTACCCAGGTAGAAGCCGATCGCGTCGGAGAAAGCGCCAAACGAGTGGTGGGTGTGATTCGTGGTGTGGACGACCTTGTGGGTGAGATCGTCACCCGTCTCGGCGGACAGCCGTTCGGCGACCACCTGAACGAGGTGATCGAAGGGATAGATCGTGTCGGTCTTCAGAATAACGAGCGTATCATCGCCATTCTCGAGCCAGATGGCGTCGAGCGAAGGGAGCATCTGCTCGCCGACGCTCTCGACGAACGCCACGTTGTACGCCGATTGCCGGTCGTCTACCTTGGACTGATTGCCGAGGCAGGTGCAGCGGGCAGTGAAGCCCCCGAGCGGCGTGCCGATCGGAAGCTCGAGCGTCGACTCGGCCACCCCGGCCTGAGGGGGACCCGGAACGATCGGCCGCGGCGGCGCTCCCGCGGTTTCTTCCTCGTC
>CANLGQ010000205.1 GCA_947490265.1 Pseudomonadota bacterium | reverse complement strand
GGGTGCTCCATAAAGCAAAGGTGCGCGGGACAAAAGATCTCGCGCACCATTTGGCTAACCGGAGGACCCGGACCGCGCAAACTATTCGGGGTCGATCTCCAGACCGAGCCCGCGGGTGATGACCACCCGGTCCCCGAACGCCACCAACTCGTCGTAGACGTCGGTCGTCCCATCCGTCCAGGTGACCTCGATCCACTCCACGCCTTCTGCCCCGGGCAGCACGAGGTTGAGGTCGTACAGCACGTGGGCGGAGAATCCGTGACCGACCTGGACGGTCTCGTGAAAGTCTCGGGACGGTTCGCCGGCGGTGTGCACCATGACGCGGCTCCCGATGGCGTCGACGGGAACGGTGAGTCCGTCGCCGACGAGCTTCACCTTGACGAAAGGCGGCGGCGCCGTGCCCCAGTCGAATTCGAACAGCCGGTTCGGCTCGCGGGCCCACCACTCCACCGCGGGGCCTCCCTCGATCACCGCCAGCTCGTTCGTCCCGTTGTTGTCGACGTCGACGATGACCGTGCCGTGCGTGCGGTAGGGGTACACCGGGTACTCCAGGCCCGCTTGCCGGGGCGCCTCGAAGTCGGTGAGCCGCGTCGCGGGCACGAACGCGAGCGGGTCGTCGGGTCCGCCGGTCGAGATGAAGAGGACATCCACCGTGCCGGTGTCGACGCCGCCGTTTCCAACGTAGATATCGGGCCGGCCATCCAGGTTCAGGTCTCCGATCTGGGAGCCCATCACCCCGGGCTGGTAGTCGTGGAAGCGGTCGAGGATGCCCGTCTCCTGGGCGACGTTGCGCCAGCCGCTCGGCTCGTTCAGCCACAGGGCGTGACCCGCCAGATAGGGACTCCCCTCCTCCACGGCCTGCGAACTGGCCTTGCTGAAGACCAGGAGGTCCATCCGACCGTCCTGGTTGAGGTCGTGCGGCGCGGTGGAGACCGCGGAGAGCGGAAACGACAGGTCGTGGCCTGGGGCGGCGAGGAGCTGATTCCCGGTCGTAAAGGTGGGAACGCCTGTTTCCACGAGCTGATTCAGCATCACCTCGTTCGCCGTGTCGACGTTGGAGAGGAACAGGTCCTGGTCGCCGTCGGCGTCGGCGTCGAGCCAGCTCGAATTGCGGGTCGCCACGCGGGCATCGGCGAGGCCGACCTCGTAGGTCACGTCCTGGAAGGTGCCGTTCCCCTCGTTGCGCCACAGGATGTCGCGCCCAGCCTCCGCTTCGAGCGAGGGGGCGCCGGCGCGCGGCGAGCAGATCTGCACCGAGAAGGCGCTCTCGGCGACGAGGTTGACCGAGATGAAGACGTCGCTGTCGCCGTCGCGGTCGTAGTCGGTGACCGCCGCGTTGCCGCTCGCGACGGGAATCGGCTCGGTTTCGCCCTCGGGAACTGGCCCGGTGATCCCGGCCGCCTCGCTCACGTCGGTGAAGGACAGCTCCCCCCGTTCCACGAACTCGTTGCGGAAGAGGCGGTTGAAGCCAATTCCCTCGTTTCCACCGTTGGTGATGAAGAGGTCGGTGTCGCCGTCGTTGTCGTAGTCGAGGCCGGCGCCTCCCCACGCGAGCTCGCCCTCCACCAGGGTCTGAACGAACTCGAATCGCGGCCTGCCGTCCGGTCCCTCCACATTCCGGAGGACGTTCGAAAAGTCACCGGGGTTGCCGAGGTAGAAGTCGACCCGCCCGTCGAGGTCGAAGTCCGAGGCGACGATCGCCCGCCCATGCTGAAGCTGGCCTTGAAACGCGCCCTGGAAGCCGGTGAGGAGACCGAGATCGGTCACGGTCACCTCCCCGAACGTGTGGGTCGCAGTGGGCTCCTCCCCGGAGACGGCGGGCGGGGGCGGCGGCGAGGATTCGGCCTTGGGGGCGGCGCATCCGCCGACCAGTGCGACTGCCAGGACCCACCGCGCCTCAGGGAGCATAGACATCGGGATTTCGCTCGTACAGGTTGTCGACCAGGATCACCCGGCCTCCCGCCGCTCCAGGGTACTCGAGCCGCCAAGCCAGCCGATCGTCGGGCGTGCGCTCTTCGATGTAGCCGAGCAGGGTCCACCCGACGAGCGCATTGCCGTTCGAGAGCTTCACCACGTCGGCCATGCCGTTCATGCTCGCGGTGCCCACCCACTCGTTCACGAGCTCGGCCGTCTCTCCGTCAAACGTCCACTCCTGGGCGCTGGAGAACCCGGCACCGTGGGAGTTGTTGTTGAACAGCGCAAACCCGCCGGCCCACAGATGCGACATGTGCGGGTGGCTCCAGGTGCCACCAACCTGGGGAATCGTAGCGTGCTCCCCGCCAATTTGTAGGACTTGACGGCCGGTCTGGCGATCGATCTTCGACAGGGCGTCGAGGTAGCGCGACAGCACCCAGTAGTACCGGTCGGGCTCCACCGGGTCCTGCATCAGCGAGTTCGAGTGCGTCCACTCTTTGTAGTTCGGAACGACCGAATCCTCGATCATGTGCGAGCACACCCACCACGGGTCGTAGGGCCAGTCGTCGAACCAGTTGATGATCTCGACCGGCTCGGTGCCGAGCGGTGCGCCGTCCTCGATCTCGTAGATCCGGTCGGTCATCACGTTCGCCGTTTCGCCCTCGACCGCCTGATCCTTCCTGAGATCCAGGCCCAGGTAGGCCCAGTTTCCGTCGCTCAACTCCCGGAAGTCGTGGTGGGCGAGCCGGGTGTGGGTGACCTGATCGTCGCTGTCGCCGTCGAAGGCCACCCGGTAGATGCCGCCCAGCTCGTCGTCCTGGGTCTGGGCGTAGAAGCCGTAGGCGACGCCCAGCCGATCGGTGGTGAGGCGCACGGTGGTGGAGTGGGTCCCGCGGGGCGCAGCGACGTACCAGACCACGTCGCCGTCGCGGTCGTAGATCACGACTTCCGACGGGAGATCCGGGTCGCGCACCATCGTGATTGCGAAGCCGCCGGGGGCCTGGAGGTCGGGTTCCGAGGCCGTGACGGTGCCGAGGAGCCCGGCCGGAGCGGGGGCGAGCGCCACCGAATCGATCTCGCTGCTGACCGCGGTGCCGTCAGCGAGGGTCGCGACCACTCGGAAAAAAACCTCGTGGCCGGCCTTGGCACCGAAAATCCGGATCTCGGCCGAGGTGTCGGTGGTGCTCGGGGTGATCCTGCCGAGCTGGTCGGGGGCGGGACCGTACTCGACCCACGAGGTCGCTCCATCCGGGGCGGTGAAGCTGATCACCGGGACAGTCGGGACGCGATCCGCGATGCGGACCGACGGGGAGAGCGTCGCGGTGCCCGGGGACGTCGGCTCATCCTGGCCAGGGGACAGATCTTTGGAGCACGACAGCAGAAGCGCGAGGAGCATAGAACACAAGCTACCCGGGAGGGCGCGCACTGTCTATCGGGACCGGTTAGCGAGGGGCATGCTCCTCCTTTGCCTCGCCGGTGTCGCGCACGCCTGGGAATCCAACGTCGTCCCGCTGCACTTCAGCGACGACAACCCGGTCTTCCAAACGCTCACGTTCGACACGGGCTACCTGCCCAGCCAGAACGACCCGATCTCCGTCCGTTTCTCGATCACCCCCACCGGCGGCGTGGCCACCTCGCTCGACGCGGAGAGCACGCTCACGTGGCCCGAGGGCCTGACGCATCACGTCGCTGGTACGCCGGGTTCCGGGGAACTCCAGGTCGACACGACGGTGACGGTGCTGGCTGAGGTTTGGCTCAACCTGATCATCTGGGCGGGATCGGTTCCGCTCTGGGAGCAGGAGCTGCGACTCGAGGGGGAGGCGGCGTTCGACCCCCTGGCCCTCGGTGCTGCCCCGGTCGGGGTGCAGGTGGCCGACCCGGGTCTCGTGCCGCCGTTCCAGTTCGACGTCGGGATCATCACCGGCATCACCCTGGCCCTCGAGGTGGCGGCGGTGCCGGCGCTGACGAGCACGATCACCGGGAGCGACGTGGTCACCTCCTCGGCAGACGGGGAGTGGGTGCAGCGCGGCGATGACGAGGCGGTGCTCGCTCCGCTGCCGGCGGGGCGCCCCGCCCAACTCGCGCTGGAGACGACGTGGTCGGCGATCACCCACAACACGCTCGACCTCGTGCTGGTTCCGTCGGCCTCGCTCGACACCTGGATCGGCAACTTTCAGCTCTTGTCCTTTGATATCCCGATCCCGCTCATCGCCGCCGACGAGGTGCGCCCGCTGGCGTCGGGGCCCTATGCCCACCCGCTGCCGTCGCTCCTCTCCCTGGTGTCGTCCTACGACTTCGGAGAATTGTTGGTCGGAGACCTGAGGAACCTGGAATTGGGGCTCCTCGACGCCGGCTTGCTGCCCATCGAGGGTACGGTTCAGATCGAGGGAGATCCGGCGTTTTCGGTCTGGCCGGACAGCGTGTTCATCCCGGACGGTGGGCTCGACGGGGTCGTGGTGACCTTCGCCCCCGACGCGGTGGGCGACGTGCGGGCGGAGCTCGTGATCGCGAGCAACGACCCAGTGGTTCCGGAGCTCCGGATCCCGATTACCGGCACCGGGTTCCTGCCCGAGGCGGTTGATCCCGGGGGCGAGGACAAGGTCCCGGTTCTGCCTGAGGACGCCGCGACGACGGCGGGTTGTGGCTGCGGGCACGCCAGCCCGGGCGAGGTGGGCTGGCTCGCCGCGTTGGCGTGGTTCGGGCTCCGGCGGCGACGGGCCTAGCACCCCGGCGGGTCGCGCATTTCTGGCCGCAATACCGCCAAGATGCGCCATGATTTGTGCAGGTTGGCATGGTGGGTCGAGCGAAGCCAGGGCAAGTTGAGGCAGGGAGGCACCGATGACCCTGTGGATTGCCCTCGCGAGCCCAGCACTCGCCTGCGGAGGCTTCTTCTGCGACAACACCACGCCGGTGACGCAGGCGGGTGAGCAGATCGTGTTCGCGATCGACGCGGGCCGGGGCACGGTGACGGTCCAGGTCCGGGTAGCCTACACCGGCCCGTCCGAGTCGTTTGCGTGGGTGGTACCCGTGCCGGGGATCCCTGAGCTCGGCGTGACCTCGAACGGGTTGTTCGACGCCCTCTCGACAAGGACCGCGCCGGTTCACATGCTGTCGGTCCGGCTCGACGAATGCCAGTCCTCGGGGTGGGACTCCGATACCGACACCGACTCCGACACCGACACCGACACCGAGTCGTCCGACACTGGATCGACAGTGGAGGTCGTTGCGGCTGCTGAAGTCGGTCCGTATGAAACAGTGACGTTACAGGCGGAGTCTTCCGCCGCGTTGATCGCGTGGCTCCAGGAGAACGGCTACGACGTGCCCGACGCGATGGACGCCGCCATCGCGCCCTACGTGGCCCAAGGGCAATACCTGCTGGCGCTGAAGCTCCTAAAGGACCGGGACACCGGCGATCTCCAGCCGATCTCCATGACCTACCCGGGGTCGGTGGGTTCGATCCCGATTCAGCTCACCTCGGTCGCCGCCCAGCCGGGGATGCCGCTCGAAGTGTATGTCTTCGGGGACCATCGCGCGGTGCCGGTCAGCTACCTGCACGTCGTCCCGAACCCATTCGCCTACGACTGGTTCACCGGGCCGGCGAGTGGACCGGGGAGCTGGGCCGACACCATCGGCCGCGCGGCCGACGAGGCCGGTGGACACGCGTTCGCCACCGACTTCTCGGGTCCGACCCAGAGCCTGTCCGGCGTCTTCTACCAGGGCCAATACGACGCCTCGCTCGCTCGCCTCGACGACCTCCTCGCCGCGGCGGACTGGTGGCAGGAGGTGGTTCGTACGTTTCCGCCGTCCGCGGCGATCCTCGAGGTCTTTCGACGCCAGATCCCCGTTCCGCTCGGGATCGACGAGACCTCGTTCTACAACTGCGTGGCTTGCTATGCCGACGAGATCGCCGGCCAACCCTTCGATCCGGCGGCGGCCACCGCCGACCTCGACGCCAACGTGGTGCAGCCGCTGCGCGACGCGGAGGGGCTGGTCGCGGCCTATCCGCATCTGTCGCGGCTCACGAGCTCCCTCGACGCGGTGGAGATGACGGTCGATCCGGTCTTCGATCTGAACGCCGACATGCCGCAGACCGTGGATCGGTTCCACACGGCCGAGCTGACCTACCAGTGCGACGGCGGTGCGAGCGGGTCGGCCCCGCGGACCTTCACGGTGGAGCCCGAGGGCTACACGGTCGCGCTGCCGAGTGCCGAGTACCTCGCGGCGATCGGGCAGTCCGAGTACCAGTACCTGTCCGCGCTCGGGGCCTTCGCTGCGCTGCAGATCGAGCAGACGGCCACCTCGGGCATGGCGACCGTCCTCGCCGACGAACACGCATGGCTCGAGGAGCAGATCGCCATCCTGAACGCCCGGACCGCGGACTTGAATGGGGAACCCCCTGGGGCATCGGGCGAATCGCCCCCGGATGCGCGGAGCTGTGGCTGTGAGCAGGGCGCCGGCCCGGGTGGCGCCTGGGTGCTGGCGCTCTGGCCCTGGCTGCGCCGCCGGGTCAGTTCTCGGTCGCGGTAGCTGGCCCACAGGAGGCCCCTGCCTCGATCGCCGCTTCGGTAGCGCTCTCTCCCGCGTCACACAGCGCGACATAGAGCGCGGCCATGGCCTGGCAATCGCCGCAGCTGTTCGCGGTGGCCTCGACGTCGCCGAAGCGGCAGGTGACTTCCCCATCCGAGCACGCCGGGCAGGCCACGGTGTCGTTCGCCACGGCGCAGGCCTCGAACTCGGGGTCGGCGTCGGGGGTGGGACAGCCGACCGCGAGGAGCAGGAAGAGCAGGCGGGTCATGGGATCCTCCGCGGTGGTCCCATGCAAGAGCCATGCCGACACAAAGTCGGCCGCCAACCGAAGCGACCGGCTTGCGCCGCGACATCGGTGCCGCGGTGTTAAGCCCGGGTCGGAGAGGTCATGCCCCACCCGTTCGCGCCCGACGTCGCCACCCTCGTCGCGTTGCTCCGCTGGCGAGCCGCCCATCAACCCGATCGGATCGCCTACACGTTCCTGGCGGATGGGGAGACCGACGAGCGGAACCTGACCTACGCCGAGCTCGATCAGCGCGCCCGCGGGGTCGCCGGGTGGCTGGCCCGGCGCCCGGCGCGAGGCGCGCGGGTGCTGGTCTTGCTGGAGGAGGGGC
>CANLGQ010000204.1 GCA_947490265.1 Pseudomonadota bacterium | reverse complement strand
GTGCTCGACGAGGAGCGGCTTTTCGAGGGTCTCGGAGACGCCGAGCGCCTCGAGCTCGGCCGCCTGGTGCCGCTGCAAGTTGGCGGTCAAGACGACGATCCGCGGTCGGCGACTGGGCGGCACGCGCCGAACCACCTCCAGCCCGTCGAGTCCGGGCATCACCAGATCGAGGAGCACGAGGTCGTAGGCGCGCTCCTCCATCACGCTCAGGGCCACCTCGCCGCTCTCGGCGAGGAACGGCTGATAGCCCATGCGCTCGAGCATCATGCCCACCACCCGGCGGTTGGTCTCCGCATCGTCCACCACGAGGATCCGGAGCGGCATCCGGCGGGCCAGATCCGGGTCGAACACGGGTTCGATCTGCGTTGCCTCGCCCTGGGCGAGCACCTTCCGCAGCTCGTCGGAGCGGAACGGCGTCATGAGCACGGGCATGCCGGGGCGATCCGCGATCCGCCGGGGATCCCCAGACAGCCGCACGACCCGCCGACCCGCCGGCGCCAAACCCTCGTGTCCGAGCGACACGAACGCGACGTCCCAGTCCGCCCCCCAGTGCGCGGACCCGCCGAGCACGCGGTGGCCCCACGCCGACAGGCGGCCCACCAGCGCCCTCCCGGTTGCCGTCCCGGGCTCGCCGACGAGCACCGTGAGCACCCGCTCCACCGGCTCGCGCTCGACGGCTGCGGGCACCGCCGGGACGTCGAAGGTGAAGGTCGCCCCACGACCCGGTGCGCTCACCACCGACACCGTGCCGCCGAGCTGCTCGACCAGCCGCTTCACTACCGAGAGCCCGAGGCCGGTGCCGCCAAACCGGCGGCCGATGGTCGAATTCGCCTGAGAGAACGGTTTGAACAGGCGGGCCTGCTCGGCCTCGGCGATCCCCGGGCCGGTGTCGCGCACCGAGATGCGGAGCCGGGATTCCGCTGCACCGCTGACTTGCTCGACCAGCACCAGCACGCTCCCCGATTCGGTGAACCGCAGCGCATTGGCGACCAGATTCCCAAGCGCCTGGCGAAGTCGGCTCGCATCGCCGATGACCCGCGCCGGAGGAGGCGAGCTGCCGACCCATGCCGAGGCGAGGTCGAGTCGCTTCTCCCAGGCTCTGACCGCGAACAGCTGCGTCGACTCCTCCACGAGCCGCATCGGGTCGAAGATCACGACGTGGGTGTCCGTACCCGCCGAGTCGATCCGAGAGAATTCGAGGATGTCGTCGACCATTCGCTGCAGGTTTCGACCCGAACTCACCATGCGCTGGGCGAGCTCCTGCTCCCGCGGGCCCTCGACCGCGTCACTGAGCAGCTGGGCGGTGCCCAACATCCCGTTGAGCGGGGTTCGCACCTCGTGGGCGAGGGTCGCGGCGAACTGCACCCGCTCCTCGGCCCGTTCCTCGGCCAGGTCGCGCGCCTTGCGGAGTGCTTCGGCCTGGTGTGCGAGTCGACCGGCCGCCGACTCGATCTCGAGGAGCTGACCGACGTAGGCGCGCTGGGTGAAGATCACCGCCGCTCCGGTGATGAGCGCCATGCCCACTTGATTCAACAGCAACTCGGGATGGGGGCTCGGCCAGCCAGCGACCCGATGCACCAGGTGCACTGCCGAAACCGCCACGATCGACGCGAGGACCCAGTCTACCGCCATTCGCCGGGGCGCGCCCATCGCCGCCGCGATCGGCACCAGCGGGAGCCACCAGACCGCCAGGGTGGCGGCACCGGCCTGGAGGATGGCGACCGAGGCCAGCCCAGCGAGCGAGATCGCCCCGAGAGCGAACTCTGACACGCGAATGGGCGCGCGGATCGCGGCGAGCGAAAGGGCCCCGCACGCGAACTCGACCGCCGGCACCGGCCACGGCTGGCCGAAAACGTCGAGAACCGCAAACCCGAGCCACGCGGCCGCGATGAGGCCGTGCAAGCGGGTCGGACCCGCCAGCGCGGGCTTCGCGGAAAGAAGCATGCCGTATCCTACTCCAATTCGGCGACGGCGAGGGACAACCGGGCGGTCCCCCAGCCTTGCCTACACCGGCCTTTCTCCGTCCCCCGGGGGCACCGAGGGCCAGTTAGGCTGAAAATGATGCAAGTACGCCAGATTATCTGGCGACTCCATCCTGAGGGAAACCATGTCTCCAGCCCAGAAAGGCACACAAGCGGTGGGGTTCGGATTCCTCCTCGTCGTGGCGGCGTGCGAGGGACCCGCAGGCCCCGCGGGGGTCCAGGGACCGGCCGGAACCGCCGGATCGCCGGGGCCCGCCGGTTCAGAAGGACCCGCCGGCCCGAACGGACAGAACGGCCAGGACGGCCTGGATGCGGTGGTCGACCCGACCCTCCCCACCCTCGACAAGGCGCTGATCGGCATCGGCGGCCAACCCGCGCTCGAGGCGCTGGACACCGTCGTGTTGACCGCCAGCGGCAGCCGGTGGGTCGATGGCGAGGGCTACGAGCCGGGCTCGCCGTCGCTGCTCGCGAGCACCTTCGACGTCACGGTGACGAACGACCTGACCGCGTCGGCCCTCAAGTACGAATGGGAGCGCGTCACCACGTACTTTGGGGGGGTGCCCCTTTCTTATGACGAGGTGATCGTCGGGGACGTGGGCGTGGTGGCGGGCGTGGACAGCGTGTTCGGCTTCTCGACCGGAGACATGCCGTCGTCGCGATGGGCGGCGATCAACAAACAAAACGCGCTCCTGAACCCCCACCGGATCCTCCGCGACGCGCTCGCCGACCCCTCGATCGCCACCGAAGCGGGGCTCAGGCTCCACGACGGCGTGCTGTACGAAATCCTGCAGGTCGACGACGGCTTCTTCCCCCTCGACCTGTATGTCTCGCCCACCACCGGGCAGATCGCCAAAGTGGCCACGATGGAGAACCACCACTTGATGCGCGACGTGCCCCTGGAGGCCTTGTACGCGGGTTGGCAGGTCTGGGGCACGCTCGGACCGCTGTTCCCGAGTGAAGTGTCTCTCTCTGTGGACGGCGAGCTGTTCCACGCCGAGACCCGGTCGAGCATCGCGGTGAACCCCGTGCTCGCCCCCACCACGTTCGTGTTCCCGCCCGGGTCCGCCCCCGTTTTCGACACCACGCTCGCCGATTTCGGCTATGCGAGCTCCCAATTCCACCAGGCCACCGCGGGCCTGGGCCTCCCGTCCGACCTCCTGCAGACGTTCGTTGCCGCTACCGAGATCGCGCCGGGGGTTTGGTTTCTCGGTGGAGGGAGCCACAATTCGATGGCGATCGAGCAGGCCGACGGGGTCGTCTTTACCGAAGCACCGCTCTACCCCGAGCGCGGGCAAGCCCTCGTGGAATGGGCGAAGCAGCAATTCCCCACGAAGCCGGTGATCGCGGTCATCGCCACCCACCACCACTTCGACCACGCCGCCGGGCTCCGGGCGTTTGTGGCGGCCGGGGTCCCGATCGTCACGAGCACCCACAACGAATCGCTGCTCCGCGAAGCGTTTCGGGCCCCTTCCGCCGTGTGGCCCGACGCGCTGCACTTCGATCCCATCGAGCCGATCCTGGCCGTGGTCGAGGACAACGGCAAGCTGACGCTGAACGACCCGGTGAACCCGGTGACGGCCTGGCACCTCCCCAACGCACACGCGAACGACATGCTCGTGATCTACGCCGAGGGCACCAACCACCTCTTCAACAGCGACCTGTGGGTGCCCGATCCGGTCACCGGCGGCTTTGCGATCGACCCGACGTGGGCGCTCGCCGTGCGCGACTTCGCGGAGAACCGGATCGGGGCGAATCCAATCCAGGTCGGAGGCCACGGCGGCGTCGACACCTGGGAAGCGCTGGATGCCTACGTCGATGCGATGTTCCCCTGAGGGACGACGCGGCGCTCAGAAGCAGCTGAACAGCGGACTGCTCCCGATCGTCTGGATGGGGGTCACGATCCCGGTCGGCCAGGAGATCGTGGCCACATTCCAAACGTCGTCGTCGGACGTGAGCGTATTCACGAACGTGTCGACCAGGATCCCGTCGAGGAAGATATCGACCGTGCCCACGGTCACGGCGCAATTGCCGGTGCAGCTCCGCGCTCCGTCCTCCCCGTAGTAGTGGGCCTTCACCGTGTAGATCTGGTCGTAGGGGTCGTCGATGGTGATCGTCTCGGGGCCGAAGCCATAGATGGCGTCGGCGTCGAGGGACGGGTTGTCCACGCCTCCGGGGAGGCCCCACGCCGGGCTGACGTTGCAGAAGTTGCAATCGCTCGGGCTATCGAAAAAGGCCCCGCCCGCCTCGAGCAGGTGGAGGTCGAGGTCGGCGGGGCTGTTCCAGGAGAGCTGGACATAGAAGCCCTGCAGCGGAGTCGCGGTGACGAGCACCGGATCGGGGGTGGTGTCCCACAGCCCCGCGCTGTTCTGAACGGTCAGCTCGAACAGGTAGTCGCCCGCGAGATCGACGAAGAACTGGGGCGTGGCGGTGTCGGCCCCTTGGAGGGTGGTCGTGCTCCCGGGGGGCTGGGAGAGCATCGTCCACTCGTAGGCGAGCGGCGTGAGCCCACCGGGGTCGTAGCTCGCGTTTCCGTCGAGGAAGGCTTCGCCGAGCGGGCTGACGATCTGGTCGAGGCCCGCGTCGGCCACCGGCTCTTGCGGCTCGGCCACGATCTCGACCTTGTCAGGGGTCGAATCCCACAGGCCAGCGGTGTTCTGCACCGTGAGCTCGAGGGTGTAGGTGCCGTGGACGTCGGTCGTGAACTGGGGCTGCTCCGCGGTCGGGTCGTCGAACGCCGCGGACGAGCCGCCCGGCGCCGACAGGACGCTCCACGAGTAAACCAGCGGGACGAGACCGCCGGGATCGGACGAGCCGCTGCCATCGAGGCTCACCACGTCGGTCGCGGTGACGCTCTGGTCGGCCCCCGCGTCGGCCACCGGCTCGAGGACCGGATCGGGCGGGTCGGTGGGCTCGGTCTCCTCGGGGTCGGTGCTCGGCTCGGTCGGACCGGCGTCGGTCACCGGGGTGGTGGGCTCGCCGATGCTGCTGAAGTTGTTCTCGGAGCAGGCAGCCAGGACGAGCAGGGCGGACCAGCGCATGACAACCTCGGGAGTGCCGAGGCCCTATCGCGGACGCCGGATCGGGGCTCGCCGGCGGCTACTCGGCCGGGAAGAAATCCGAGAGCGGCGTTCCCTGCGCCGCCTGGCCCAGTCGGGAGACGCCGAAAGCGTCCTCGAGCGTCGCCAACAGATCGAGGTGATCGTAGCGAACGGACGAGGTGAATTGCCCCTGGTGGGCCAGGGGAGACCGCACGATCATCGGGACGGGCGCGTCCTCCACGAACACCCCGGAGAAGTCGTTTTCATCCCAGACCACGAGGAGCAGCCCGCGGTCGGTGTAGGCTGGAGAAGCCAGGATCTGCGGCAATTGAAGGGCCAGCCACTCATCGCCGTTCGCCAGGTTCTGCGGCCCGGAGGTGATTGGATCGTGCATGTCGCTGACCAGGTTGGGCGCGACATAGTTGAAAACCCGCGGACCCTTCGCGAGGTCTGCGGCGAAATTCCCGTTGTACTCGATGACCCGGTCGGTGCAGCGCGCCGTGTCGTTCGTGAGCGAGGGAAAGTACAAGAAAGGCACATGCTTCGGCGCATAATTCCCCTGCTCGAGCAGGTTGCATGGGGCGCCCATGCTCTCCGCGTACCCGCGCCACGAGATCCCCGCCGCGTCGAGCTGGTCGACGAACTGCTCCTGCGTTTGGGGACAACCGCACGCGCTCAGCAGCGTGTTGCAATTCAACGCGCCACACTCCGGGCCCTCCGGCTCACAGTCGCAGTCGGTCGGCCCGTTTGGCTGGATCTGGCCCGAGAGCAGCGCGATGTAGTTGGGCAGGCTCGGGTGCTCGACGCCGTGGTAGTTCGTGGCGTACGCGCCGTCGGCGATCAGCCCGTGGAGAAAGGGCGTGTTGCCGCTGTCGAGCAGGGTGCTGCTGCTCGTGTTCTCCATCAGGAATAGGAACACGTGTTCGAACCGCGGGATCCCGCTGTCCACGTCGCGGCACACCGGGATGCTGTTGGCGGTTCCGCATATCGATCCGTCGGGGCAGGTGCCGCAGGGGTCGGTCGGCGTCGGCGTCGGCGTGCCGGTTTCGAGCGGCGGTGCGGTCGTGCCCGGAGCCGGATCCTTGGCCGGGCAGCCGATCGCGAGGGCGAGGAGCATGGGGGTTCGCATCAGCGACCCTTAGTCCGGCGCCCGCGTTGCGGCGAGTCGTCGAAAGACGAAGATCACATGATCTCCGATCCTCCGAAAACCAGGTAAAACGCCAAGTCGGCGATCAAGCGGGGCGAGGAGGGTTGCGAGCGAGCCGAGCGGCCAACCGAGCGCGCCCGGAACCGGCAACACCACCCCCAGGCTCTCGCGGTGAGTCAGGCGGAAGAACGGCTGGAAGGCCGCGACCACGGCCGCGGTCGAGGGCGCGTGGAACGGGAACCGCACCCCGGCGACCACCGCGGTGTCGCGACGACGGCGGGCTACCTCGTGAAATCGGCCGCGGGCCAAGAGGGCGAGCGCCTCGGCCGGGGAGGTTCGGGCGATGAGCACGACCACGAACGGGGCGCCCGGAGACAGTCGGTCCGCAACGGCGCGCGCCACCGGCGCGAGGGGGGCACAGTTGAGCGCCCCGAAATTCGAGAGTGCAGCGCCGAAGGGTCCCGGGGGAAGACTGGGATCCGAGAGGTCCATGGGGAAGAACTCCGCCGGGAGGCCGGAACACCTCGACCGAGCGAGGGCGAGCATGTCCGGACTGACGTCGAGGCCGACCACCGGGTGCCCCTGACGAGCCAGGTGCGCCGCGTCGATGCCCGTCCCGCACCCCAAGTCGAGGACGGCGCTGCCTGGCGGCACCACCCTGGCGAGCACCGCGTGGACGCGCGCACGCTGCGCGGCGGCCGATGCGTCGAACTCCCAGGCGGCGTACTCCCCGGCGTGGCGATCGAACGCGCTTCGGGTTCTGGACATGGCCGAGTATAGCGGGCGGGGGACGGCGACCCGGCGCAGGGCTGACCGGTCCGAACGCGCGCCGCGCCTCGATCCGGCCTGCGGCCAGCGGCGCCACCGCATGGAAAATCTCGCTCGCCATCTGGCGTTCACGGACGATCCTGTTATAT
>CANLGQ010000203.1 GCA_947490265.1 Pseudomonadota bacterium | reverse complement strand
CGGTGTCGGTGTCGGTGTCGGTGTCGGTGTCGGTGTCGGTGTCGGTGACGTCCGTTTTCGGAGTCCCGGTGTCCTCTCCCGCAGGCGAGTCCAGGTACTTCCGTCCGATCTCCGGATCGGAGAGCCAACAGCCGCCGACGCCCGTTGCCAGAAACGCGACCCGGGACCTCATGCACCCTCCCTTGCCGCAGCGGCGCTGGCCCTCGCCGCGCGCGCGGCGATCCGGTTCCCCAGTTGTTGCCACACCACGGCAGATCGTTGAAACGCCGTCTCTGCCGCCGCGTTCTCGCGGTGCCCGAGGGCCGCGCGCGCGATCTCCTCCCAGGCCGCAGCGAGCGCCGCTTCCGGCTCACCGGCAAACAACGCCTCCGATTCACCAACCCGTGCGCGCGCCTCCGGTCCGAGGCCGAGCCGAGCCGCGGCGACCGCGCTCCACGCCTGACCCACGGCGGCGGCGAACCAGTTGGCGGCATCGAGGCTTGCCATGCCGCGAGCCAACTCCCCGCGCGCCTCGGTGAGCCGGTCCTCTACGAGCAGCGCGACCCCAGCAGCGATCGCCGCCGTCCCAGCCTGATCCGGCCAGCAATAAGCCACAGCGCTCGCCTCGACCCGGCGCGCCCAACGCAGCGCCTCCTCGGCGTTGCCGAGGCGAGCATACAGCGCGCTGCGCTCCAGCCAGATCCGACCCCACCGGGGATCGGCCTTCGGAATCTCCCAACTGATCAGCGCATTTTCAATCACAACCAGGAGCCCGAGGCCCGCGCGATTGCCGACCTGTCGCGCCCGCTGACGCGCCGCTCCGAGCAGGAGCCCAATCGCCGGGTCGATCTGGCCTGCGTCGAGGAGGTGTAGGCCAAGCGTGTCAGCGCCGTGCGAATCGGGGAAACGGGTCAGAAAGGCGGCACATGCCGCGTGGTGGGAGTCGAATCGACCCGCATCGCGCGCCAGCCGTTCGAGCAGGTCGCGCAGCTGCCCGTGGGCGAACACCCATCCGTTCGGGGTCTCCTCGACGAGCCGCTCGCGAACCAAGCGTTCGAGGAGCTGGTGGCGCACCCGGGCGTTCTGCGGAACGAACATCACCTGCTGCCGATCGGCCCATGCGCCCCCCGGGTCATCACAGACCTGTTGCCAGGCTTCCGAATCTACCTGCATTCCCAGGGCGGCGGCTCGTTCCAACGCCGACCGCGCCGCCGGAGGGAGTTCCTCGAACAACCGCTCCAGCCGCTCCCTCCAGAGTTGCCCGAGGTTGGCGGGAAAGTCAGCCGCTCTACGAATCTCGAGCGGTGCGTCGTTCGGGGGAACGCGGATCTGGAAGCCCGTCTCTCCAGGGAGCAGGAGGTCGTGAACCACGAGGGTCGCGATGAGCTGGACCGCAAACAGAGGGTTTCCCCGAGATCTGCCGGCAACACGTCGGGCGAGCTCTGGAGACAATCCGAGGACCCCCTGGACGAGTTGCAGCCGATGCTCAGACCCCAGGGGGCCGAGGGCGAGGGTCGCCACGCGTGGCTGCCTCGACAGTTCCTCCAGCAACCCGGTTTCCACGGTACGATCCGTCACGAGCTCGTCACCGATCGCCAGGAGCACGAGGGCCCGGGTATCGACCGCAGACACGAGGCGGAGGGACAGGCGCAGCGCATCCATCCCCCATTGGGCGTCGTCAACCACGAGAACGACCGGCCGCACTCGCCCGAGCGCGGTGATCAACGCCACGAGCTCCTCGTGGCGTGACTCGGCGTCGATCGGCCCGTCGGGCGCGCAAAGCTCGCAGATCCGTTCGACCAGCACCGGGTCGTCCACCCCGGCACCACGGAGCGCTGAGGCGACGCGGCCCGCGCGCGCCTCAGGGTCGAGGTGCGCGGCGCGGGCCCAGCGATTGAGCATCGACTGCAGCGGCCGCTCCGGATGCTCGGACGGACTACACCGACACCGCAACACGGAGGCCACCCCCACCTCGTGCGCGCGCTCGGCAAGCCAATCGACGAGGCGCGTCTTGCCCACGCCGACGTCGCCGCGAACGAGGACGACCCGGCACGCCCGATCGGCGTGCACGGCAACCAGCTGCCGCCACAGCGAGCCGCACTCGTCCTCCCGGCCAACCAAGGGGAGCTGGCGGAGGCCAAACAGGCCACGCCCTGCACCGAGCACGGCACGGCCTTGCCCGGAGAGTGTGGAAGTACGCCAGCTCTCAAGCATCGGCGCCGGCCCGGGTGGGGCCAACCGGTGGAGTTCGTCGCGGGTCGCGACGTCGGTCGGGTCGTCCTCCGGGTCGTCGAGGTCGGCGGGTCCGAGGTCGCTGGCGACCGGCTCGAACGAGGCGAGCGCGTCGGCAGCGCACTGAAACCGGTTGCAAGGGTCCTTGCGGAGGAGCACCGAGAGCCAGGGCAGCAGGCCGACCGGCACCGGAAAGCGCGGGCTGAATCCGGACGGCACCTGGTGGAGTTGCGCGTGCAGCAACTCCGCGTGCGCCTTGCCGGGGAACGGGATGGCCCCGGTTGCCAGCTTCCACAACAGGTTTCCGAGCGAGTAGAGGTCGGTCCAAGGCCCGTACTCTCGCCAGGCGGCTCGGATCTGCTCGGGGGACATGTAGTGGAGCGTGCCCATCGCCTGGTCGCGGGTGGCGGTCTCAGTGGCGTCGAGCGCGTGGGCGATGCCGAAGTCGGTGAGCTTGAGGCGCTCCCCACTATCACCCTGGAAGCGTAGGATGTTGGCCGGTTTAAGGTCCTTGTGGACGACGCCCCGCGAATGGGCGTGCGCGAGGGCCCGAAGCAGCTGACCGGCGATCTCCCTCAACTCCGCCCAGGAACGGACCTCAAGGGTGGCCAACGTACCGCGATCCGCCCGTTCCATCACCAGATAGGGGCTACCCTCGACCAACTGTCCGTAGCTGTCGCGGGCGGCCTGACGACTCACCTGTCCGGCATCGTACAGCCACACGACCCCCGGGTGATCGAGCCGGGCGACTGCCGCGGTCTCTTTGCGGAACGCCTTCAGATAATGTTCGTCACGCGCAATCTTTTCGGTGATCACCTTCACCGCCACCGCGAGATCCTGGCCGGCGTGTCGTCCCTCCCACACCACCCCCATCCCGCCCTTGCCGAGCGGCGCGTGCAGTTCGAATGGTCCGAGTCGAATGGTCATCCGACTCGATCATGCCCCGGTCGAGCCGATCGGTCTCTCCAGGCGTTCGATCCGCTCGCGGAGTTTGTGGTTGTCCTCTGCGAGCTTCTCGACCTGTCGCCGAAGGGTCACGACGGCCTCATCGGCGCTCTTTCCGCTTCGAATGCGTGCCATGGCCTCATAGGCATGTCGCCTCGTGCGGCCGTCGGGCGCCGTCAGGTGCACTGCGGAGAGCGCCTCCACGGCCGCGGGATCGCGCGCGGTTCCGAGGGCGTCTACCGCCTGGAGCTGACTGAAGAAGCCGGGCTCCGAGAGGACCTCGATCAAACGCTCGACCGCACGACGGCGCACGGGCTCCACTCGATCGGCGAGCCGCCCGAGGGCGAGGGCAGCGGCCCCGCGCAGCCGATCGGGGTGAATGGGCCGGGAGCGCTCGATCAACCGCTCCAAAACCGCGGCGTCCTCGGTCGCCCCGAGTGCGGTCACCGCCCGGATCCGGATCAGGTCGTGCCACGCCGGTGTGTCGATAAAACGGGTAATGACGCCGACAGCTCTAGGATCGCGCGTCTTTCCGAGGCTGACCAGAGCCGCCCCCCACAGGTGCCAGGACTGCGCCTCGCCATCGAGGACGGCGATCAGCGCGTCGGCCGCGGACGGCTCGCGAAACGCGCCGAGCGCCTCGCAGATTGCACGGCGGACGAGCGGGTCGAGGTCGGCGGTCAACGCCGCGATCAGGAGGTCTCGCGCCGGCGCACCGCCGCGCTCGCCGAGCGCCGCCGCGACGCGCATACGCACCCCGGGAGCCGGATGATCCCGTAGTGCGCCGGCGACGGCTTGCCATGCTGTGCCGGTGTTGGCTTCGAGCAAGGCGTGGACCGCGCGGAGCGCGAGCACGGGGCAGGCGTCCGTCGCGAGTCGGGCGAGCCACGCCTCCGGTGCTTCGAGCGAGAGTTCCATCAACACGCGGAAATCGGGATCGACGCGCACCGCAGAGATGGGAGTCGAGATCGGGATCGCCCAGGTTCGGTCGCGCTCGGCGATCGGCAGCGCATAGCGCTGCGTGGCGCCAGACTCGCCAACGACCTCCAGGACGAGTGGGAACGCAAACGCTGCGGGGATCCCCTCGCCTTGTTGGCTCTGGACGACGGACGCGACCAGCAGGCCTGCCTCGGCCTTGAGCTTCACCTTGACGACGGGGTGCCCGGGGCTGTGTAGCCACTGTTGGAAGAACCGATCGAGGTTCACCCCACTCGCTCCCTCGAGGGCAGCCTGAAAGTCACGGGTGTGCACTGCCTGGTGGCGGTGTCGCTCCAGATACTGCTTCACCCCGGCCCAGAAGGCGGCCTCGCCCAGCTCGCTCCGGAGCGTGGCGAGCACCAGCCCACCCTTCTCGTAGAGATGGCGATCGAACACGTCGATCGGCTCACGGAAGTCGTAGGAGATGATCGGCCGCCGGTACCGCCCACCGGCCTCTTCGAGGTAGGTCTCGAAATTTTCCCACCGATACCAGGTGGCCTCATGCGGCGACTTGGCATGTTCCCACCAGGCGAATTCCATGAACGTCGCCCACGATTCGTTGAGCCAGCCCTGGCTCCAGTCGCGACAGGTGACGAGGTCGCCGAACCACTGGTGGGCCAATTCGTGGCTCACGAGCGCATCGGGATCCCACTCCCGAACGGTCCGCTCGTCCACCAGGAGCGCGTCGATCATCGTCGTGCAAGCGATGTTCTCCATCCCGCCAAACACGAAGTCGTCCACCACGACCTGGTCGTAGCGCGGCCAGGGGTAATCGACGCCGGTCAGCCGCGAGAAGACGGCGATCATTTCCGGCGTACGCCCCATCGCCCGGCTGATCGCTTCTTCACGGCCAACCGGCACCAGGTAGCGCACCTCGATGGTGCGCTCTCCCTGCCTCACCGGCTCCGCTCGGCGAACCGAGAGTTGGGCGCACACCGCGGTGAACAGGTACGCGGGCATGGGTTCGCGCTGCTCGAAGCGAGCAAAAACGCGCCCGCCACTCTCCCCCGTCTCAACCTGAGCACCGTTGGAAAGGAGGGTATAGCCGCTCGGCCCCCACAGCTCGATCGACCACGGGTGCTTGATCCCGGGGTGATCATGGCAGGGGAGCACGAAGTGGGCGTCTTCGTCCTGGCATTGGGTCCACGCCATCGGAGGGCGGTTCGGCGCCCAGGGGGTGGGGCCCGTGAAGTAGAGGCCGTGGATCGGGTCCCGCCCCGACCACCGCACAACCACCTCGGCCGGGACCTGAACCGATCGGATCCGGATCCGACCATGCTCGTGCACCCAGCCCAGCGGCGCACCGTTCTCATCGGCGACGGCCTCGATCACCACGTCGTCGAGGTCCAGCGAGAACCCGTCGCGAAACGAGCCCAGCGCACGGAGGCGAAACCGGGCCTCCCCGCTGAATCGCCGCTCGGCCGGGAACAGATCGAGTCTGACCCGGGCATGCTCGATCGCGACCTCTCGCGACGGCGCGTAGTGGGGTTCCACCCCAGGCTCCGCAAACGGCATCGGACCATTGGCCCTTCCGGCAAGGCCGATCGAATTGGCGCGGTGATGCAGGCAGGCCAAGGAGTTCCTCCGGGCCACCCGCCGTAACCCATCGCCGAACACATCGCCCGTCCCCAGCCGCTACCGGTCCATTGGCAGCGAGAGACGAGCGGAACCGCTCAGTTCCCGGAGCCTCCGGTACCACCGCCGCCGCCGGAACCGCCGCCGCCGCCGCCACCGCCGCCCGAACCGCCGCCACCGCCGCCGCCGCTGGCGCCGGAGCCTCCGGTCCCGCCGCCGCCGCCGCCGCCGGACCCGCCGCCACCGCCGCCGCCGCCGGAACCGCCGCCGCCGCCACCACCACCACCACCACCGGAACCGCCACCGCCGCCGCCGCCGCCGCCGGCGGCAGTATCGACGAAGAAGGTGTCGGCGTCGGTGTCGGCATCCGTGTCGGCATCGGCATCCGCATCGGCATCGACGTCGGTGTCGGTGTCGGTGTCGGTGTCGCCGTCGCTCCCGTCTACGCTTGTTCCGGTGCCGCTCTTGTCGTAGATTCCCCCGCCGCTGCAAGCAGTGAGCAGAGCGACGAGGACGAGGTGGAAGCGCATGTTCCCTCCGGAGCGGGCTAGCCCGACGCTGAATCAGACGCTCCGCAGCTTAGCGCACGGCGGACCCACCGGCCAACAAGAATGTCACGCCCCCGAGACAACTTGTGGTCAAACGGCGATGTATGAACGCTCGAAGCCGCAGCAGGGAGCCCACCCATGGACGTGAAGAAGATCGTCACCGACTCCGCACCCAGGCCGGTCGGACCGTACCCCCACGCCCGCCGCGTCGGCGACCTCCTGTTCGTCAGCGGCATGGGTCCGCGGCGACCGGGAACCGACGACATCCCAGGCGGCCCGGTGCGCGACGCCGAGGGGAAGCCCCGCAATTACGACATCGCCGCCCAGACCCGTTCCACGATCGACAACATCTCGGCCGTGCTCACCGCCAGCGGCTCGAGCCTCGCGGCCGTCGTCGACGTCACCGCCTTCCTGATCGACATGGAACGTGATTTTGTTACGTTCAACCGAGTCTACGGCGAGTATTTCGCGGCGATCGGTCCCACGCGGACCACCGTCGAGGTCCGAGCCCTGCCCACCCCGATCGCAGTCGAGCTGAAAGTGATCGCTTGGACCGGCTGATCGACATCACGCCGGCGCTCTCGCCAGAGACAGCGGTCTGGCCCGGCGATGTCGCGCTCGAGCGGGTCACCGCGCTCCGCATCGCCGACGGCGCGAACATCGACCTGTCCTCCATCCGCACGACGCTCCACATTGGCGCCCACGCCGACGCCCCCTCGCACTACGCGCGTTCCGGGGAATCCATCGAAAAGAGGTCCTTGGCCCTGTATTACGGACCCTGCCAGGTCATCCCCGTCGACATCGGGTCCGGCCAGCGGATCCGGCCGCACGACGTCGGGGTCGCGATCACCGAGCCTCGGGTGATCTTTCATACCCGGACGTTCCCGGACCCAAACCGGTGGAACGATGACTTCGCGGCCCTCTCGGCGGAGCTGGTTCATTACCTCGCCG
>CANLGQ010000202.1 GCA_947490265.1 Pseudomonadota bacterium | reverse complement strand
TGCGTCGATGCCCATCTCCTCGCGCACCTCGCGGACCGCGGCGGCCTCCGGCGTCTCTCCCGGCTCGAGCTTGCCCTTGGCTACCTCCCAGGTAACGCCGCTCCGCCGGGTCACCCGGATCAACGCGAACAGGGGCCGGCCGGCGGCATCCATCCGCACCGGGATCCCCCCGGCGGAGAGCTGCTCCTCGAAGGAGGGCAGGAGGTTGAGCAGGTCGACGGGGGCGATCGCGTTCGCCAGGAACAAGCCGCTGTGCCGGTCGCGGTAGAACCGCACCCCCCGTCGGCGTGCCCGGGCCGCGTCGGCGACGACGATCCGCGGATCCTGGGGGCCCGGGAGGCGGTGGGCCATCCGCCAGGCCGTCCCCTCGTCATCGGTGAGCAGGGCGGCGTGCCGGGGATCGCCGGTGCTTGCGAGCCCTCGCTGCCGAAGCGTCGGGAGTTGGTCGGCGCCGGTCGGGTAGTAGAGGATGTCGGGGGGCACGACCCGCGGATGGGCATGGCCTGGCGGCCGTTCGACCGCTCGGATCCGCGCGCCCAGGACCTCGAAGCGGGCGTTGCGGGGGGCGACTCCGCTTCCCTCAGCCACGAGTCGGAGGTCTGGCCCGAGGGCGGTGAGGACGACCTCATGGGTGATGTGGATGCGAAGCAGGCGGGTGAGGGCGACCAGCAGCGCCTCCATCTCCACCCAGCCCTCGCCGTCGGGCAACAGCTCCCCGACCTCCGGCCGATGCCGGAGCAGAAAGGCCATCGTCTTCGACAGGCGGACCCCGTCGATCACTGCTTGCTCGGCCATTCCGGCCACCCATCGAACGACCCCCGCAGCATCGCCGACGGGGGAGAATGTCCGATTATCCGCGGTGCCAGGCCGGGCGTCAAGCCCGCCAGGCGCTACTCGGCGTGGCTCGACACGCTGTGGTCGCGGGCATCGACGACGTGGCCGAAGCGGTCATAGAGGGTGGCGCGATCCCCGTCGTCCGACCAGATCGGTACCGCCGAGCCGAGGAATAGCTCGATCTGCTGCTTCGGGTCGATCCGCTGCTCGCCCTGCCCCGAGTGCAGCTCGAGGGTGTGGCCGCCGGGGATCGTCGCGCGAGGAAAGGCAAAGCTTTCTCCGGTCGCCTTCGTGATCCGGTAGCCGTCGAGGTCGACCGGGGTCGTGTTCAGGTTGCAGATCCGGAGGTACTCGCCGTTGACGTTGGTGTGGTCGTCGCCGGCGGCGTTGGCGTGAAACGAGGTGATGTGCAGCGCTCCCTGGTAGCGATCGGTCGACCAGATGCCCCGTTTCGCAGCTCGGGCGGCCTCCTGCGCGGCGCTCATCGCGCTCAGATCGGTGTCGTCGGGCGGGATCACGAACAGGTGCCCCAGGCCGAGCTCGAGGAGGTGCAGCGACAGGTTCCCCTCGTCGGTCGCGACTCCGGCCACGATTCGACCATAGCCGTCGCGCGGATTTTCGCTCCCCAACAGGAGTTTCACCGATCGACTCAGGACGAAGCGCTCAGTCGCGGTCCGCGCCTCGAGCCCATAGGCTTCGGCCGGCTTGATCTCGGGGGTGTTGACCCACCGCAGGCGGACCTTGTCGCCCGTGGCCAGGGTGACCGTGTCGCCGTCGTAGACCGACGCCACCGTCGACTCCTTTGGGGGAACGGGAAACTTCGAAGGCTCGTCGGCTCCCGCGGCCGCGCCGACGAAAAACACCATCGACAGGCACGTTGGACTCATGGTCTAACCTCGTCTTTGGCTGTTGCCTCGCCCCCGGCGATGGCCTGGATCCGTTCTGCCTGCCAGAGCATGTAGATGTCCTCCGGGGCCAAGCGTGCTGCCTTGCGCGCCGTTTCGGCAGCTCGGGTGCGCTCCCCGCGGGCCAAGTACACCATGGCCGCGGTGTCCAGAAAGTCGCTTCGGTCGCCAGCTTCGGAGATGGCCCCCTCCACCCGGTCGCGCGCCTCGTCGAGGTGGACGCCGGCGAGCGCCCAGTACCAAGCATAGCAGTTGTCGGCCTCCGGGCCCGCGGGCATCGGTTCGCAGTCGCGGACGAGGCCCTCCTTCATCGCGACCGTCGCCGCCTGCGGATCGCCGATCGCCGCCCAGCCGGCCACCGCGAAGTCGAGCGGGCGCAGCCACGGCTGCACGCGGTCCAGGGCTTCTTGAAGATCCGCGGCGAACGTCGATGCCTCCTCTGGTGACTCGACCAAGAGGGAGTAGAACCACAGGTAAAGCCCGGTGGAGGGGTAGAGCTGCAGCAGCTTGCGCAGGTCGGCCATCGCCCCAAAGCGATCGCCCGAGGCTAACGCGATCCGCGCGCGGCGCAGCAGGTGAGCGTCGGGGTAGTCTGCCAGGTTGGCGGCGGCGAGGAGGGCCGCGCTCGCCTCCTCGCTTCGCCCCGCAGCGAGCAAAGCGTCGGCCTTGGCCACGTGCGACCAGCCGTCGGCGGGCCGATCCGCAGCCGCGCGCTCGGCGAGGTCGAGGGCCTCGGCGGTCCGGCCCTCGAGCAGGAGGCCGTTCACGCTGCGAACGATCTCGCCCTCGTCGACGAGCTCGCCTGCGGGCAGGCCGGCGAGCGCAGCCCAGGCGCCCGAGAGATCGCCCTCCGCCCGTTCGATCTGGGCTAGAAGGACCGCGGCATCCGCGGCCGACCCCTCGAGGGCGATGGCGGTCTTCAACATCGCCTTGGCCTCCTCCATCCGGTCGGCACCGATGAGGAGCTTCGCCCGGGACAGGAGGCGGCTGTTGTCGTCGCCGAACGCCGCGACGTCCTGGTCGTAGAGCACCTCGTGCCCATTGAGCTGCCGCGCCTTTCGCTTGCTCTTGCCGAGGGCAAACCATCCGCGCCCATAGTCGATCCACACCCGATACGACGCGAACAGCTCGTGCCCGATCAGCGCATCGAAGCTGCACCGATCGCGCTCCTCGGGCTCGAAGCCGAACCACTGGGCCGACATCGGCGCGACCGTCTGGGTCTTTCCCCCCATCGTCAGTGTCGAGAGCGGCACGCGCCGGGTCGTTCGGAAGTACCGGAACGGCGGCAGGGTTTCGCTCGCGCCGATACCGAGCAGCGGTTCCAACCCCTCGCTCGCCTGGTCCGCGAACGGCGCGCCGGCGGCCCCACACAGCAGCACTTCGCCCGCCCCGGTGTCGAGCTGGAAGTGCAGGCTGGACGCGACGCCGTCCTCGCCGGGCGCTTGGAGATGCCCCATCGTGTACAGGTGCTGCCCATCGAACAGCAGGGAAGCGACGCGGCGGGGGCCCACCCGTTCACCTGGATCGTGGAGCACCATCCGGTCGGCCGGGTAATCGAGCTCGAGGACGAAGTTCGACCAGACGTTGTTCCCGAGGATCCCGGACAGTGGCATGAAGCCGACCTCGTCGGCGACCCCGGGCAGGCCGACCGCCGCCTCGATGTCGTGCACCACCGCGCCACCGAGGTCGAGCGTCGGCACGATCGCGCGGTGCATGCGGCTCGTGCCGCCGAGGCCCCACACCATCGCGTAGTTCTCCTCGACCTCGAGACCGAGGCGGTCGGCGGCGGCGCGCGTCAACACCGAGATGTCTGCGCCGGTATCGACGAGGAACAGTCCCGCCGTGCCGTCGGGCAGGATCGCCTGCACGTAGATCCGCGGTCCACCCGGATAGGCTCGGAGCAGGTCCAGCTCGTGCGTTTCGGACGGCTCTGCTGCCCCGACCGCCGCCGCCAGTATCCCCCAGGCGATCATCGGTGCTCCGTTTCGATCCTAGCTGGCCACCGGTGGGTTGTCTGGCGGGCAACGGAATGTGACCATGGGGGGGGGAGGTCCTGTGAGCCTGAAGGGTCGAACACTGTTCGTGACCGGCGCCAGCCGGGGCATCGGAAAGGCCATCGCGCTCCGCGCAGCCGCCGATGGGGCCAACATCGTCATCGGGGCGAAGACCACGGAGCCGCACGCCCGGCTCGCGGGTACGATCTATTCGACGGCGGAAGAGGTCGAACTCGCGGGCGGGAAGGCGCTTCCGCTCGCTCTCGACATCCGCGACGAGGTGGCGGTCGCCAAGGCGATGAGCCAGGCCGCCGAGCATTTCGGGGGGATCGACATCCTGATCAACAACGCCAGCGCGATCTCGCTGACCGGAACGCTCGCGACGCCGATGAAGCGTTTCGACCTGATGTTCGGGGTCAACGTGCGGGGCACCTATGTGTGCTCCCAGGCGGCGCTGCCGTACCTGTTGCGGGCCGACAACCCGCACATCCTGAACCTGTCCCCGCCGCTCAACCTGGAACCGCGATGGTTCGGCAATCACGTCGCCTACACCATGTCGAAGTACGGAATGAGTCTGTGCGTGCTGGGGATGGCCGAGGAATTTCGGGGCAAAGTGGCGGTGAACGCCTTGTGGCCGAAGACCACCATCGCGACCGCCGCCGTGGAGATGCTGGGCGGCGAAGCGCTGATGTCGAGCTCACGAAAGCCGACGATCCTGGCGGATGCGGCCTACCTCATCCTGACCCGCCCGCGCGACCTCACCGGCAACTTCTTCCTCGACGAAGACGTGCTGCGCGACCTCGGCGCGGTGACCGACCTCTCCGGTTACGCTGTCAAGCCGGGAGCCATGCTGACTCCGGACTTCTTCGTGTAGGCTGACCCGATGAGTGAGAGACCCCGACCCGCGGGGCGCCCGCGTCCCACCGGCCCGGCTCCCCGACCCCCCCCTGAGCCCGACGCCTCGTCGGTCGGCGCTCCGTCCCTGGTGTCGCGTCCGAAGGGACCCGTCGGACGCGGGATCAAGGCCCAGCCCGACGACACGAGCGCCCCGACCGAGGCGGCCCCGGCTCGTCCCCACGAGCTCTCTCCGTTCCAAAAATTCGGCGGCGCCGCCGAACCGGCCGTGAGCGACTCGTCGGAGACGGTGACGGTGATTTCGATGATCATCGGGCTCGTGATGGCGGTGGGGGCTGCGCTCGCGGTCGTCGTCGTGGTGTTGTTCTTCGTGGTGACGGCCACCACCGGGGTCATCACGGTGCCTGGCGTCACCCCGAGGCAGAGCACCCAGGACACCGACGTGGCCATTGCCGGCCCGCGCGCCCAGCCGAAGCCCGCCGGACCGAAGTCCAAGGGCCCTGACGTGGCCCCTGAACCTGATCCGGTGCTGGAGGCGCGCGAAGTCTCCGGCACGATCCTCCTCGACCTCAAGCCCGGCGAGCTGTTCCACACGGTCGAGGCGAAGTGCCCGTCGACCCCGAATGTGCGTCGGCGCGCCGACATCCGGGGGACGAAGGTGAGCATCACGCTTCCGAACAACGAGGACTGCAAACTCACCTTTCAGGGGTCGTTGCCGGCCTCGGGCAATCTGCGGGGCGGCCAAACCAAGACCTGTTCGTTCAATCCCACCAACTGCCGGTGATCCTCGACGGGCTGCTGTGGATCGTCGCCCGCGCGTTCCCGAAGGTGGCCCACCGGCCCTGGCTCGACGTGCCGACGGGCGAGGGCCCCATCGGGCCGGAGTGGCCTCGGCGCTGGGCGGCCGCGCGGGGATCCACCTTGGCCCGCGATCCGGAAGGGGGGCTGATCCGCGACCTATCGTCGCTCGCGCGCGCGGAGCGGATCGACCCGCGGATCCGCACCTTCTACGAGCACACTGCGCGGTACCCGATGCGGGTCGAGCCGCGGTGGCGCGCCGGCTTCGGCTGGGCGGGCCGGGCCTGGGTGTCCGTGTTTGCTCGCCGGTGGGGGCAATTCAACCTCCCCACATCGGCCGACGCCCCGCTCTCCAACGAGATCTATGCCTCCGGGCCGCCCGACCCCTGCCAGTGGTGGGTGCGGCGCTATCCCGACGATCGCGCGCTCTACGTGTCGCGGTACGACGTCGTCTCGGTGGACGGCGAACCCGACCCGTGCGTGCGGATCACCTTTCCGGTGCCCGGCGGCGCCTGGGTGGTGCTGTTTCGGGTCGCGCTCGACGGCTCGACGCTGGTCCTCACCGAGGACGGCGGGATGTCCGGTGGCCCAGGCCTCTACCTCGTGCCGCGGGGCGGGACGGCTCGCTACGTGGCTTCGTTTCGCGAGGAAATCAGAGTGCTGACCACCGAAACGGGCTGTCGGGCCGAGCACCGGATGTGGTTTTTCGGCCTGCGGGTCGTGACCCTCGCCTACGACCTCGGCTCGGGCACATCGGACCGGGGGACCGCGAAGTAGCGGATCTCGCCAATCCGCTCCGGGAGCCGCAAAACGCGGTGCCACCACCAACGGGCCAGGGCGGTGCGCGGCGCGAGGTCGAGCGTCCCGCGGACCACCAGTCGATCCGCCTCCGGCCGGGTTTCGAAGTGGACCACGGCCGGACCGACCCCGACCGGCACGCCGCGCACGAAGAGGCCCACGACGGTCATCAGGAGCCCGCCGTCGGGGAGGACGTCGGTGCGCATGCGGGCCGCCACGCCGAGATCCTGGAAGATTTCCAGGATCGTGGGCCGACCGTCGACCTCGCGCACGACAAAGTCGCTGTCGAAGACCCGAATTTCGTCGGCGCACCAAAACTCGCGCATGAAGTGGAGCGAGCCGTCGTCGCGGCGAAACAGGCGAAACCGCGCGTCGACCTGGTCGAGATCCTGCTCGTACATCCCTTGCCCGACGAGGAGCGTTCCGAAGACCGCCGCCCACCGCCCCACCCGGTGGTAGAGGTGGACGCTCGCGGTGAGCTGCCAGGCGTGCATCCGGTCGAAGAAGTCGGCGACCCGGGGCTCCAGTCTTAGGGCGGCGGGACCGAGCACCGCGGCGAGCGACGGGGCCAGCGACCACGAGGTCCCGCTCGCCGCCTCGGCGCCCCGCGCCCGCCGCCGAATGCCGAGCCGCCAGACGTGGGTGATCCGCGCGACCCGAAACGTCGACGACACGAGCGCGCACACGAGCTGCCGGTCGGAGGGAAGGCCGGGAGGAACCCACGGGCCGCCGTGCAGTGTCGCGCGAATCGCCGCGCCCACGTAGGTGCGCACCGTTCGGGCGCCGTTCTGGAGCTGCCGACGAACGACCGACCCGAGCGAGGTGGCGATGGCGGTCTCGAGCGCCATGCGGCCAGCCAGCGCTTCGCGGTCTTGAACCCGGGTCCCCAGGGTGACCGCCATGTGCTCGGCTAGGTCCTCCCACGTCGGGTCACCTGGATTCCTGGCGACCTCCGCGGCGAAGCGGTCCATGCAGCCCTCTTCCTTCACCCGCACCATGTCGGCGAGGTGGGCGGCGAGCCAGCGCTCCTCGAGAAAGTCGGCCGGCCTCCCCTCGTCGAACGCCCGCACATAGTT
>CANLGQ010000201.1 GCA_947490265.1 Pseudomonadota bacterium | reverse complement strand
TCGGCGGCGCGAACTTCACCGTCGATGCGGCGTGCGCTTCGTCGATGGCGGCGATCCAGGCGGCTACCCGCTCGCTGGCCTCCTTCGAGGCCGACCTGGTGGTGACCGGCGGCGCCGATCGCTCGATGGGCGCGGCGACCTACGTCAAGTTTTGCAAGATCGGGGCGTTGTCCCCAGATCACTCGTCACCCTTCGACGCCAGCGCGAATGGCTTCGTGATGGGGGAGGGGTGTGGGATCCTGGTGCTGAAGCGTCTCGAAGATGCGATCCGGGACGGCGATCGCGTGTATGCCCTGATCCGGGCGGTGGGCGCCGCTTCGGACGGGAAGGGGAAGGGGATCACCGCGCCGAACATCCAGGGGCAGATCCGGGCCTTGCAGCGGGCCTACGAGACGGCTGGGGTCGATCCCGCCGAGGTCGACCTGGTGGAGTGTCACGGCACGAGCACCGTGGTGGGCGACAAGGTCGAGGTCGAGGCCCTGACCGAGGTGATCGGGCCCGGCCGCCGGAGCGGGCGCGGACCGATCCGGATCGGGTCGGTGAAGTCCCAGATCGGGCACCTGAAGTCGGCGGCCGGCGCCGCCTCGGTGATGAAGGTCGCGCTGTCGCTCTACCACAGCACCTTCCCGCCGAGCATCAATTACAAAACGCCGCGAACCGACCTTCCGCTCGCGACCATTCCGCTCTCGGTGCAGACGAGGGCCGAACCGTGGCCGGCGCCCCCCAGCGGGATCCGGCGCGCCGGGGTGTCGGCGTTCGGCTTTGGCGGAACGAATTTCCACGTCGTCCTCGAGGGATACGCCGGTCAGCCTTCGGCGCTCCATGTGCCGATGCGCCCGCCTCCGGAGCAGGCCCCTGCCGCGGTTGCTCCCGTCGTAGCTCCGGTTTCGGCGCCGCGGATCGCGCGTCCGGCCGCGGTGGCCCCCGGCCTTCCCGCCGGCGTGTGGGCGACGTCGGGTTCCGACGCCGTCGACCTGGCGAATAACCTGCGCTTGCTGCGCGATGGGAAGCCGGCGGCCTGGAATCCGTCCGCTCCGCTGCGCATCGCCGCGCATGCGGTCGATGCCGACGAATTCCGCAGCCAGATCGAGCGGTCGATTCAGAGCGTGGAGAAGAGCGCCAACCCCGATCTGCTGCGGGCGCGCGGCGTCAGCTACGAAGACGGCCCGGTCGATGGCGATCTCGCCTTCGTCTTCACCGGGCAGGGAAGCCAGTACGTCGGGATGGGGCTCGACCTCGCCGCGCACTTCCCGATCGTCGCCGAGTGCTTCGACGAGGCCGACGCGGTGCTCGCCCCGAAGCTGGGAAAGCCGATCACCGATTACCTCCGGCTGTTGCCCGGCGAGAACCTCGAGGAGAAGGAAGAAGTCCTCAAGCAGACCGAGTACAGCCAACCGGCGACGCTGGCGTTCGATATCGCCGTCCTCCGGTTGCTCGCTGCCTACGGGATCTTCCCGAACACCGTCGCCGGTCACAGCCTCGGTGAGTACGGCGCGGCGGTGGCCGCCGGGGTGATGACGTTCGAGCAGTCGCTTCACGCGGTGAGTGCCCGCGGGCGCGAGATGGCGAACATCCAGATCGACGATCCCGGCAAGATGGCGGGGATCGCGGCTGCGACCGACGTCGTCGAGGCGGTGCTCGCCGAGGTCGACGGCTACGTGATCGCCGCCAACAAGAACTGCCCCACTCAGACGGTCATCGCGGGCGCCTCCGACGCGGTCGACGATGCCTGCGAGCGGTTCCGCGCGCGGGGGATCACCGTACACATGCTCGCGGTGAGTCACGCCTTCCACAGCCAGATCGTGGCGCCGGCGAGTGAGCCGCTGCGCGGCGTCCTGCAGCGACTCGGCCTGAAGGCCCCGATCCGTCCGATCACCACGAACGTCACCGGCGAGTACTACCCGGCCGGGCCCAACGCCGGGCCCCAGATCGTCGACCTGCTGGCGCGGCAAATCTACGCGCCGGTCGAGTGGACCGCGCAGCTGGAGAGAATGTACGCGGACGGCGCGCGCGTTTTTGCCGAGCTGGGTCCAAAGCGCGCGCTGTCCGGCTTCACGGTCGCGATCCTGAAGCGCCGTCCTCACCGGGCGCTTTATTCGAATCATCCCAAGCGCGGCGGCGTCGCCTCGTTTCTCGACATGCTGGCCGGTCTGGTCGCCGCGGGGTTCCCGGTGCTCCCCGAGCCGCTGACCACCGCGGCCGGGCTCGATCTGTTCGCCGATCCGGCCCCGCGCCACGCCACCAGCGAGGCCATCTCCGAGGCGTTCGACGAGCCGACCCAGTCCGAGCCGATGCCCGACCTCGCGGCCGGGGTGCTTCGGATCATCGCCGAATCCACGGGCTATTCGGCCGATGAGCTCGAGCTCGACTACGAGCTCGAGGCCGACCTCGGGATCGACACGGTGAAGCAAGCCGAGCTGTTTGCGCGGGTCCGGCAGACCTACGGGATCCCGCGCGACGATGCGTTCGACTTCTCGACTCACCGGACCCTGCGGTCGATCATCGTTTGGGCCTCGGAGCGCACCGGCGCCCGCCGGATCGCCGCCGAAGCCCCGCCACCCCAGCCGGTCGCCCTGATCTCCCCGGTCGCTCGCGTCGGGACTGTGCTTCTCCCGCCTGTGGTGGCCGACGACACCATCGCCCGGTTCATCGAGGCGGCGGCGCGCGCCGGCCTGGGAGGCGGCGATGCCGACGCCTTCGCCCGGGCGGTCCTGCCGGCCGTTCAGGGACTGATCGCCGCCGCCCTCGAGGCGGCGAAGAAGGCTTCTCCGCCACCCCTCCCGATCGGGGTCGAGGCGGTTCGTTCGTCGCCGGTCCGGCTCGACGCGTCCCGCTCGGCAGCGACCCCGCTGATCGGCGGCCGGGTCGCGCCCGACCTCGCTCGGCGCGTGGTCTGCACCGGCGCGTCGATCGGGCTTCCCGGTGGAACCTCGGTGTTTTCCGATCGCAACGTCCAGGCCATGCTCGACGGGGAGAACCGGATCTCTCACCTCGGCGGGCGTGCGCGCCAGTTCCTCGGCCTCGGCCTCGTCCGGCTGGTGAAGGACGCCCAGACCGGCCAGGGATCCTTCCTCGCGGTGGAAGACGAGAGCCAGGTGATCCGCCTCGCGGGTATCGAATCGGCGTTCGATCTTCGGGAGTGGGGCGTTCCCGAAGCGCTCGTCGAGGCGCTCGACATCGCCACCCAGCTCGCGGTCGCCGCCGGGTACGAGGCCCTGCGCGATGCCGGCATTCCGCTCGTGCGGCAGTACCGCGTCGCGGCCAATGGCAGCCGGATCCCGCAGGGTTGGGCGCTCCCGGTCGAGCTGCGCGACACCACCGGTGTCGTGTTCGGATCCGCGTTTCCGGGGTTGGATCGCTTCGTCGAAAAGCTAGGAAAGAACGGCGCCGACCAGGACGGGCACTTCGATCGCCGCTTCCTGTTTCAAATCCTCAGCATGGGGCACTCCCAATTCGCCCAGCTCATCGGCGCCCGTGGGCCCAACACTGCCGTGAACGCCGCATGTGCCTCGACCACCCAGGCCCTCGCCATCGCCGAGGACTGGATCCGGCTGGGACGGGCTGAGCGGGTCATCGTGGTCGGGGCCGACGACGTCACCAGTGAGCGGCTGTTGCCCTGGATTGGCGGTGGGTTCATGGCCGCGGGCGCGGCGACGACCACCGACCGGGTCGAGCTCGCCGCGTTGCCGTTCGACAAGCGACGGCACGGGTTGATCCTCGGGATGGGCGCGGCGGGGCTGGTGATGGAGTCCGCGGAGTCGGCCGCCGCGCGGGGGATCACCCCGGTCGCCGAGCTGCTCGGCACGTCGATCCTGAACAGCGCCTACCACGGAACCCGGCTGGATCCCTCCCACATCGCCGAGGCGGTGGTCGGCGTGGTGGAGACGGTGTGCGCCCGGGAGGGCCTACGGCCCGAGGAGCTGGCCGATCGCGCGTTCTTCATGTCCCACGAGACCTACACCCCGGCCCGGGGGGGCTCGGCGGGTGCGGAGATCGCGGCGCTGCGAAAGGCGTTCGGTCCTGCGGCGTCCCGGATCCCGCTCACGAACACCAAGGGGTTCACCGGCCACCCGATGGGGGCCGGGATCGAGGACACCGTCGTCGTGAAGGCGCTGCAGTTCGGGCGCATTCCGCCGGTCGCCAACTACCGCGAGCGCGACGAGGAGCTTGGCGACCTGAGGATCTCGAAGGGAGAACGCGGCGACTGGACATACGCTCTGCGGCTGTCGGCGGGCTTCGGCTCGCAGCTCGCGGTGTCGGCGTGGAAGCGCGTCGCCCGAGGCGAGGCGCGGGTCGCGGATCCCGAGCTTCGCCGGGGCTGGCTCGCCCGGGTGAGTGGCATCGGGGCGTTCGAGGAGCGGGTCGAGGAGCGCACGCTGCGGCTGATCGACCTCGGGGGCCCGATCCCGGCGGCTCCGACCGCGGTCGCGCCGCCGGTCGCGGTCCCGCCACCCGCGTCGGGCGGCGTGCTGTCCGCTCTGATCGAGGTGGTCGCGGGGAAGACCGGGTACGACCCCTCGGAGCTCGAGGCCGACTTCGAGCTCGAGGCCGATCTGGGGATCGACACCGTGAAACAGGCCGAGATCCTCGGCGAACTGACCGAGCGCTTCGGGATCGCCCGCGACGAAGGCTTCCGGATCTCCGACTACCCGACCTTGCGCAAGCTCGCGGCCTACCTCGAGGGGGCCATGGCGCCGGGCGCCGCTCCGGCGCCGGCACCGGTGCCCGCGCCGGCCCGGGCGGCCGTTTCGGCTCCCCCGCCGCGCCCCGCGGGGGGCGCCTCGCTGCCCGATCTGATCGCGGTCGTCGCTGAGAAGACCGGGTACGACGTGGGCGAGATCGAGCCGGGCTTCGAACTGGAGGCCGACCTCGGGGTCGACACGGTGAAGCAGGCCGAGATCATCGGCGCGCTCCGGGAAAAGTACGGGCTTCCGCCGGATGACGCGTTCCGCCTCTCGGATCACCCCACGCTGACCGCGCTGGCCGCCTACCTCGACAGCCGACGCGGCGCGGCCCCCGAGATCGCGCCGCCCGCGGTGCCTGCGGCGGCACCTCCGACCGGGTCGGACACCCTGGCCGACCTGGTCGCGGTCGTCGCGGAGAAGACCGGCTACGAGGCGCGGGAGATCGAGCCCGGCTTCGAGCTCGAGGCCGACCTCGGGGTCGACACGGTCAAGCAGGCGGAGATCCTGGCCGCGATGCGCGAGCGGTACGGGCTCGGACAGGATGACGCCTTTCGCCTCTCCGACTACCCGACGCTGCAGGCCCTCGCGACCTACCTCGAGGCGCGCCGAGGGACCGGCCAGGTTGGGTCCGCGCCGCCCCCCGAGCCGGCCGCGCCCTCGGGTGCCGAAGTGGCGGTGTCGGAAGGCCTGCTGCCCGACACCATTCGGATCCGGCGTCCGCTGCTCGTGGACTGGCCGGCTTCGGGCGGCGCGACGCTGCAGGGCGCCGTGGCCGCGGTGCTCGGCGAGGGCGGGCTGGCCCGGGCGGTGCGCGCCGAACTCGCGCGCCGCGGTGCCACGCTCGGGACCGCCCCCGACGTGGTGATCGACTGCGGGGCCGACGTCCTCGACCTGTTCCATGCGGCGCAGGCGTGGAACGCAGCGCGCCCCCGCGCGTGGGTCACGCTCACCCGGCTCGGCGGCTTCGGGGCCGAGGCACCGGCGGCCGAAGCGCTGAAGGCAGGCGCTCGCGCTGGCTTTACGAAGGCGTTGGGCCGGGAGTGGGAGGTGCTCGCCCGGGTGGTCGACGTCCCGGTTGACGACATCTTGGCCGCCCGGATCGCCTGCGACGAGCTGTCCGGAGACGGGTTCTCGGAGGTGTTTTACCGCGGGGGGGTTCGGCGGATCGTTCAATACGCGGTCGAGGCCGCCCCGGCTCACGGTGCGCTCCCGGGTGCGCCGATCGTCCTCCTGACCGGCGGCGGGCGGGGCATCACCGCGCGGATTGCTCAGGAGTTCGCCCTGCGAGGGCCGGTCCGGCTGGCCCTGGCCGGTCGCGGCGCTCCGCTGGAGAGGCCCCTGAATGAGCCGACCGAGAAGATCCGGATCAAGGCCGAGATCACCGCTGCCAAAGAGAAGCCGACGCCGGCTCGGATGGAGGCGCGCCTCGAGCCGCTCCGCCGCGCCGACGAGATCCGCCGGACCCTCGAGACCTGCAGAAAGGCAGGGGCCCAGGTGGAGTATTTCCGCGCCGACGTCTCGACCCCTCAGGGGGTGGCCGAGCTGCTCGCCGCGGTCACCGCCCACTTCGGTCGGCCGACCGTGGTGGTCCACGGCGCGGGTGTCGAGGAGAGCCGGCCGATCGGCGACAAGAGCGACGACGCCTTCCATCGGGTGTACGACGCGAAGGCGATCGGCGGCGAAGCGCTGTTCGCGGGCGTCGACCCGAGCTGCTTCGTGGTGTCGATGGGCTCGGTTGCCGGGCGATTCGGCAACCCGGGACAGGTGGACTATGCGGCCGCCAACGACGGGCTCGCCCGCCTCTGCCTCGCGCGGGGCAACGCGCTTCACGTGGCGTGGACCGCGTGGGACGACGTGGGGATGGCGGTGCGCGGCGGAATGCGGCACTTGCTCGAAGGGCGCGGCGTCGAGCTGTTGCCCGCCGACGCCGGGGCCGCGTTGACGGTCGACCTCGTGGCGGCCCGGGTGACCGGGGAGATCGTGGTCTCGGGCGCGCTCGGCGAGTTGGCCCCGGCGCCGGTCCATCCGCTGGTCGACGAGGTTCAGATCGACGGCTCGAAGGTCCGGTTGATCCGGGATCTATCGCTTGCATCCGATCCCTGGATCGGCGACCACGCGATCGACGGGACCCCGGTTCTTCCCGGGGTGATCGGCCTCGAGCTCATGGCCGCCGCGGCTTCGATCCGGCGCCCGGGGCTGAAGTACGCCGGTGCCCGCGACGTGCGCTTCGAGGCCGCGGCGAAGGTCCATCGCACTGGATCGACCCGGCTCATCGTCGAGGCGGAGCTCGGCGGCGTGGACGGGGAGGTGGTCTGCTCGGTTTCGTCGGAGCGCGAGCTGAAGAAGGGGCGCACCCAGCGCACGCTGCACTTCTCGGCGGTCATCCTCCAGGGCGACGCACCGGTTCCACCGGCTTTGCCGTCGGCGTTCCTCCCCGACGAGTGCATCGGCGCCGAGGCGATCTACCGTCGGTTCTTCCACGGCCGGAAATTTCAGGTATTGACGACCATTCTCGGCGTGTCCTCCGACGGGTTGGTGGCCGAGGGCCGGGTTGGCTCGCGGCAGATCGCGCCGGGGCTCGCAACCGCC